>JASHOT010000080.1 GCA_030040965.1 Candidatus Sulfotelmatobacter sp. | reverse complement strand
ATCAACCTCGCCGAACGCGCGCACAACCATAACTGGGAACTCGACCCGGTCATCCGGTCGCTGCTCGACACGGATTTCTACAAGCTGCTCATGCTGCAGTTCATCTGGAAGCATTTTCCTCGAACGCGCGTGGAATTCTCGTTGTACAACCGGCATCCCGGGGTGCGGATCGCCGATACGATTCACATTGAAGAATTGAAAGTGCAGTTGCAGCACGTGCGCGGTCTGCGCTTCCGCAAGTCGGAGTTGGTATGGCTGGCGGGCAACACATTTTACGGACGGCGCGGAATCTTTGAGCCTGCGTTTCTGGAATGGCTGGAGCACGATTTCCGTCTATCGGACTATCAGCTTCGCGTAAGCGACGGACAGATTCATCTCTCGTTCGAGGGCCCGTGGACCGACACCACGATGTGGGAGCTCTACGCGCTCGCCATTCTCGATGAAATGAAAACGCGGGCGCAGCTGAAGACGCTGAGCGAGTTCGGGCTCGATGTTTTATACGCACGGGCGAAAACGAAACTGTGGAACAAGATCGAGCGGCTGCGCGGAGTGCCGGAGCTGAGCGTGGCCGATTTCGGCACGCGCCGCCGGCACAGTTTCTTGTGGCAGGAATACGTGGTGGTCGCCATGGCCGCGAATCTCGGACCGAACTTCATCGGGACTTCCAATGCATTTATGGCGCACAAGCACGACTTGGAGGCGATTGGCACCAGCGCGCACGAAATTCCTATGGTGATGGCGGCGCTCGCACCCGATGACGTGGCGCTCAAGGCTTCGCAATACCGTGTGCTCGAGCTCTGGCAGCAGACCTACGAAGGTGCGCTGCGCGTCATGCTGCCCGATACTTTCGGAACCACGCAGTTTCTGGCCGGAGCTCCCGAGTGGGTTGCCGACTGGACGGGCCAGCGCGTCGACAGCAAAGATCCGTATATTGCCGGCGATGAATATATTACTTGGCTGAAATCGCGTGCGCGCGATCCGGGCGAAAAATTGCTCATCGCCTCCGACACGCTCGACGTGGATGCGATTCTCGGCCTGCACGCCTACTTTGGGGGCGCCATAACGGACGGAATTGCCCCAACTGAATTTCGCAGCGCCGCCGATTTCCATGATCGCAGTAAATGGAAGCCGGACCGTCGCATCCGCTTCAGCGCAGGTTGGGGCACACTGCTGACGAACGATTTTCGCGGATGCAATCCCAATGACGGCGCGGGATTCGATCCCATCAGCCTGATCTGCAAAGTTTCCATGGTCGAGGGACGACCGGCCGTCAAGCTTTCCGACAACTACGTCAAAGCGCTGGGCCCTCCAGCCGAAATTGAACGGTACCGCCGGGTGTTTGGCGTGGAGGGAATATCGAGTGCACCGGTCGTGGCGTGAAATTTGTCCCGTGAAGATAGAAGACCTGAAGATGCTGGACGCGAATATGGGAACAGGCGGCGATCCAACGAGATGATGAGCGCACTCACCGCCTTCGGCCTTTTCGCGGTCACCGCCATGGTGGTCTGCTACGCCTTCGAGAGCCGCAGCCGCTGGTTCACGCTTGGCTTTGCGTTTGCATGCGTGCTCGGGTCGATCTACGGCTTTCTGCAAGGCGCATGGCCATTTGGATTAGTCGAGGCTGTCTGGTCTACGATCGCGGCGCGAAAGTGGTGGCTCGCCAGAAACTAGAACAGCTACGCGGGTTTCTCTGTTCTCGGCGCTAGGTTCTATGTCACATTAGAAATCCATGTCTGATGCCGCCGATTCCAGCGCCGGGCGCGTCGCCTTCACGCATCCCGGATTCGTTCTGTTCGAAATCGCGCGCTTCCTGATCGTGGCTGCGGTCGAGATGCAGGCTGTCGCCGTGGGATGGCAGGTCTACGACATCACCAAGAAGCCGCTCGATCTTGGTCTGGTCGGGCTGGTGCAGTTTGTCCCGGGAATTCTGCTGTTTCCGATCTCAGGCCATGCTTCCGACCGCTTCGAGCGCCGCAAGGTGCTGTCAACGTGCTACATCGGATTCGCAATCTGCTTCGCTCTGCTGCTGACGCTGGCGCATTCCGGCATTCGATCGATGACGGCGATCTACACGGTGCTGGTGCTGCTCGGTGTGGTGCGCTCGTTCAACAGCACGGCCAGCCGGTCGATTCTGCCGCTGCTCGTTCCCGAAAAACATTTTCCGAATGCGGTCGCGTGGAACGCGAGCATATTTCAGGCGGCAACGATCCTAGGCCCGTCATGCGGCGGCATTCTGTACGCTGCCGGTGAACGCGGCCTGTTCTCAACCGGAATCAACGGGCCTTCGGCGGTTTACGCCATCGCGATGCTGACTGCGATCGGTGCGACGATCACCACTTTCCGCATACGGCCCGAGGTGACGGCGCGGCCGCGTGAGCCCATGACGTTCAAGACGGTTTTCGCAGGGCTGCATTTCATCTGGACGCGCAAGCTGATTTTGGGCGCCATCTCGCTCGATCTTTTCGCCGTGCTGCTGGGAGGAGCAACGGCACTGCTGCCGGTTTACGCGCGCGAGATCCTGCACACCGGGCCCTGGGGTCTCGGCCTGATGCGCACCGCGCCGGGAGTGGGCGCGGCCGTAATGGCGATGCTGCTGGCGCATCGGCCACTGCGCGGCAAGTCGGGTCCCATCCTGCTCTCGACGGTGGCGGCGTTCGGAGTCTTCACTATTATTTTTGGATTGTCGACGAGCCTGACGCTCTCCCTGATTTCTCTCGTGTTACTCGGCGCCAGCGATATGATCAGTGTGATCATTCGCGCGACGTTCACGCAGCTGGCCACGCCTGACGAAATGCGCGGCCGCGTCAACGCCGTCGATATGATCTTCATCGGAACTTCGAATGAGTTCGGTCAGTTTGAGTCGGGCGTGACGGCGCAATGGTTCGGAACAGTGCCCGCGGTTATTCTCGGCGGCGTGGGAACCCTCGTCGTGATTGCGCTCTGGACCTGGCTTTTCCCCGAGCTGCGTCACGCGGGCGATTTGCATTCCATCACCAGCGCCAGTCTTGAAGGCGTTGACGTTCGAGCCACAAACGAATCCAGCGCGGCCTCTTGAACCAGCATCCCTGATGACGCCCCTTAAGCCTGCACCGCCGGGTGATGCTCGTCGCCAATATTTTCCTGAATGCGCGCGATAGAGGAAATTGATGGACGCTGGACGCACTCCGTGCCGTAGAATGTCGCGTCGATTGTTGCCTTGAATTTATTGAGTTGAATTCTGCGCAAAGGATTCCGTTTGCTCGAGCGCTACTTCCGGCTTCGTGAAAATCAGACTACGGTTCGCAGCGAGCTTCTCGGCGGCTTCACGACATTTCTCACCATGGCCTACATCGTGGTGGTCAATCCACAGATGCTGGCCAAGGCCGGCGTGCCGATCGAGGGCGTGCTTTTCGCCACCTGCCTTTCCGCTGCCGTGGCCACATTGGTGATGGGGCTGTACGCGAATTATCCCATTGCGTTGGCTCCGGGAATGTCGCTGAACGCGTACTTCACCTACGTGGTGTGCCTGGGAATGCACGTGCCGTGGCGGACTGCGCTGGGCGTGATTTTTTTCTCCGGCGTGGTCTTTCTGCTCTTGACGGTGACGCGCGTGCGCGAGCAGATCGTCAACGGCATTCCGGATTGCCTTAAGCACTCGACCGCCGGCGGCATTGGAATGTTCATCGCATTCGTGGGGCTAAGGAACGCCAACCTCGTCGTCGCGAATAACGAGACATTCGTCAGCCTGGGAAGCTTCTCGAATCACGAGGCGCAGATGGCATGCATCGGCCTCGCCATCATGCTGATTTTGATGACGCGCAAAATTCATGGCGCAATCCTGATCGGAATCCTCGCGACCACGGGTCTTGGCATGCTGCGCGGCATGGCGACCTGGCCGAAGGCAATTTTTTCTCTTCCGCATCCTTCCGCAACCTGGTTGAAGCTCGATTTGCGGGGCGCGCTTCACCTCGGCTTGTTCGAAATTATCTTCATCTTTCTCTTCGTCGATCTGTTCGATAACGTCGGCACGCTGGTGGGAGTCTGCGAGCAGGGCGGCTTTGTGGTGAATGGCAAAATTCCACGAGTGGGTCGGGCGCTGGTCTCCGATGCTGTGGGAACGATCTTCGGATCGCTGACGGGGACGTCGACGGTGACGAGTTATATCGAAAGTGCGGCCGGCGTTGCGGCCGGTGCACGAACCGGCCTCAGCAACATTTTCGTTGCGGCAATGTTTCTGGCTGCGATGTTCTGCTCACCGATTGCCAGCGCGATTCCGGGATATGCCACGGCGCCCGCGCTCATCCTGGTTGGAGCGTTAATGACGGAGTCGATCGGACGCGTCGAGTGGGCGGAATTTACCGAAGCGATTCCCGCGTTCGTGACGCTGCTGGCCACTCCGCTGACTTTCAGCATAGCAACTGGTCTCAGCCTGGGGCTGATCTCTTACACGGTGGTGAAAATCGCGGCCGGAAAGTATCGCGAGATCAGCCCCGTGATCTGGATTCTGACCGTGCTGTTTATTCTGCGCTACGTTTATCTGGCGGCGGCGTAAGAGTGGGAAGGCCAAGGAGAGGGGCGGCAATGAGTCGCGTGTGTCAATGGCAGCACATCGGGGTATTCTTGGTCTTTTTGGTGATTTTCACTGCTATTGGCACAACGCTCGCAATTATTTCCGGCAATCTTTTCGGCGCGAACGGATACTACACCCAACTCATCATGTGGTCGCCTGCAGCCGCGGCGGTGACCACTGCACTGATTGCGAAGACGCCACTGACAACCTTCGGATGGAAGTGGGGTGAGTGGAAATGGCAGCTGCTAGCCTGGCTCACTCCCTTGGCGTACGTCAGCATCGCATACGCCGTGATTTGGAGCATGGGTTGGGGCGGAGTGCCGAATCCCAAGTTCGTGGCCGACGCAGCCAAATCAACGGGGCTTCACATACCGGCTGTTGCGTCAGCACTCTTAATGATTTTTTTCAACGCGACTCTTGGTATGTTGTATCTCGGGGGAGCGCTGGGCGAGGAAATTGGATGGCGTGGATTTCTTGTTCCTGCGCTCTTTGAGGCAACGAATCGCAACTTCACCGCCACTGCCCTGATCAATGCTGTGATTTGGGCATGCTGGCACGCGCCCATTATCTTCTTCAGTTCCTACAACAACGCCGGCGTGCCTCGATGGTATAGCTTTACCTGTTTCGTGATTCTCAATATCGGCGGCGCGACCATCGTTGATTGGTTTCGTCTGCGGTCAGGCAGTCTCTGGACGGGCGTCGTGCTTCACACCAGTCACAACGCGTTCGTGCAGGAGGTATTCACGCCCCTGACTTTTAACACTGGGAAGACACAATATTTTATTGATGAATTTGGAATAGTCCTGCCGTTTGTCATGCTGGCTTTCGCGCTTTATCTTTGGACCCGTCGCGAGGAACTCGTCCTTGACAACGAATGAAAGGGTAACCGCTTCTCTGCTCAAAGAGAACGGCCACCTTCAGGTCAGTCGCCCTTGCTTCCTATCATCACCTCTTAATTAGCGCCTTCGCCGCCGCCATATTCTCGTACCTGTCATAGACGCGGACCACGACAACGTGCTCTCCTGGCGCGTCTTTGCCGGCGTCGACGGGAACTTTGAAGTCATAATCTTCGGTCTTCGCGTCCGAGAGCTGGCCGACTGGCTCCACATATTTCCAATCTCCGGCATCGACAGAAAACTCTGCCCGATGGATGGTCGAAAAGCCATCTTCGGCGCGGAAGCGCACGTGAATCTGCGCGCCCTCAACTGCCGCAGAAAGATTTTCGATACGGGGCGGAGTGGTATCGACTTCAAAGCGGTGGCTGATTTTCTCGGCCGTCAGCGCCTCGCCGGGGGAGTGCGAAGGCGCGTCCGAAGCAGTCACTTTAATGGTGTAGCCGCCATCGGGGAGCAGGCTGGAATCGAAGCTGTAGACCTTGTCGGTGAGATTGTCTTTCAGCAGCAGCCAGCGCGTTTCGCCATCTCCGCGGTAGTACACCGAATAGACAAGCTGATCGTCGTTGTCGTCGTGTGCGCTCCATTTCACGCCGATCGCGTCGCGATCGTGCGTGCTGGGCGTGGGGGCGTCGAAGTGCATTCCGCCCGCTGCGCCCAGGTCCGGCGCAATATTCGGGATGGCCGGCCTGGCGATGGGCTGGTAGCGCGTGCCCACCTGCACCGAGACGTCATCGATCTCCGGCGCGACGTTCTTGGGAAGGTAATTGAGCGTGACGCTATCGACTGATGGCGTTACATCGCCCGCATGCAGCACGGCTTTCCACTGCGCATAGCGCGCTGCCGGAACGCCCGTCTCGGCGCCTTTGGTGAGATCGACTTTCTTCCATGTGCTCCAGTTACGGTCGGGATTGTCGACGTTACCGCTGCGGGCATAGAGTTCGACGTTGCCTTCGCCGTGAAACTCGGCGCGTCCCCAGCGCGAAAAGATTTTGGCATCGAAAACATCGCTCTCGTAACTGCCTTCATTTTCCGGATGTGGACCGAGCACAAAAATCTTTCCCAGATTGCTGCTCGCCGCGTATAGCCCTCCACCGGGAGCCTTGGCGAAAGCGGTTATCTGCGAGGCGGGCGCCTTCAGCAGATCGGAGAACTCATCTTCTGCCGCGATGGCAAAGACGTGGCCGCGGTTTCCCGTGCCGGCCAGGAGCTGGCCGTGGGAATCGAAAGCAAGGGCGTAGACGATGTCTTCGTGCGACGTCCAGAGGCGCAGCGGAGAGCCATCGGCCGCGATGCGGTAAACATCGGAGCCTCCGCCTGCTCCTGCACCGGGAAATGGAAGCGCGCCCATGGGAACCACGGTCGGCGCAGGCGTAATTGCCAGGCCGGGAGCTGCTGGCGCGACTGGCGGTGTGCTTGGTGCAAGATTTAGCAGCCCCGCGGCCGCACCGGCCGCGCCCGCTCCCGGTTTCTTCTCACCTACGCCGGCGGCGTAGATATTGCCCTCGCGATCGAGCGCCAACGCCGTGATCTCTTTTTTGGGAGCGCTGTACAGCACGAAACCCTCACCCGCCGGTGAAATTCTGTAGACAAGGCCGCTGCCGTCGGTTCCGGCAATCAGGTTCCCCTGCGCATCGAAGGCCAGCACGCGGATGTGGGTCTCATCACTTTTGAAAAACAGCGAGTGGTCGCCCTTGGACGTGACTTTGAAAATCTCTCCGTGATCGCCGGTCGCGACATAGAGATTTTCTGTTTTATCGAGCGCCAGCGCCCAGATGTATTTCGTCTGCGGCGCGAAATAGGCCGAAGAACTCCAGTCCGGATCAAGAACCGGCTTCGTGTCTTTCGCCGCATCTTTGTCGGAGCCGTTCTTATCGTTGCTCTTTTCTGAATTCTTCTCCGCGGCCTTAGTCGCGCTTTTTTCTGACGGCTTGTGTTCAATCTTGTACACCTTGCCGTCAGGAGCAGTCGCCGCGTAGATCGAACCGTCGGGCCCCACATCGAGCGCCTGCACCTGCAACTCCTGCGGCTCGAAGATGATCGTCGCTTTGCCCTCCGGAGTAATGCGGTACACGCGTGCCGGTGCCCCGGTCGCGGCATAGACGTTGCCCTGCGCGTCGGCGGCAGCCGCCCAGATGTAAGTGGAGGGAGTCGCGTACAGCAGCTTGAAAGATGGCGCAAGTTCCAGCCCGCCCCTGCTGCGAATCGCCACGCCGTTCGCGGTGCCCTTGGTGAGATCGTCGAATTTCGACTGCTCCCAGGTGCGAGTGCCGTCAGCAAGCGCAAAGGCCGCCAGACCGGCTATGCCAACAATGAGAAGAAGAAAATTATGATGGATTTTGGCAAGGCGCGAACTGTGCAATGTGATACCTCGATTCAGGAAGCCGCGCGAATTCAAGACGGCAGATGTTCGATCGCCGGTCAGGCTGCTGGCTCGAAATCGGCGGAACTGTCAGGGTATCACGCACAGTGGCGCGGATGCGCGGCCCGGGGCGGATATCGCACGCCGCGTGGTATCGTAGATTTTCATGGATTTTTCGCGGCAGAAACTGCTCAGCACGCTGGCCCACAAGTCTTTTCGCCTGGGAGAGTTTACGCTCTCGTCGGGAGCAAAGAGCGACTACTACATCGACTGCCGCACTACTACGCTCGATGCCAAAGGCTCGCGCCTCGTCGGTGAGGTTTTCCTGGAGGAGATTCGTGCGCGCAACTGGAAACCGCAAGCCATCGGCGGCCTGACCATGGGCGCTGATCCCATCGTTGTGGCAGTCGCGGTGGTCAGCGGAGAACTGAATGGATTCCTTGTGCGCAAGGCTGAGAAGCAGCACGGCACCGGGCAGCGCATCGAAGGGTTCCGCGAGAAGGGCGCTCGTGTTGTGATTGTCGACGATGTCTGTACCACCGGCGCCTCGACCATTCAGGCGATCGAAGCCGCGCGCGAATTCGGATTCGAAATCGCCGGTGTCATGTGTCTGGTGGAGCGCGAAGAGCATAACGGCCGGCCCAAGGTGGAGAAGGCCGCAGCTCCCGCACCGTTCATTTCGATTTTCAACGCGACCGACGTGCGCAAGGAGCACATCCTGCAACGCGACGACACCGAGCCGACAGGAATTAGATCATTGAGCCATTGAGTCATTCAGTCATTCCAAAAGGCTTTTCGAATGACCCAATGATTAAATCACTCAATTTCTTAATCCCATGATTCAAACTCTCGAATGGACCGACCGCGGCGTGCGCTTCCTCGACCAGACGAAGCTGCCGACCGAAGAAACCTATGTGACCTGCACCACCTACCAGCAGGTCGCCGACGTCATCCGCAACATGGTGGTGCGCGGCGCGCCGGCGATCGGCGTAGCTGCGGCCATGGGCATCGCGCTCGGCATCAACGACTCCAAAGCCGAATCGACCGGCGACCTCAAACGCGAGCTTGACCAGATTTGCGACGTCATCGGCCAGACGCGGCCGACCGCGGTCAATCTTTTCTGGGCGATCCGGCGCATGCAGGAAAAATTCGAGCGCATCCGCATTCGGCCCATTCCGCAGATCAAGCAGGCGCTGATCGAAGAAGCCCAGCGCATGCACGCCGCAGACATCGCCGCCAACCAGGCCATGGGACGCCACGGCGCCACGCTCATCCCCAGCGAAGGCGGAGTGCTGACCCACTGCAACGCCGGCGCGCTGGCCACGGCGGGATATGGCACGGCACTGGGGGTCATTCGTGCGGCGGTTGAAGCGGGCAAGAAAATTCATGTCTATGCCGACGAAACGCGCCCGTTCCTGCAAGGCGCGCGCCTTACCGCCTGGGAGCTGATGAAAGACGGAATTCCGACCACCGTCATCTCCGACAACATGGCGGGCGCGATGATGCGCCAGGGAAAGATCGCGGCCATTGTCGTTGGCGCCGACCGCATCGCTGCCAACGGCGACGTGGCCAATAAAATCGGCACCTACACGGTTGCGGTGCTGGCCAAGGAGCACGGCATTCCGTTTTATGTCGCGGCGCCGATCTCCACCGTCGATCTCGCCTGCCCCGACGGCAGCCAGATTCCCATCGAGCAACGTAACGTCAAGGAAGTCACACACATCGCCGGAAAGCAGATGGTGCCTGATGGCGTCTCGGTGGAAAATCCCGCGTTCGACGTAACGCCGGCGAAGTACGTAAGTGCCATCATCACCGAAAAAGGCATTGCCCGCGCCCCATACGCCGATTCTCTGCGGCTGTTGGCCGGGCAGGAAGCCGAAGTTCGCGGGTGAAGCGTCCTCTTGAGCCGGGAGTTGTTTTCGTTGCGTCATCCCGAGCGGAGCTGTTTTTCAAGCGAAGGATCTCCCGAACCACGGGCCAGTGGTTCTGGGAGAGCCCTCCGTCCGCGGCTTCGCCCGCCCCCGACTGAAGTCGGGGGGTCTACCTGAAAGTGCGGGCGTTCGGGATGACGCCGTAAACTGCGGTCGGAACTAACTGCTCTGTAAAGAGTTGTAAAAAAAGATTTTCTGGTTACTTCCGCTACTTATTCTCTAGATTCGGGTTGGAACCATCGAGCCATGAGTCGTGCTACCCTGAATTCACGTAAATCCAAAACTCAGCGCCGAAAAAGCCTTCGTCAGGGGGAAGTTATGTCGCTACGCAATCGCCTTCTGTTCTCAGCCGCCCTTCTCAGTCTCGCGTTCCTCGTCGGATGCGGAAGCAACTCCAACAAACCCACACCGCCTCCAACTGGAGGGTTCACCAACGCCAATTTCAGCGGCACATACGTCTTCTCGTTCTCAGGCGAGGATTTCACGGCGACCAATGCTGCGTCTAACACCATCTTCTTCGCGGCAGCCGGAACAATCACGGCCACGCCGGGCAGCGGCTCGACGAATGGCACCATGACCGCTACGATCGACCTCAACGACCCCGAACTGGCAGCTGCTCTTGGGCTGACTAGCAATGTCCAGACGGGCTTATCCGCCAGTGGTAACTACGCAATCACCGCCGATGGCAGAGGAAGCGGGACGCTGAGCGTCACCATCGGAAGCACTTCCTACCCGATTGGAATTGACTTTGTTATGACGTCGACCAATCACGGACTGATCACGCGGTTCGATTCCAACGGCACCGGCAGTGGAACCGTCGATACGCAAACCTCCGGTGTCGCACAGACTGCGCTCGAGGGTTCTTACTCCTTCGCGCTGAGCGGCGTGGATACCTCTCTTAACCCGCTGGGCAGCATTGGCTCGGTCACGCTGAGCAGCAGTGGCGCGGTCCAGTCGGGAATACAGGACTTCAACGACAATGGCAACTCGACAAACCTGACTTCCCTTCAGATCGAGACCTCCAGCGGCATCTTCGTCCCCGCTTCGGGATCGGGGGCGGGCACTGCAACTCTGACTACTGGCAATGGGCTATTCCCCTCGCTTAACTTCGACGTGTGGATCATCGACTCTACCCACCTCAAGTTGATCGAAACCGATGGGACGGCTGTCTTGGCGGGCGACGCGTATGTTTCGACAGGACAATCGTTCCCGAGCGGCAACCTCGTTTTCACGATGAGCGGGGATGACTCTGAGGGCGGGCCGCTTGTAACCGGGGCGGTTCTTGCGGCAAGCGGGGGTTCGATCACGACGGGCGTCGAGAACTGGAACGACGCTGTCGTCGGCGCAGGCAATGGATCGCCAGCCGGCAACTATGCCACGTCAGGAGCGCGTTCAGCCCTAACTCTAACTGGATTTTACAACGGGGGCTGGAACCAGGCTGACGAGTCGAACACCGGGACCTACACGTTCGCGGCCTATCCCTTTTCCTACGGTACGGGCGGGGCGGGCGTAGTACTCCTCGAGGTAGACGCCGGTACAGGCGGGATCAGTGCAGGAACGGCTTTCCTGCAGAGCACAACCTCGTTTGGAACGTCGGCGCAGGGATATGGCCTGAACTTGACGGGCGCTGCGGTTGTGGAAAACGACGAGGGAGAAGAGTCATCGGAGGAGGTGGATATGATCGCAGAGTTTACGGCTACCAGTAGCAGCGACGTAACCGGCCTCTACGACGTTAACAACTCCGGCGCTCTGATCTCCGACTACAATCTGAATACCGGCAGCAACGCCAGCTACAGTGTCAGCTCGAATGGCCAAGGCACGCTTCAGTTCCCAAGCTTGCAGACCAATAGCAGCTTGTCGCTCATTGGCGACCTCGGCGTGACCTTCTATACCGTGGACGGCACGAATAACATATTCCTCGAGACCGATACGAGCGGGCAGTTCTCAGTCGGGTCATTCCAGCTACAGAATGCCTCAGGCTCGTCGGCCAAGGCGGCGATGCTGCCGCACTTTGCGATGGTGCATCCGTCGTCGAAGGCAGCGAAGGCCCGGCAGAACCTGAAGAAGAAGTAGAGGCCGGTTCGAACCGCTGCAAAGTAACAGGGCGCGGCTTACGCCGCGCCCCTTTTCTTTGTTGCTGGAAGCATCTCTGCTCGGGCCGACCCTATCCCAGCACTTCCCGCACCTTCCGTGACAGATTCTGCAGCGTGAAGGGCTTTTGCAGAAATGCCGTGCCGCTGCCCATGGCGGCCCCGCTGACCGCGTCTTCGGTGTAGCCGGAGAGATAGAGCACTTTAGTCTGCGGGGTGGTCTTGGCCAGCTCCTGCACCAGTTCGCGGCCGCCCATGCCGGGCATGATCACGTCGGTGATGACGAGATCGATCGTTTCTTTGTTTTCGGTGGCGCGGTTCGCCGCCGCCAGTCCGGCTTCGCCATTTTCCGCTTCCAGCACGCGATATCCCTTGACGACCAGGGTTTCGCGGACGAGCTGCCGTACCGACTCTTCGTCTTCGACCAGCAGAATCGTCTCTGTGCCGCCGGCGGCTGCGCTCGCGACCGGAGCGGCATGCTTTTCCGCCGATCCTTCGACGCGAGGCAAATAAATATGGAAGGTGGTGCCTTGTCCTTCTTCACTCTGCACCATTACATAGCCTCCGCTTTGCTTGACGATGCCGTACACCGTGGATAGGCCGAGGCCGGTGCCCTTGCCTTTTTCCTTGGTGGTAAAAAACGGCTCGAAAATTCGGGATTGCGTTTCTTTGTCCATGCCCATGCCGGTGTCGCTGACCGAAAGCATGACGTAGTGGCCGGGGCGGATGAAGGTTTGGCCGCGGCGATGGTTTTCATCCACCACAATGTTTTGCGTCTCGATGGTGAGTTTTCCGCCCGCGGGCATGGCGTCTTTGGCATTGACCACCAGATTCATCAGAACCTGTTCGAGCTGGCCGACGTCGGCGCGCGTGAATCCGGCTTCGGGAGCGAGTTTGGCAATCAACTCCACGTTCTCGCCGATCAGAGGGCGCAGCAGGCGTTCCATGTCGGCCACGATCGAGTTCACGTCGACCACTTTCAGCTCCAGCAGCTGCTTGCGGCTGAAGGCAAGCAACTGTCGCGTTAACGTAGTTGCGCGGTCGGAAGCCTGCTGGATGGCGCGCGCTTTTTCCTGCAACGGATGGGTGGCGTCGAGCTCGGAGAGCAGGACTTCGGCGTATCCGCTGACCACCATGAGCAGATTGTTGAAGTCGTGGGCGACACCGCCGGCGAGGCGTCCGACGGCTTCCATTTTCTGCGCCTGGCGGAACTGATCTTCCAGCACGCGGCGGTCGGTTACGTCTTCGGCGATGGCTTCGAGCACGTCGGCAGGCTCGTCGGCGCTGCTGACGGCCCGTCCGCTGATGCGCACCGTGATGGAGTGGCCGTCTTTTCTCTTCCACTTCACTTCGATTCCATCCAGCCGGCCGCTGCGGCGGAATTCGTCGATCAGGCGTGTGTGCTCCTCGGGCTGCGCAAACACCTGCTTTTCCGGATCTAGCAGCAGAACTTCTTCCGGGGAACCGTAGCCGAGCATGGTGATCAGCGCAGGGTTCACATCGAGGAAGCGGCCTTCGAGACTGGAGCGATAGATACCATAGACCGAGCTCTGCACCAGCGAGCGATAGCGCGCCTCGGAACGGCGCAGCGCCTGCTCGTTGCGTTTGATCTCGACTGCGCTCGCCAGTTGCCGCGCCACGAACGTCAAAATTTCCTTGTCGGCCTGGCCGTAGCGGATGTTCTTGGTATAAGTCTGCACAGCCAGCACGCCGAAGGTGTGATTGTTGACCTTCAGCGGAACGCCCATCCAGTCAAGCGAGCGCGATCCGTTGCGGGCGACCTCGCCGCGATCCTCCATGGCCTGCAAGACTTCCGGCGTGGCCAACAGTGGCTCGCCGGTGCGAATGAGATAGTCGGTGAGCCCGCGGCCAATTTTCTTGGGTGCGGGTGCCGTGTCGTGCTCGTCCACAAAATAGGGAAAACTGACGAGATCGGTGGCGGGATCGTAGAGCGCGATGTAGAAATTCCGCGCATACATCAGTTCGTCAATAATGCTGTGAACCGCGGCAAAAAACTGTTGCAGATCATGCGCGCTGCTGCTTTTCTCGGCGACGCGGTAGAGCGCCGAACTCAGCGCCTCCACGCGTTTGCGGTCTGAGATGTCGTGATAGCCGGCATAAAAGCCGCAGATTTCTCCTTCCAGCCGCATAGGTGCGCAGGAAAGGCAAACATCGAGAAGCGTGCCGTCTTTCTTCCGCCGCTCGGTTTCAAGCGTGATGCGCTCGCCTTTCTGCAGCGCCTCGGTCACCCACGCTGATTCCGGCTGACGATCGGAGGGCACCACCAGGCTCTCCAGAGGCTGACCAATCACTTCATTGAGCGTGTAGCCAAACATGCGGATAAACGTCTCATTGGCCCACAGAACGCGATGGCTGTTGTCAGCAATGCTCAGGCCGTCGGGCGAGGCCTGAAACATCTGCTCGAGAAAATGCACGCGCGCCTGTGCGTTGTCTGGACTGTAGGGCGGAGCTTCGTGAACCGGCGGCACCGGGCAGGAATTATCGGTGCAGAAATCGTTTTCTGCAGGGACCGGCCGTTGGCCGTTTAGGCGCGAAGGCACGGCCTCCGCCACGCGCTTCCTGGCCGTGGCGGGACCGAGACTTCCCTGTGCCGATGAATCGACACGTTCGCCCATGCGCGAATTGCCCCTCCGAATTCGCAGTCTGGACGATGGTAGAACGCAGGGTACTGCCTCGAAAGTTACTGGGGTAACGGCAGTTCGGCCCTAATCGGGAGGGTTCGAAAATGGAGAGTAGCGATCGAGGATTCACGAAAATTCAATAGCCGATAGATGCGCTTATGTGGTAGGAACCCGCGTTTATAGCCAAAGTTTCTTGCTCCTCGGCAAGGCTGCCATTTTCTTTTCTTTCACTCCGCTACAAACCTGCACCTGCCGGGTTTCAACTGACATCGAATAAATTAACCAGATGGTTAATTCGTAAAGTTTCGTCAACGGGTCGGAGGTGACCCCGAGTTGAAGAAACTTTCGCTCGAAGAAAGTTTTGGTGGGGAGCTGGGAAATTTGGATCGGAGGCAATTTATGAAAACGAATCGATTCTTCAAAAACTTCACAGGAGTAGTGCTCGCGGTGAGCCTGCTCGGTGCCACGCTGATGGCAGAAACCGCCGCAGCGGCACGCTATGACGGCCAGATTCAATCCGCGGTGACGGGGAAGCTGGCGAAGAAAGCTGCTTTTGCCGATGTTAAAGCGAGCGTGGAAGACGGCATTGTGACCCTGACGGGCACGGTCGATCTTTATCAGCGCAAGCTCGATGCCACGAAAGATGCGCGCAAGACCGCTAACGTGCAGGGCGTGCGCAACCTGATCGCGGTTGCGGGTGCGAACGTGCCCGATGCGCAGCTGGAAGAAAAGCTTGCCACCAAATTGCGCTACGTGCGCTCGGGCTATGACAGCACCTTCGACTTCTTCGCGCTCAGCGTGAACGACGGTGTGGTCACGGTCGAAGGTCAGGATCGCACCGGCGTGGGCCGCGATGAGGCGATGGCCGACATCGCCAACATGCCCGGCGTGAAGGACGTGATCGACAATGTGCAGCTCGAGCCGGTTTCCATGATCGACGATGGCTTGCGTCTACGCGCGGCTCGCCTGCTCTACAGCGATCCGGTGCTGAGCAAGTACGCCATGGATCCGGCGCGGCCCATCCGCATCATCGTTGACAATGGGCATGTGATTCTGTACGGGACGGTCGACAGCGCAATGGATAAAAACGTTGCCGGAATCCGAGCCAATCAACTGCCCGGCGCTTTCAGCGTCGAAAACAAGCTGCGGGTGGCCAGCAAGTCGTAAGTCGGCGAGTCTGCGGAGGAAGCAGGTTGATGTAGCGGTGACAGAGGCGCGGCCCGGGCCGCGCCTTTATTTCATTTTGGCGGTGTGTGTTTAATCGGGATTTCGGTGTATTTCTCCTTCTCGACTTCTATCAGCAACGCAATCCGCTGCGGATTCCCCCGCATGGTAAACGGCTTCCCCGTGTACTTATGGGCAATCGGATCCATGATCACCAATTCCGGATCGGGTCTGCGTTCGACGACTCGCCCGCGAATCTGCACCTCGTGATAGGGATTTTCGAAATCAACAATCGAAATTGAAACTCGCGGGTCTTTCTTCGTGTTCTTGCCCTTTAGAGAGAAATCGCTGATCGAGATCACGATGCGGTCGCCGTCGCGTCCGATCCAAACTGGCGTCGACAGCGGAGATCCGTCCGGCATGAGTGTGGCGAGATGGGCAAAGTTAGGGCGGTCAATCAGTTTCTTTGCTGATGCGGAAAGAGCAACTGGCATGGTACCTCCCTGTCTCGTCCTGATTCTCAAGGCAACCGGTTGATGAGCGAGGCGACATAGCCCGCACCGAATCCGTTATCGATGTTGACCACACTCACGTTCGACGCGCAGGAGTTGAGCATCCCGAGCAGCGCGGCCATTCCTTTGAATGACGCGCCATAGCCGATGCTCGTCGGGACCGCAATCACAGGCACGCCAACCAAACCGCCGACAACACTGGGCAACGCGCCTTCCATGCCGGCGCAAACGATGACCACGCGCGCCCTGGTCAGCGCCTCGCGATTGGCCAGAAGGCGGTGGATTCCGGCGACGCCAACGTCGTAGAAGTGCTCCACGTCGTTGCCCATGACTTCAGCGGTGACTACTGCCTCTTCGGCGACCGGGATGTCGCTCGTCCCAGCAGAAACAACCGCGATTACACCTTTGCCGTAGTTGCTCGCGTCACGATGCAAGACGATCGCGCGGCCAAGCTCGCGGTATTCCACGCCACGGACCTTTCGCTTCACCGCGGCAAACTGCTTTTCATTGGCGCGCGTCGCCAGAACATTGCTGCCATGCTTTGCCAGTCGCGCAAAAATTGCCGCCACCTGCGCCGGCGTCTTGCCTTCCCCGAGAATCACCTCCGGCATCCCCGCACGCAGGGCGCGGTGATGATCGACTTTGGCAAACCCGAGATCCTCAAAAGGCAAATGACGAAGGCGATCGACGGCCTCGTCCGGAGAGAGTTTTCTCCCGCGCACTTGTTCAAAGAGTTGGCGGATGGATGCGGCGTTCACAAGAGCACTCTGCGGTCAGCAATCGGCATGCAGACGCGAATCCTTAGATTAGCATCTGGGAGGAATTGGAGCCGCTTGTGGATGAACAATCGCGAAGTCGCCGGACTTACTCACGCCTCACGTCAGGCGTGAGCGGCGCGCGCCAGCGGACGCGAGTAAGCGCGCAGCTTGGCCAGCACCGCGGTGCATACTTTGCGCGCAAGGCCGGGCTCGTCGAGATGCGCCAGAAAAAGCCGGCGCAGGGTTCGCGGCCCGACCTTTCCGGCGAGGTAGGCGTCATAAATACGGCTGCCAATGCGGAATCCCCAGCGCTGTGCCGCAGCGTCGAACTTTGCCCTGTCCGTGTGGTTGGCTGCTTGCGCGGCTTTCTCCAAGGCAGCGCGTGACAATTGCGGCAGATCGCCATCATCCGCCGCCGGCCGCGAGGGATGCAGCACGCGCGATCCGAAATAAGCGACCGCGTGCTCCACCACGCAGGCATAGAATTCGTCTGCGGCTCTGCGCTCCCCGCTCTCGCCGCTGCCGGAATAACCGCCCTTCATCCGGCGCGGCAAGCCCTGGCAGGCGTGATGCAGAAAGCGAGTCGCGTCTTCGGCGGCGTGCATGATCTGCAGCTCGCGAACATAGAACGCATTCACCTGCGGCAAATAGGAGCTGCCGCGCTCATCAATCGCTGCCAGCATCCAGGCAAGTTCTTCTTCTCTGACGCCGCGTCGCGAAAGCAGGCGCTCAAGCAGAGTGATGGACGAATGCCCGTAGACCTCCGGCAGCATATCCACCAGAAATTTCGGCTGCGTTCCGTTGTGGTGCGAGTAGCGATTGATTTCGAGAAAGCTGGCGAGGCTGTCGATCAGGTTATAGATCGTGGGCGCGAAATCCGGACCATCCTCGCATCGGCTCCACTGATCGAGAAACAGGCGATAGCTTTCGTATTTTTCCAGCGGCGTGGCGTTGAACAAGCAGACAACTTTTTCGTCCACGCGAACGCCTTCGATCTTGTCGGCCCGTTCTCCCGCGGCGCGCCAGTAAAGCGCGTCGACGTTTTGCAACACGGTGAGAGTCTTCGTCTCAGGCAATTGTTCGGCCAGGGCGCGCGGCAGGTGCCCGGGCGCCAGATGCGACTCACCAAACAGGACAAAAATCACCGCATCGGGATGGCGCTCGCGAATCTCGGCGATCTTGGCCGCGGCATGCCGGTCGCGAGCTCCAATCTTGCGCAGGTCTTCGCGCGGCATGCAATCGAGTCCGTACAATGCCTCGGCGTGATCGCGCGCCGCGACCAACAGATCGTGAAATGGAGCCCAGTCGTATCCCCAGTCAAGATCGAAGCGAATGCGCTGGCGCAGTTCGCTCTCGTCAATTTCGCGGCACCACCACTCGTCGAGAATATGCTGATCGCGCGAAAAGATGGTCTCCACGCCCAGAACCACCGGCCGATCGCCGGCCAGCGCGCGCTGTTCCAGCAACGACGCGGCGCAGCGCTGGGCGGCCGGCAGAGCATGATAGTCGCCGACCAGCACCACGTCGGCCGCGCGAACCGTATCCTGCAGCTGATTGGAATCGAGCACCGATTCGTAGCTGCGGAATGCTTCGCTGAACTCGCGCAGATATTTACGGCGATTGTGCGAATCCTGAGCGCGGATTTCACGCTCTACTCCGGCCAGCGCCTGCAGTTGCACCGCGCTTCGCCGTGATCGGAGATTTGACGTGGACGCCATTGTCTAGCTTCTAGCTCTTAGCTCCTGGCCCAGGCTGCGCACGCACCCTTCACGATCCTCGAGCGGCGGGAAGTGATTGGGTGCCCACTTCCGGCCGCCTTTGCCAGAACTGGGGACTTACCCGCCTTCTTGACTTCTTCTTCTACGACTCCCTATGCTCCAGATTTCGTGCTTCAATCCGTTCACAAGCCGCCGCAAAACCTGATCGTCGCCACGACCGGCGCCAGCGGAGCCATTTTTCTGCGCCACCTGCTGCTCGCGCTCGATCAGGACGATCGCATTCAAACCGTCAACTTCATCGCCTCCGACAGCGCTCTGCGCGTCATGGCTGAAGAAGTCGAGATCAAGGGCCGCTCCAATCTCGTCGAACAGATTCTTGGTAGCTCCGGGAAAAAAGCCCCGGTATCGCGCAAGATTCAACTGCAATCCAACGACGACATCGGCGCCAATGTAGCCAGCGGTTCTTACCCTTCCGACGCCATGGTCGTACTGCCTTGCAGCGTCGGCACTCTGGCCCGCATCGCCAACGGCATTGCGTCACATCTGATCGAGCGCGCCGCCGATGTCACGCTCAAGGAGCGCCGCCCGCTGCTGCTCTGCGTCCGCGAGACGCCGCTCAACAAAATTCACATTCGCAACATGTACCGCGCTGCCGATGCCGGGGCGACCATCTTTCCTCTCGTTCCCGCCTACTATTTCCGGCCTGCTTCCTTAGATGAAATGGCCCGCGAGTTTGCCTATCGCGTGCTGGCTCATCTGGGGCTCCCGCAGCCCGACGCCTTCCGCTGGAAAGGCTGATCGCTCAATAACTTGGCGCGTAAGGCAAGAAAGTTCCTGCCCTACATTCATCGGCACAGCAAGGGGAGGATTTCAGTGTAGTGAGCCAAAGGTGCTGGCGGCAGATGCCCGCCGGACATGTCCAGGGGGATGGCGTACCTAAAAAGCGAACACAAGACGAAATGCGACAACCCAAAACGTACGGATTATGCAATATTTCACCCAAATCCGTGCTGCAATCGTCACTCCCGCGCGCGTTCTATCGGAGCTAGGCTTCGAAACAACGCTCCGCTCGGAGGTGTACGTGAATCGCCACCCGTCTTTTCTCGTGACCGTTCTTATCGTTCTCTGTCTGCTTTCGGTGGCTGCCGATGAGGCGCCCAACCCGTCACTTACCATCTACAACCAGGACTTCGCCGTAGTCCGTCAGCAAGTTCCTTTGGAGTTGAAAGCCGGAACTACCAGCGTGCGGCTCACCGATATTACGGCCCATCTCGAACCGGACTCAGTCATTCTGCGCGACCCGAGCGGCAAACGGCCGCTACAGGTTCTGGAACAGAATTACCGCGCGGATCCTTTATCGGAGGGGCTGCTGCTTTCGCTCTACGAAGGAAAGACCATCGACTTTCTCGTGCAGACGGGAGACAGGCAGACCATCGTTCGCGGCACGATCATTCGCAGCGGTTACGTTCCGCATGACGTGATGGCCCAGAGCCGCTACGGCAATCAGTACTATCAAAGCCAGATGACGTTTGCGCAAAACAGCCAGCCCATCGTCGAGGTTGAAGGCAAGGTGCGCTTCGGCCTTCCGGGCACGCCCGAGTTTCCCGCGCTCGCCGATGACACCGTGCTTAAGCCCACGCTGCAATGGCTGCTCGGCTCCGATAAATCCGGTTCGATGCTTGCCGAACTTTCCTACGTGACCGGGGGCCTGACCTGGCAGGCGGACTACAACATCGTTGCACCGGAAAAAGGCGATGTGGTTGACATCGTCGGCTGGGTCACGATGGATAACCAGAGCGGCAAAGACTTTGAGAACGCGCGCATCAAGCTGATGGCCGGGGATGTGAATAAAGTTCAGAACGGGCAAGCGGATATGCGTGCGTACTCAATGGCAGGTCCCATAGGCGGAATCGGCGGTGGCATGCAGCCGCCGGTTACTGAGAAAGCCTTCGATGAATATCACCTCTACTCGCTCGCTCGTACCACCACGCTGCATGATCGTGAAACCAAGCAAGTCGAGTTCGTGCGCGCCAACAATGTCGCGACGAAGCAACTTTACATTTACGACGGATTGAAGATTGATCCCAACCGCTATAACGGCTGGAACATCGAGATGATCCGTAACAACTCTGAGTACGGCACGGAATCGAATCCCAAGGTCTGGGTGATGCGCGAGTTCGCCAACTCTGACGCCAATCATCTGGGCATGCCGCTTCCCAAGGGCCGGGTGCGCTTCTATCGCCGCAACGACGACGGACAGATGGAGTTCACCGGAGAGAACGTTATCGATCACACGCCGCGCGACGAAAAAGTTCGCGTCTATACCGGCAGCGCATTTGATCTTGTCGGCGAGCGCCGCCGCACCGACTACAAGGTCGACAACAACAAACACATGCTCGACGAGTCTTTCGAAATCAAGTTGCGCAACCACAAAAAAGAGCCGGTCGACATTCGCGTGGTCGAGCATCTCTATCGCTGGATGAACTGGGAGATTCCCACGCACTCCGATCCCTTCAACAAGACCGACAGCAAGACAATCGAATTTCCGGTCACGCTCGCGCCCGACGCGGAAAAAACGATTACCTACACGGCGCATTACAGCTGGTGAGCCGGAACTGGTGTTTTGTGCTTGATTTTTCTCCCTCGAGACATCTGTTGCCGACGCCGAACGCCGCCCCGCGTCATCCAATGCAGAAGCGGGTCTTACAATAAACGGCAATTAATCCTGGAGGTATGAATCATGCGTAAGAATGAAGTCTCCGCAAGTCAAGCTGGAACTGTCACGCTAGGAAACGAACTCTCCGCACACCGCCTTGGTTATGGCGCGATGCGCCTGACCGGCCCAGGCATTTGGGGTCCGCCAGCAGATCGTAAAGCCGCGGTTGCTGTGCTGCGGCGTGCGGTGGAACTCGGTGTCAATTTCATCGACACTGCCGACTCCTACGGGCCGTATGTCAGCGAGGAGTTAATCGCAGAAGCGTTATTTCCTTACCCCTCGGACCTGGTCCTCGCAACAAAAGGTGGATGGGAGCGTCCTGGACCCGGCCAATGGACCCACAACGCTACTCCCGATCACTTGCGCAAGGCAGTCGCGGGGAGCCTGAAGAGACTGCGTCTCGACCGAATTGACGTGTATCAACTGCACGCTCCGGACAATGTCGTGTCTTTTGATGTGTCTATTGAAACCTTGGCTGAGTTGAAGCGTGAGGGCAAAATCCGCGCGGTCGGGTTATCGAATGTTAACCAGGAGTATGTCGAGCGGGCTCGCCGGATCGTTCCGATCGTTTCTGTCCAGAATCGCTTCAGTTTTGCCGATCGCGAATGGGATTACGTGGTCGACTATTGTGAGCGTAACGGAATAGCGTTCATCCCGTGGTTCCCGCTTGGTGCAGGGAGGGTTGCAGGTGAAGTGCTCGATCAGGTGGCGAAAGCACATCACGCCGGCCGGACGCAGGTAGCCCTGGCCTGGCTGTTGAAGCGGTCTCCGGTAATGCTGCCGATCCCTGGAACATCTTCGTTGGAACACCTGGAACAGAACGTGGCCGCGGCATCTCTGCGCTTGAGCGACGAAGAGCACGAAGAGCTTGCGGGGGTTCCGGAATTGGTCGCGACGCGTTAGTGAGAGCGCGTGCATTGGAGTCGTGGAAGACGCAATGGCTGCAGGTCTCGGCGGTTTAAATGGTGCCGCGCATTCCCTACGATGGTGAGCGTGATGAAGTCTTCATTGGGTTTGTCGGGCATCCGAGTATCTTCAGCACTTGTTCCACATTCACTGTCCGACCGGTAAGTGCCTGGGGCTAATTCCACGCGCAGTCGCGCACGTTATAATGGCGCGCAACGCATGGGTTTGGCGTCTGGCGCAAAACTCGGCCCTTATGAGATTCAGTCGGCGATCGGCTCCGGCGGCATGGGCGAGGTCTACCGCGCGCGCGATCCTCGCTTGGGACGCGAAGTGGCGATCAAGGTTCTGCCTTCGGGCTCTGCACCGGATTGGGACCGTCTGCGCCGCTTCGAGCAGGAAGCGCGAGCCACTGCTGCACTGAATCATCCCAATATTCTGGCGGTGTTCGACGTTGGCAGCCAGGACAATTCCCCTTACATCGTTTCCGAACTGCTCGCCGGCGAAACCCTGCGAGGGCGCCTGACAGAAGGCGCGTTGCCCGTGCGCAAAGCGGTCGACTATGCACTCCAGACTGCACGCGGGCTGGCCGCGGCGCACGACCACGGCATCTTCCATCGCGATCTCAAGCCGGAAAACATCTTCATCACCCGCGAAGGTCACGTGAAGATTCTCGACTTCGGCCTGGCCAAGCTGACCATGACGGAACCGAGCGGAGGCGTGTCCTCGCAGGCGACACTGGATTCCGTGACCGGTCGCGGCGTGCTGCTGGGAACGCTCGGTTACATGTCGCCCGAGCAATGCCGCGGAGCCGCGATTGACGCACGCTCCGACATCTTCAGTTTCGGCGCCGTGCTCTACGAGATGATCAGTGGCAGGCACGCATTTCGCGGCGACACCACGGCCGACACCATCAGCTCAATCCTCAAGGAAGAACCTCCGGATCTGGCCACCACCGGACGCGATGTTCCGCCGATGCTGGAGCGCATTGTTCACCACTGTCTCGAAAAAGACCCCGCGGCACGCTTTCAGTCTGCGCGTGACATTGCGTTCGCTTTGGAGTCCTTGCCCTCAGTTTCCTCATCTGCGACGGCGATGTCTAGACCGGAGATCGCCGCGCCGACACACCGAAAACGCTGGCTCGTTCCCGCGCTGCTGGGAGTGATCGGCATCCTCCTTGTGGCCGTGGTACTACTTGTCGTTCGCGAGAACGCCCCTTCGGCGGAGCCGGCGAGCTATCGTCAGCTCACGTTTGGGCGCGAGTTCATCTCGTCTGCCCACTTCGCCCCCGACCAGCGAACGATCATCTATAGCTCGGCACACATCGGGATACAGACCGAACTTTTTTCGCTCGCGCCCGACAGTCACTCCCCGGTAAGCCTCGGCCTGAAAGATGCCGATCTCGAATCCATTTCTTTCACTGGAGAGATGCTCCTGATTCAGCAGCGACGAGATCTTGGTCGTAATGTCAGAGTCGGCGTGCTGGCGCGAGCCCCGCTAACCGGCGCAGCTCCGCGTCCTGTGCTGAGCGACGTCGTAGACGCAGATTGGGGGCCAGGTAACCAGATCGCCGTGGTCCATTACGAGGACGGACACTTTCGCATTGAGTACCCGATCGGCCACGTCCTGTATGAAGGCACCACTGGTTGGTTAAGCAACGTGCGCGTCTCGCCCCGGGGAGACTGGGTGGCATTCGCCGAGTATCCCACCTTCGGAGACAACGCGGGCAATGTAGTGATGGTAGATTCTTCCGGCCGAAAGCGCGCTCTGTCCCCTCGGCAGTCGAGCATTGAAGAAATTCATTGGGCTCCCTCGGGTAAGGAAGTCTGGTTCACCAGCGCAGAAGAAAGCATCAAGTTTCAGCTCTGGGCAGCCGATCTTTCAGGCCGTACCCGTGTGGTCGACCGAATCCCGGGCACCCCAACCCTCTACGATATTGCCCGCGATGGGCGCGTTCTTCTTGGGCAGAACATTTTTCGAGTCCAGACCTACGCTCGCGGACCCGGTCATAATGAAGAACACGACGTCACCATTGAGAACTGGAGCGCCGCTTCCACCATTTCACGGGACGGCGAGCAGGTGCTGCTGGATGATGAAGGTGCTCATAGTGGGCCTGATTACGACGTTTATGTCCGCGGAAGCGACGGCGCCGCGCCCGAACGGGTTGGCGACGGCGAGGGTTACGATTTTTCGCCCGACATGAAATGGGTGCTGTCGTCTCTTACCTTGCACATTCCGCGCCAGCTTTTTCTGATTCCTCTTGGTCCCGGGGAGAGCAGGCAGATCACGCATGATTCCATCGACCGGAGTTCCGCTCGTTTTCTCCCGGATGGCAAGAATGTTGTATTTACCGGCACGGAGCCGGGTCACAAGGCGCGCATCTACGTGCAAGCGATCGATTCGGGAACGGCGCGTGCGATTTCTCCCGAGGGAGTGAGCGGATTCGTCCCTGCTGCGGACGGAAGGTTCGTGTTTGGATCTTCGGATTCGGTGGCGCTGTATCCCGTGGATGGTCAGGGAGCGCCCCGGCCGGTTCCAGGCATTCATCCCGACGAGACAATCTTCTCTGTGTCGCCCGATGGGCGCTCGGCGCTGGTTGGCGTGCTCGGCAGCTATTCGGCGGATGTGATGCGCGTGGACCTGGCAAGCGGACGCCGCGAGTTGTTCCGGAAAATCGGGCCATCGGACCCGGCCGGGGTTGTGTTTGTGGCAGCGGCGTTCACTCCCGACGGCAAGTACTATGCCTATTCCTGCTTCAACGTTCTGAGCCAGCTCTATTTGGTCGAGGGATTGCGGTAAGACAAAGCAGACGTCCCAGGCTCGTTGCAAGTATCTTTTTTTCGCATGGTCGCGCTTTGCGCTGTACGACGGGTCGCGAGTCGCCTTTTCAGCAGCGTTCTTAATGGGAGAGCTAGTGGCTGACAACGCTCAGAGTAATGCTGCTTGGGTACTGCCGCGAATGGTGGACTTCGTTGTGTGCAATAACTCCGGCTGTCTCGTCGTAATTGTTTCCGCCTGTGTTTAAATTGCGATCGAAGCGCGGAAAGTTGCTGCTGCTCACTTCAACGCGCAGCCTGTCACCGGCTGCGAAGTAGTTGCTGGTCTGTGCCGGTTGCAGCGTGACCTTGTAGACCTTTCCTTTTTCCATCCATACGGGCGGCTTGTCATAACCCTCGCGATAGCGCACGCGTTGGATGTTGTCGGCGAGGTTGTAAGCGGTGCCGTCCGGGAGCACATCAATAACCTTGATTGTAAAATCGGTATCTCTGGCATCGCTCGAGACATATAAGGTGACATCGATCGGACCGCTCACCTCCATGCCTTGTTGGAACGGTTCTGTAGTGTAGACGAGGATGTCATTGCGTGTTTCCATCGGCCGCTGGTCCAGCGCACCTGGTTTGTAAGAAGAACCCATGCAGCAGAATCCGCCGCCGTAGGTTGTCACGGGATTCATCGGGTCATAGACAAATTCGTCAGGCTGATCCTTAGCCACTGGCGTTGTTGTCAACGTCCCATCGCCGTACATCGTGTTTGCCTTGCCCTCGCTTCCGAAGTAGTAAGTGACCGGTTTTGCGCCAGCCGGCGGCCAGGTGTCCGATGTTTGCCACTTGTTGCTGCCCATCGTGTAGTAACGGACCCGTGGCGTCTTCTCCAGGATGCCGTTCTGCTCGCCTTTCAGAAAGTAGTCAAACCAGCCATTGATAAGCGAGTCGTAGTCAAGACGAGCATCGCCCATGTCGCGCTCGCCCACCACTGTGTTAGCTTCGGCGCGCTTGTAGCCGCAGTGCAATGTCGGAGCAATCACTGCATATTGTTCGTTGGCAATGTCTGCCCGCGCGGTTTTGCGGACGAAGTTGTAGGCGGCAAGATTCGGCCCAACGCTCACGTCATACCAGCTCATGAACCACAACCCTGGCTTGTTGATGGTCATGCTGTCGTTCCACAATCCACCCTTGTACCAGGCCGGGTCATTGGGGGTTCGCGCAATCATGTTTCCGTGCGTGACGCCCGGAGTCACACTGGCAAAGATGCCGCTGCCGGCGCCCACCGACTTCAGTATGTCCTTCTCGGGCAGATACCAGACAGCTTTCAACCAGTCGACTGGCGATGCATGGGGATGCAGATCGTAGAACGTCGCCGCCGTGATTAGATCCTGTTGCGAGGTTCCCTCGGGAAACATGGGACGTACGCCAGTCTGAAAGCCGTAATCACGCAACCACATCATGAACAGCATCTGTACAGCGCCGCCGCGAAACCAGTTGCCCTGCTCGTAATAAGGGGCCACACGTCCGACTCCCGCGCCAAAGCCCATTGGAATAAACGTAGATAAAGCTTTGTTGCCACGGGCCGCTACTGCCAGCTGCCATTCGGCCGTCGAAGAGCATCCGATCAGCCCAACTTTTCCATTCGACCATGGCTGTGAACTCATCCAATCCAGCTCGTCATCGGAATCGGTCAGCGGCGGGCCAAGAATCTCATAGTCGCCTTCGGAGAAATAGCGGCCGCGTTCATTCATTTCGACATACGCGTAGCCGCGCTTCACGGTGTCCAGCTCATTCTTCATGTCGCGTGGGGCGCCCAGTTGGATATCCCAATAGTTGAAGTTGTAAGGCGTGCGGGAGAAGATGATGGGATATTTCTTCGACTGATCCTTCGGACGGTAGATATCCGCTTGCATTCGCTTGCCATCGCGCATCGGTACCATCACCTTGCGATCGATGATGGCGATCGACTCCAGTTCCTTCTCGGTCGCTTCTCTTTGCGCGCGCAAAGCGTCATCGCCCTGTCGCGCCTGGGCAAATACTGGTAACGGCCGCCAGCCCATCAGAACAGCGGCGACCGCGCAGATAGCCAGCAACCGTCTAGTCCTTTCCGGCGAGAAATTTTTCATTTCCTATAGTCTCCCTGTTCCGGTCTATGACTCGTCAGCGTGTACCAGCTTCAAGGGTTCATCAAATTGTGATTGCAGGGACTTCTGGTACTCCTCGCGGTTAGGGCGATGGCTTGTGCCCGAGGCTCTGAAGGTAGCGCCGGCGCAGGCAGTGCAGACCGCGTCAATGGGGATGTCGTTCAGCCACTTCGTGACGCCAATTGTCGGTTTCTTCATTTCCGTTTGGGCTGTGCCGCCTTATCTTCGGCTTCTTTGCGCACAAACGACAGCCCGCGTTTCAGTTCTGCCGTAAGGTCCGTCTCATCTGTCGCGACGTGAACCGGCTTGCCCGATTCCTTTCCGAGCCAGGCATTGAGTTCATCGGGCGTCGTTTCCACATACCGACCCTGTTTGCGAACCGGCATTCCCTCTGACGCCCAGCGCTGGACGACGGATGGCGGTTCGCCAAGGAATGCTGCGATATGCTGCCAGCCCTTCAGGACTTCGGGCTGGACGTTTGGTGATCCGCGTCTCTTGGTCGCTTTCGTCATAGTCTCTCAGAGCGGCCTTTTACGTTACGCTCTTCGCCGCTTAGAGTTTTTGAGGCCACAACGATTCGCAGTAAAAGATAAGTGTAGAACGGATTATCCCTCCGCGTTTCGACCATACTGTCAACATCACAGATGTTTCTATCCAAAGGATAGCTGGTTTTGTTTTGAGGATTCCACCGTTATCGGCGCAGATTGTTGGAAGTTTCAGGCTTTGACCCGCAAAAAGAAAACCCTCTCCCCGATCGTTCGGGGAGAGGGATTGTTGCGGTTGGGAAGGGTGTTTAGTCGTCGTCGTCAGCCTTGAGCGGCGCCGGGTTGTTGAACTCGCTCGGCGGACGAACCGTGCTCTCGCCCGGATAGGGAACCCTGAACCCGGTGGTCATGTACCAGTTCAAATGGTTCACGGTGTCCGGGTCCTCGGAGTCGGGCTTGGTCAGTTTGCCGGCGAAGATTTCCGCCTTCTTCTGCAGCCAAGCCTTCCGCAGGGCTCTGACCTTCTTGCTGTCATTTGGATTGTCCGTGCTTGCTGTGACGCCCTCAGTCAGTGCGACCTGGTTCGGCACATGCGTCCACGGATCGAAGTTAGCCTGGGGCGGGTTGTTGGTGAAGTCCGTCCTCATGGGTGAAGCAATAAGGTCGAACTGGTTCATGGGCGCCAGACCGAGGACTTGCTCGATCGTCCGAGTCATGTTGACCTGCGTGTAGTAGGTGTGGTCGGTGGGCCCGTTCTGCACGGCGTATGGGCTGACGATATAGCCCGGACTGCGATGTCCGTCGATGTGGTCAACTCCGTTCTGTGCGTCGTCTTCCTCGATGAAGATCGCCGACGTGGACCATACCGGGCTGTGGCTGATGTAGTCGATAATTCGTCCAACGGCCAGGTCGTTATCGGCTTCTTCGGCGATCGGGACTGGCGGGCCGCCGGTGTGATCGCACATGATCCACAGCATGGTCAACGATGGCACCGTGCCGTTAGTTACGTCATTGTTGAAGTCCTGAACCCACAGATCAACGCGGAATTGATCGGGAATGCCCAGATCGAATTGCGGGAAGTTTGTAATCAGGTGCTGATAGACGGCCGGGATCGAGGATTCCGCCTGGACGGTGTTCTGATAGTACAGCGTCGTTTCCAGACCATTCTCGAAGTTCTGCGAGTCGTTATAGAAGTCGGTCCAGCTCGGCTCCTGTGTCGACCCGTCCGGCTGCAGGAAGGTATCGTTCTCCACGTATTCGCCGTAGAGTTTTACTGACAAACCGGCCGCCGCCGCCTCCGAGAACAGGAAGCCCTTGTTCTGATAGGCCAGTGCATCGCCAGCGTTCCCGCCCGGATAGCTGCGGACCCAGTCAGGCGACTGGATATCGTCGGCATAGGGTGCCATGCCCTCGGTGATCCACTGGTGACCGTCAGCCGACTGGCGGCTTGGGTCGTAGAAATTGTCCAGCAGCGGAAAGCGTTGTATCCAAGTATGCGCGTTCGGCGTGACGGGCGTACCGCCGGCTGCGGAGCCGTCGCCGAATACGGCAAGCGAGGGGTCGCCGTTGCCGGCTGCCACGTCGCCGAGTATCTGATCATAGGTGCGGTTTTCACGAATGATCATGAACACGTGCTTGATCAGCGACGGATCGCCGATCTTCGCCGGGATTACAGTCGGCTTGGTGTTGGGGCTGCCGCCGGAGGCCGCCTCGATATTCTTGATCAGATCCCAGTGGTTGTTCTCATAGACCTGTTTCGACATGGCCGTCAGGGTCGCGCTATTCGGCACGGGCACGATGCTGACGGTGCCGTTGTCCTGGTGGGTGTTGTAGTCGCAGACGTTGTAGTCGCACTCGAACGAATCGCGCGTCCCGATGCCTTTGTCGTTGGCAACGATCAGCGCGTTTTGCGCCTCGTCGAACACAACCGAACTGGGCGCATAGGCAACCGGAATCATGCCCTCGACGGCGTTCTTCACGCCAGGAAGAAGGTTCACAACTGCGATCGCGTTGGCATTGTAAAGCGCGACGTAGGCAATCCCGTTCTTGGCATCAACCGAGATCGAGTTCGGAGCGGCGCCGTAGGCAGGTTCGCCTGCGCCGGGCACTCCGATCGGCAGAGCGACGGGGATCGTCCGGGTCACCGTGTTGGTGGCCGTGTTGATAACGGAGATGGTGTCGCTATAGGTATTGGCGACCAACAGCTCGCCTCCGAAAAAGGCCATCCCGGTTGGGTGGAAGCCGCCAGTCGAGATATTCGCTGTGACGGTCATGGAAGACAGATCAACCACAGAAACCGTTCCTGTAATGGCAGCGCCCACGAATGGGTCAGCGACAATTTCCGTGCCGGCGGACCAGATCTGGAAATCCGCCTCGGTCGCGGCACGGCCTCCTTCGTTGCTGACATAGGCCGTAGTGCCACTGCCGTTGATCACGATGCTGTGTGGCGCGTTGCCGACGCGGATCTGGGTACCTTGCTGATTCGAAGCCAGGTTGAGCTGGGTGAGCGTGTCGTTCTGGTTCAGCAGGGCGTAGGCGCTGCTGCCATCCTGTGAGATCGCGAGGCCCCCAGGGTAGGAAGTGTACGTACTATAGAAGGTGCCGCAGGGCACCGCATAGGCGCCCGGAGGGCTGTTCGGAAAGCAGGCGATGAAGGAATCCACCGGCTGCAACGGCGGCACGCTGATCTGGGCATTGTCTGACAGCAAGCCCTGTGCATTGACGTTGGCGACGGTGACAAAGCTGCTGTCCTGGCTAAACAGCAGGTGCTTGCCGTCCGCCGAATAAGCGATGCCGCTATAACTGCCGCTCGGATCCTCACCGAACGTAATGTAGTTCTGCAGCACAACGCCGGTGTTAGTGTCGAACACCTCGACAGCTCCGTTGCCATCGGATGTCGACGTACCCATGGTGAGCACGGCCGCGGTGTGAGTTTTGACGTTGGGGTTCAGCGCGATGGCTTTTGCACGGACCCGGATACCAAGGTTGACCTGCGTGCCCGCCGGTGTGATGATCTGGCCATTGCTGACTACCCACGAGCCGTTCGGCTGCGGACCGGTGAAGTAAGTCGGGTAGTACTGTGACTGCGCAGCAGCGAGTCCCGAAAAGCTCAGCCCCGCCGCGACCAGGCCACCGAGCGCACGCAGACTCTTGTTGCGAGTCTTGTTTCGAGAGCGACTTCGAACACGTGTTTGTGACATTTACCATTCTCCTTCTTGGATTTGTTTTCGTCACACAGCGTTGCCAGAGAGGACTTCGTGGCGGTTTTATCGAGTTCCCCAAGCTTCAACAGGGCTTCGCGAAAGTATCAAGTTCACCAGGACGAGCAGTGTAGCGTTCAGAAAGGGACAGCGTCGTGACGCCGAGATTACGTTTTCGTCATCTTGGTCTTAAAAAGCGACGACGGCCCAAGTGTTGGGCCGTCAACAAGAAACTCTAAAGACTCCATGTGACAGCATGATGACGATCAGGTGAAGTTTCGGTTAAAGAGGATCAAGTTTTCCACGCGGTTGACGACGTCTACCTTGCATCAGCCGAATCACGCCCGGGCAATTTCCGAGTGCGGCTGAAACACACGTCATGACCTGTGCTCAGGATCGACCAGCGCGCGCAGCGGTCCGAGCCAAGGTTCGTAGCAACGCCAACGCTCGACAGAAGTCCGATAGATCGGCTGCCGCGCTTGCCACTTGCTTGGGGTGTTCACCGGTCGCGGATTATTTTCCGGACGCAGACACGCGTCATGCCACGCCAGGCCGCAGGCCGCGATGATCCGCCGGATGATTGGCTCGGGATCATGGGTCAGGTCTTCATAATCGACCTCAAGGAAGCGATCCCCCGGAAGCACTTTCCGCCAATGTTCGATAAGCCGCCGGTAGTCGCGGAAATAGGCGACCAATTCCTCACCTCCGGTCGGAAACGCGAGGCTCGGCTGGAAATGAGTTTGATGGATCGACAACGCTGTGTCGATCGCAGCCCGGCGGCAATGGATGATGGTTGCGCGCGGGAACGTCACGTGGATCAGCCCGGCCCAGAGGAAGTTGAACGGCATCTTGTCGGTCACTCGCGCCGCCTTAGCCGCGATGGCGCGAAGCACGCTGACATAGTCGTCCGCCGCCGTGGCCAGGAACTCCGAGAAGACGAATGGTTTCTCATCCGCACCGCCGTTCACACCGCAACCATGCCACACCGCGCCGCGCTGATTCCAAAAGTGCAACTCGGCGCCGGCTCCGACTTCGGGATGCATGGAGATGATCTGCTCGAGGAGAGTTGTGCCTGATCGTGGCATACCGACGATCAGCACCGGCGTGGCATCCGAGCTGCCAAGCTCGCGCGCTCGCGCGATCCATTCGGGTGTGCAGCGGGCGATCAGGCGGTCGATCTCGGTGGAGAACGCAGCCGAGTCAAACGACACATAGGCGCGCCGGACAGAATCTGCGGCGTCGAAGTGCTGCATGGCCAAGGCGTAGTTGCCAAGATCTTCGGCGGCCTTGCCGATCGCGAGATGAACCCGAAGGCGTTGCCATGCTTCCAATCCTGGCGTGGCCAACCCGACTTCCATCTCTCGAAGCAGAACCTCGTCATCGCGCGTGATGGGACGGCATCGGACCAGATCGTAGTAGCTTCCCGCAAGCAGCGGCGCGATCGCGATGGCGCGTTCGAAACACGCACGGGCCTCGTCGAAACGGCCAAGCTCAGAAAGCAGATTCCCCAGCAACTCATACGCCATGGCGTTCCTCGGATCGGCCACAAGCGTCTCTCGCAATACTTGTTCGGCTTCCTGATTGCGATCTTCGATCAGCAGCGCCCGTGCCCTGCCAAGGCGGCCAAAGCTGTTCCGGCCTCCGGTTACCGCTGCACGGCGGAAACATCCGCTGGAATCGTTGCGGTAGCCCAGCGTGTGGAACAGGGCGCCGGCGCGGAACCACGCCTCGGCCAAAGTCGGGAGTAATTCAGTGGTGCGCTTGTAGGCGGTGAGTGCGCCGCGGATGTCGCCCAGCTTCTCCAGCGCGATTCCCATGCGGAAATATGCGTCGCCGTAGCGCGGATCACTGGTGACGGCGCGCTGCAATGCAGCGATTGCATCCGGTATGCGGCCGGTCTCTAGGCAAGCGAGGCCGAGATCGTGTTGGATAAAGGCATTAGACGGCTCCAGTTGCGCTGCATCGTGCAAGGGCGAGATTGCATCGGCGGGCCGCCCGGCCCTGAGGGCTTGAGTGGCCAACGCAAGCAGGGGTGCCACCTGCCGCGGCGCGGCCGGGTTTGGAGAATGCGACATGGTCGTTGACAATTACGCGGTCGATTCGGGAATCACTAACTCCTGACGTTAGCAAGACAAGGTAAATGGCTTGTGAATAAACTTTGAAGGTCGTGCTCGGTTTTGGCTGGATTTCCGTGACTGCTTCTTGAACTCACGCGGTTTTTCACATGATTTTCATTTTCGAGTGACGCGCCATTAACAAGGCGGGAGTAACGTCCAGTTTCTGCGTCCGGTAAAATCCGTTGGGTGTACCTGGAAAGCATCTCATGAAGCTCGAAGTCTTCCCCCGCCTGCTATCCCTATGTTTTCGGGTAATTTGCATGCGCTATCCGAGAATT
>JASHOT010000079.1 GCA_030040965.1 Candidatus Sulfotelmatobacter sp. | reverse complement strand
TTAGCTGCCGAAATGCTGGGACACCAGGAACTGAGTTTAATCCCAGGGTTGGACTCGGTACCGACTCCGAACCAGCCATCGCAGCACCTCAGGGTACAATGAATTTGCACCTGAGGGCCCGTAGCTCAAACGGATAGAGCATCGGATTTCTAATCCGAGGGTTGCAGGTTCGATTCCTGCCGGGCCTACCATGACATGAACGGCAACGATGCTGAAATCGCATCCGCCTCGCGTCTAAGCGATTGATAGACTTGGGGAATTCGGGCGAGATCGCAGTTTCAGCACATGCAACGGGAAGATGCGTCCGCCGGCGCATCTCCACGACCGATATTTCATCTAATAATATGTCGTTTTCAGTTAGGAAAAAAACATGGGAAACACATTCAAGACTGCGTTTCTGCTGACCGCAATGACGCTGCTGTTGATGTTTATCGGCCGCGCCTTCGGCGGCCACAACGGGATGATCCTGGCGCTGGCGTTTGCTGCCGTCATGAACTTCGTCTCCTATTTTTATTCGGACAAGATCGCTCTGGCCATGTATCGCGCGCAGCCGGTTACGCGCGAGGAACTGCCACGCGCCTACGCCGCGGTCGAGCGTCTTACACAAAAGATCGGCATCCCGATGCCGAAGATCTACGTGATTCCAACTGAATCGCCAAATGCCTTCGCCACAGGACGCAATCCGCAACACGCGTCGGTCGCGGTCACACACGGAATTCTCGGGCTGCTGAACGATGAAGAACTCGAAGGTGTGCTGGCGCACGAACTTGGCCATGTCAATAATCGGGACATCCTGATCAGTTCTGTAGCGGCAACGCTTGCCGGTGCAATTACCATGCTTGCCAGTATGGGACGTTGGGCGATGATCTTTGGCGGTTTCGGAGGCCGGGATCGCGAGGATCGCGGCGGCGGTGGGTTGGCTGCCCTCTTCATGCTGATCGTCGCGCCGATTGCGGCATCTCTGATTCAACTCGCGGTCTCACGCTCGCGTGAGTATCAGGCCGATGCCACGGGCGCGCATTTCACCGGCAATCCTTATGCGCTCGCCAGCGCCCTGCAGAAGCTCGACGCTTATTCGCGGCGCATGCCGCTTCAGGCCAGTCCCTCGACGGCGCACCTGTTCATCATCCAGCCCTTCCTGGGGATCAGCTTTTCCAATTTGTTCTCGACGCATCCGCCCATCGCCAAGCGCATCGAGCGGCTGACGGGACGGCCGGCGGAATTTATGCAATAGCGGGACGATGAGCTGTGAGCAAGAAGCAGGGAACGATCCTGACTTTTATGGTATATCGAGACGCGTGCAAGGTATCCAATTCCAGGCGTTCCAAATGAGGGCTGCGGCTAACTGCTCAGAACTCATAGCTCACGGCTCATAGCCCATGGCTAGTCCCATGACGTAGGTAACTCGGTCGCCCTTACGGCCCGATAGTAAAATCGAAATAATGTCGCCCGAAACTGCCAGCACTGCCTCTCCACAGGCCGCGTCCCAGAACGCTTCATCGCTGAAGGCATTGTCCCAGACAGCCGGAAAGCTGGAACAGGCGCTCTGCCGCGTGATTCGCGGCAAAGATGACATTGTTCGCCTGGCGCTGGTCAGCATTTTCGCCCGCGGGCATCTTCTGATTGAGGGTGTCCCTGGAGTTGGTAAAACCACGCTGGGACAAGCGCTGGCCCGTGCCATCGACTGCACCTTCCAGCGCGTGCAGTTCACCAGCGACATGCTGCCCTCTGACGTGCTCGGCATTTCCGTCTATTCCGCGCTCGAGCAGCAATTCGAATTCAAGCGCGGACCGGTTTTCACCAATGTTCTTCTCGCCGACGAGATCAACCGCACAACTCCCAAAACGCAGTCGGCGCTTCTTGAAGCGATGAACGAGGGGCAGGTTACCGTCGACGCGCACTCCTACGAATTGCCGCAGCCGTTCCTCGTCATCGCGACTCAGAATCCGGTGGAACATCACGGAACCTATCCCCTGCCCGAGTCACAGCTCGACCGTTTCCTGTTGCGCGTGCGCATGGGATATCCCGATGCCCAGGCTGAGCGCGAAATTCTGCGCTCCGAAGCGGGTGCCTCGAAATTGGAAGATCTTCGTCCCGTGCTTACCGGCGCGGAAGTGATCGAAATGCAGGACGCCGTGAAGCAGGTTCGCGTGGATGAATCCCTGGTGAGCTATGCGCTAGAAATCGTGCGCCGCACGCGGAGTTCGGAGTTTCTCTCGCTGGGAGTTTCGCCGCGCGGATCGCAGGCGCTTTACCGTGCCGCCCAGGCGATGGCGTTTCTCCGCGGCCGCAACTTCTGCACGCCCGAAGATTTCAAGCCGCTGGTCGTTTCCGTCTTCGCCCACCGGGTGCTAGTGAACGGTTTGTACGCTTCGACACTCAAGAAGTCCGAACAGTCGGACCAGGTGCTGAAAGAGATTGTCGAAAACGTCGCCGTGCCGGTGTGAAATTCGCTCACCGTTGAGAGGGCAGCATCGAGTCTTCCCCCTCCGCGAGCTGTTTATTTCCGTGAGAGAATCCCCTTGCGGTGATTGCCGAAATCATCCCGGAAGCATACGACGCCATCGGAAAGCAAGTGTCGCAGCCTTTTCACGGACGCAAAGGGCTCCACCCGTCATTTCCTATGGGCCGCTATGTCAGCCAACCGCTGACCACGCACTGCAGTTCCCTGGAGGAAATGAGACAGTTCCTGCTCGGATGTCGCGGCATGACTGATGAGAAGCTCTTCGGCAAGCGAGATTACTGGCAACCACCCGACGAATTCGAGAAACGAAAAGCAGGGGATTGCGAAGACTTCTCTTTCTGGGCCTGGCGTCAACTGATGGACCTGGGGTTCGACGCAAGAATTGTGTTCGGCAGGCATGGACGGTATGGAATCGGGCATGCGTGGGTCGAGTTCTTTCAAGATGGCAAATGCTTCCTCTTCGAACCACAAGCCCGGGGGATCGGACTCCACCTGCCCCGCCTTTCAACTCTGGCTTACGAGCCGAAATTCTCCGTGGCATGGACCGGCGATGGCCTAGCCTACTATGCCCACTCCCGGAATAATCCCCGCCCTCGCTGGGGGAGTCTCGCCGGGATGGCTCCGGAGTGGCTTGGGATTTGGGGATGGTATTGGGCGAGGGTTCCCTATCTTCTATCGAGAAGGCTCTTTCGAAAGCCGGGCCGATAAGATGCGCGCCGCACGGCTATAATCTCTCCCGTCATGTCCTTCCTTCGCTATCTCATGCTGCTTTCGCTCGTCGTCTGGATTGGCGGGCTGATCTTCTTCGCGTTCGTGATGGCGCCGACCGCGTTTCAGGTTCTGCCCAGCACGCATCTCGCAGGAAATGTGGTCGGACGCTCGCTCAACAAGCTGCACTGGATCGCCATTTTTTCCGGAATTATTTTCCTGCTCTGTTCGCTCGCCTACAGCCGCCTCAGGGAGGGAACGGCGCACGTTTTCGCTGTGCGCCATGTTCTGATCTGCCTGATGCTGGCGCTCACGCTTTTCTCGCAGTTCTGGATCATTCCGCGCATGGACGCGCTGCGTGCGCAGGTCGCAGACTTTGGCACTGTTCCGATCGACAATCCTCTGCGCATGCAATTCGATGCGTTGCATGTGTGGTCGACGCGCGTCGAAGGCGGAGTGCTGCTGCTGGGATTGATTGCGATTTATTTGACGGCCAGCGCAATTCAGCGACCCTGAGGTCGGCTCTCACCCGTGAGAGCGCTGTAACAGAAGCAATCGACGACGTGGTCGTTTACCATCCCCACGGCCTGCATGAAGGCGTAGCAGATCGTCGTGCCAACAAATTTGAATCCGCGTTTCTTCAGGTCTTTGCTCATGGCATCGGATTCGGCAGTTCGGGCCGGGATTTGCTTCAGCGATCTCCGCTGATTGACCCGCGGCTTGCCGCCTACGAACTGCCAGACGTAGCGATCGAAGCTGCCGAACTCTTTTTGCACGCGCAGGAACGCCTTCGCATTCTCCACCGCCGCGCCGATCTTCAGCCGGTTTCGCACGATGCCTGGATCGCGCAGCAGCTGCATTATCTTGCGTCGGTCGTATTGCGCTACAAGGAAGGGATCGAATCCGTCGAAAGCACGGCTATAGTTTTCACGCTTGTTAAGAATCGTGTTCCAGCTCAGTCCCGCCTGCGCTCCCTCGAGAATGAGAAATTCGAAGAGCGTGTGATCGTCGTGGGCCGGCCTGCCCCACTCTTCATCGTGATAGAGAATGGAAAGTTCGTTGCTCGCCCATCCGCAACGAACTGGCTGGCCAGAGTTTTTCACGGAGAATCCCTAGACACAGATCAAAGCATTCTCTGAAGAGTCGGCCTATTCCAGGGATTTCGGATCGGATTTGTTCACCGGAGATTTCGTGTCGAGCAGCGATACCAGCTCATGCGCACACGGCGGAATGGCGACCTTCCCTTCACGAATAATTTCCTTCGCGCTCAGCTTTCGGCCATAGAGTTTTTCGTTAGCGCTGCCGTCGGAGCGCAAGGTCGAACCCTCCAGAGAAATCCCCGCGAACAGGCCCTTGTTCCGCGAGTAGGAAAGAATCTCGGCCTGCATGACAATATCGGTCGCACCTTCTGCGGTGCGCCCCTTGGGACCAGCTGCCGCCGAGGCATCGACGCCCAACTTCACCTTGCTGTAGAGCAGCGACTCGGCGCCTTTGGGATTCATCACCAGCAGAACAAAATCCGTGGCCTGGCCGCCCAGCTGAAATCCGATGCTCGCGCCTTCAAGCGCGTAGAGTGCGGGCGCGCCCCATTTGCCTTTGTAGTGTTCGCCACTGCGGCAGATCATGATGCCGCGGCCAAAGCTTCCACCCACTCCCAGCGCCGCCTTCACCACATTCGGCATAATGATCACGCACTCGGCCTTGTCGAGCAGATCCTGGGGAATGTCATCCGGGATGTTCAGAATCTCCTTGAGCACGATTCCGGAGTTCTTGACCCGCTCCTGTTCTTTTTCGTCGTCAGCACCAAAAGCAGCTATGGCGGTCAAGAACACAAGAAAAAATGCGATAAATTTCTTCATCAATGCCCTCCACGACGATTCTATGAAAAGCGCCTTAAGTTGGGATACTATCTTTGAGCCCTGAATCGAGTTGGACAATGGTCAGGGGCGCGGGATCGGCCGAAATGCCTTGCTGGACGCGCAAATGCAAGAAATGGCGCGTGTTGCACTAATGTTAAGGCCATGACCAAACGTGTGCTCCTTTTGTAACTTGGCACATTGGCGGCGGGCTCCTAAATTCAATCAGACGCGGGCATCCGGGAACGGCAAGATTTCGGCATTCTGCGTGCAACCAGAAGCTTGGAAGTGTGTTTTTATTGATGTGGGAGTGAAAAATTTGGATTTTCCTGGCATGAAGTACACGAGGCCAAATTCTTGGGCTCTATCGCTCTTGCTGGCAACCTTTGCATTGGTTGCCTCGGCCCGGGCGCAATCTGAGTTCGGATCGGCGGCTCCAAATCTTTCGACCTCCAGCCTGGCCAGTTCAAATGCGCCCACGGTGAGCTCTACAACCGGAAGTACGGCCACCGACACTGACGATCAGAATGCGCTGATTACGATTCACTCCCGCGTCAACGAGGTCAACCTTCTCTTTATCGCGACCGACAAGCACGGCCGGTTCGTGCGCGATCTGAACCAGACCGATTTCAGCATTCTTGACGACCACAAGCCGCCGCAGGCAATTTTGAACTTCCGGCGTGAAACCGATCTTCCGCTCCACCTCGGATTATTGGTGGATGTGAGCGGTTCGGTCGACAGCCGGTTTGAGTTTGAGCAGGAAGCGGCCACGAGTTTCCTGCAGCACTCTTTGCGGACGGGTTTTGACGAAGCTTTCGTGATCGGCTTCAACAATCACACCCAGTTGGCGCAGGACTTTACTGATAGTTATGCGCGTCTGTACTGGGCCGTGCACCGGCTCCACAGTGGCGGCGGAACTGCCCTCTATGACGCGATTTACCATGCCTGCAAGGAAAAGCTTCTGAACGACCACCCGGAGCATCCGGTTCGCAAGGCGATCATCATCATCAGTGATGGCGAAGATAATCAGAGCGAAATTTCCCGGGCGCAGGCGATCGAAATGGCGCAGCGTGCCGAAGTGATCATTTACGCGATCTCGACGGATGACAGCGGGCTGGTCATGCGCGGTGACAAGGTGCTCGAGCAGCTAGCCGAAGCGACCGGCGGACGCGCCTTTTTCCCGTTCAAGATGAAAGACATCACGCACTCATTCGCGGCCATCGAAGACGAGCTGCGCAGCCAGTACATCGTCTCGTACAAGCCCGCCGATTTTGACGCTGACGGCCGCTACCGCACCATCGAAATCTCCTCCTCCAAGAAAGACCTGCAGGTAAGAGCCCGCAAGGGTTACTTCGCGCCGCAGCAATAAGCCGGTCATCGCGGCGATCATTGCGGGGGTTCTCCCGCTGTGTTAACGTCCCATCTAACTCGCGATTGAGTTTTCCAGACACAGGAGATCTCATGGCAGGTTTCATCGTCCTGGCAATCCTTGTTGTCATCGTGGTCATGCTGGTTTCCATGTACAACGGGCTGGTACAGCTGCGTGTGCGCTGCGATTCAGCGTGGTCCGACATCGATGTACAACTGAAGCGGCGGCACGATCTCATCCCCAACCTGGTTGAGACCGTCAAAGGATACGCCGCGCACGAGAAGGGCACGTTCGAGAACATCGCCAAATTTCGCTCGCAGGCGATGCAGGCGACCTCACCAGCCGATAAGGCAGCGGCAGAAAATCAGCTCACCGGGGCGCTGAAGAGCCTGTTCGCGGTTGCGGAGAATTATCCCGAACTCAAGGCCTCCGATGAGTTCACGCAACTGCAGGGATCGCTAAGCCAGACAGAAGATTCCATTCAGAACTCGCGGCGCTATTACAACGCGGTGGTGCGGGACCTGAACACGAAGATTCAATCGTTTCCCACGAACATTCTGGCCGGCATGTTCAACTTTACGCCGCGGCAATTCTTCGAGATCGCCGAGCCTACCGACCGCGAACCCGTGCAGGTGAAGTTCTGACATTTGCGTGATTGGGTGATTGAGGAACTGGGTAATTGAAAAACCTGACGAAGACCGTCCTTCTCGCGCTGCTTCTCAGTTCTTGCGCGGGCGTTGCGGCGGCCCGATCGTGGCGGGTTTCCGATTTTCAGGACTCGATTGCGGTTTCACGCGATGGAAGCGCGGTAATCACCGAGCGTATCACCCTCGCGTTCACCGGCCAGTTTAACGGTATTCACCGCACTATCCCAGTCGAATACCCCCTTCCCAACGGAACGAATTACGAACTGTACGTCAAGGTCATCAGCCTGACCGACGGCAACGGACAAAATCTGCGCTATGAGTCTTCCACTTCGAACGGTTTTCGCGATCTGAAGATTTACATTCCCAGTGCGATTGATACGACGCGCGTAGTCGAGATCACCTACGAAGTCCGCAACGGAACGCGCTTCTTCAAAGATTACGACGAGTTCTATTGGAATGTGATCGGCAACGACTGGCCGGTGCCGGTCGACCATGCGGCTGCGACCGTCCGCTTCCCTGATTACGCCGCCGGATCGCTGCGCGCCCAGGCCTTCACCGGCGTTTATGGATCGAGCGAGCGCAACGCAACCGCCACGGTTAACGGCTCCGAAGCGCAATTCGAGACCAGCAGTCCGTTGCCCATGCGCGGCGGCCTGACCATCGACATTTATATTCCGAAAGATATTCTCACCGAACCGAGCGCGCTACGCCGCTTCTTCTGGGTGCTCGGCGGAAATCCCATTCTGATTCTGCCGCTGGTTACGGCGGCAGTGATGTTCAGCCTGTGGGGGGTCAAGGGCCGTGATCCCGACCCCGGCATGTCGGTCGCGCCCATGTACGAACCGCCTCCGGGAATATCTCCAGCCGAGGCAGGAACGCTGCTTGAAGACTCGATCCATCCCCGTGACATCACATCGACAATTATCGATCTTGCCGTACGTGGATACATCAAGATCGAAGAAGTCGCCGAGAAAGCGCTGGTCTTCACCCACAAGGATTACATTTTTCACTCGCTCAAGCCGGAATCGGAGTGGACCGACAAGAGCCTCGCGGCGCATGAGCGCGTGATGCTCGAGAATATTTTTGACGGCGGACGCGAAACGCGGCTCTCCCGCCTGAAGAATCGCTTCTATACCGCTGTTCCGATCATTCGCGAAGACATTATGTCGTCGCTAAGAAATAAGGGTCTCTATCTGCTCGATCCTGAATCCGCTAACGGTTACAGCATCGCCGCGGCCATCGTGATCCTGATTGTTTTTGCCTTCGCTCAATACATGAACTGGGCTAATTTCTTCAATTCCATTCCATTGATGGTAGTATGTGTACTTGCGTCGGCGGTCATCTGGTGGCTGTTTGCGCGTGTGATGACGGCGAAAACCGTAAAAGGCGGACGCGTTCGCATCGCTGTGCTCGGATTCCAGGAATTCATGAATCGCGTAGATGCCGACCGTCTCAAGACCATGCCTCCCGACACCTTTGAAAAATACCTTGCGTACGCGATGGCGCTCGGGGTTGAGCATCACTGGGCCCAGGCATTTTCCGGAATTGTGAAAGATCCGCCCAGTTGGTACGTGGCGCCGGGCGGTTATTATCCCGGCATGATGTTCAATCCCATTTTCTTTTCCAACTCGATGACCAGCATGGCTGGCGACATGCATCAGGTCTTCGTCTCCGCGCCGCGAGCGAGCGCGAGCGGATCGGGGTGGAGCGGCGGTGGATTCGGCGGGGGTGGCGGCGGATTTTCCGGCGGCGGATTTGGCGGCGGCGGAGGAAGCGCGTTTTGAGTTTCAATACTATTTCTCTACTATTGATTTCTCGTTTCAAATACTTATAATCCGTGCACTCTTTTGGGGTTCTCGGAATCCAGTGCAGCTTCTATCCCGGTCTGTGAAAAGGATTGCCCTCAGGGCGATCTGCGTCATTGCCGTAGCATGGCTTCTCGCTTCGGCCTCTATCTATGAGGTGATGCGGCAACCACCTGAGTATTTTGGCCGCGTGATGTCGAAGATTCCCACGCCCGTCGCCTTTCTTGTCCTTCCTTTTGAGACCATGTGGCTGCATGCGCGCAGCGGCACTCTCCACGTGGGCGACTCCGCTCCAGATTTCACCTTGACGAAAGTCGACAAGAGCGGGCAAGTACAGCTGTCGTCGTTCGCAGCTCAGGGACGGCCTGTGGTGCTCGTTTTCGGCAGCTACACGTGACCGCCTTTCCGGCGGGAGGTTCCCGCCCTCAACCGGCTCTACCATCAGTACAGCGATCGCGTGGGATTTCTGGTGGTTTATATCTCTGAGGCGCATCCGAGCGACGTCTGGCAGATGCAGAGCAATATCAAAGACAATGTGGTATTCGCCAGCCCGCGCGATGAGGAACAACGTGGCGCGATTGCAGGAACCTGCGTGCGAAAGCTGGGAATCGAAATTCCGGCGGTGCTTGACGAGTTTGGTAACTCAACCGAAGCTGCCTACACGGCATGGCCGGATCGGCTCTTTCTGATCGATGCTGCAGGCCACATTGTCTACAAAAGCCGCCCCGGGCCATTCGGTTTCAAGCCGGATGAATTGAAAAGTGCGCTGGCGACGCTCATTCCAGCGAAATAGCTGGCTCTCAAGATTTTTTGAGCACGTGCGCGAGCCGATCAGGCAAAGACTGTGCTGGCAACGTTCGGCGGCGCAGTGCGATATCCAGGCACGCTCAGAGAGAAGGAAAATAAAAAAGGCCACGAGGGCATCGCAGCCTTTTTCGCACTAACCGGGGTGTTTACTGCTCGCCTTCTGGAAAGCTGCTTCCCCACATCGCATTGCTACCCCACATGGCATTACTGCCCCACATGGCGTTGCTGCCCCACATCGCGTTACTACCCCACATGGCATTGCTACCCCACATGGCGTTGTTGCCCCAGAGCGGACTACTGCCGGAAGAGGAGCTCGACGTCGCGGTGACCGCTGCCGAGGTGGTGCCGGTAACGAACTGGGAAGTTCCCCAAACCAGCGCGTACGACCATGTGGCGGATGTGTTCCACACCGATGAGGGATTCGGCAGCAGAGTTACCGTGTCCGAGGTGCCGTTGAAGGTTGCGATGGGAGACATCGCGGTTCCATTGGCCACGTCAGTGTTGGAAAGAGCCGCTTCCACGTCAACGTAACCCGCGCCGACCGTGAACACATCGTACTGGTCGGTATAAGTGATGCCGGTGGTCGGGTCGGTCGTGCTGCTGAATGCGGGCAGAGACTTCCACGCTGTCTTCATCAGCCGCGCTTTTACCTGATCCGGCGTGAGGCTGGGGCTCTTCTGCAGAAGATCGGCGACGACTCCGCTTACCACGCCAGCGGCCATACTGGTGCCGCTCAGCGTGAAGTAGGTCGATGAGGAGGCCGAACTGCCGCCGTTTACGTAGTAACCGTACGGCACGTCGTTGCCCGGATATTGGTTGTAAAGCGTCGAGTTCGGATCTTCCAGCGAGACTAGGAGATTGCCGGGAGCAACAAGGTCTGGCTTTGTGACAGCATCCAGCGCCGTCGGACCCTTCGAGCTGTAACTCGCGATCAGGTCGTCCAGACGCGTAGGCGTTCCCATCGGCTTCATGTCGCCAACGGTAATGACATACGGATCGTTGCCGGGCGAGGTGATCGTTCCATAGCCTTCGGTCGGCAGATAACGTCCGTTATTGCCGGCCGCGACCACAACCACGATTCCATTTTTCCACGCAGCTTCGGCTGCCTGGCAGACCGGATCGAGCTTGTAGCTTTCGTAGATGGCGCGTCCCAGCGAAAGATTGATGACGCGGATGTTGAACAGCGACTTGAGACTGATCGCTTCGTTGATAGCGGCGATCACGGCACTGTCGGTGCCCTCGCCATTTTGATCGAGAACGCGCAGGTTGACGATATTGGCCTGCGGGGCGATGCCTTTGAACTGGCGAGTGTATTGTGCACCGGCAGAGCTGGCTCCGTCGCCAGCAATCAATCCCGCGACGTGTGTTCCATGACCGTACTGATCAACCGCGCTCGAGTTGCTGGGAACGAAACTTTGATTCCAGACGACACGCGACATTCCGAGCAATCCGCCATTAAGGTCAGGATGCGCGTACACGCCGCTATCGATCAGTGCGACTCCAATTCCTTCACCCGTATACCCCGCCTGCCAAGCCGCGAACGCATTAATGGCAGGCGCAGCGTTACTAAGCGTTGGGGCAATAGGACGGTCCGAGCTGATGTAGACGACATTCGACTGATTTGAGAGGCTCGCGATGCCATTGCCATCGAGCGTGGCCAGGACGCCGTTTACAATGGGCAGATCGGCCAGCAGCGTGCCACCCAGCTTGACAATGTCATTCACCAGACAAGTTACAATTCCCAGCAAACTGTTGCAGTTCACCTGAGTGCCGGGCGCGTACTGCACGATCACGTTCACTTGTTGGTTGGCCGGGTAATTTTGCAGTTCCGGCGAGATTTTTGAGTTGTTGGCTTGTGCCTGCAACATCACCGTGGCAGACAGCAACAACAAGATCACAAACTTCTTCATAGCCCCCCCAATATCCCCCAAAGGTCCCCAAAAGATCCCCAATGCGCTCAGCGCGCCCCCCAAGTAACCTGTAACTGTGCAGATGGAGTTCCAAATCGGGATCAGTTGATGCTTTATTATCAGCAACTTAAAGGCAAGTGTTGCGAAATCCAGCGGGCACTTTGTCCCACGTGGTTGGGCCGTGGGACAAGTTGGCTCAAACTTCGATGCGCGGCACGCCGGACTTGTGCGAAGCGAAGCGGCAAATAAATCGCTGATTTTAAACGTTTTAGCAAAGACAAACCTTGGTAATCCCCGCTTCCTTTTTTGGGCGGACATGGGGACGCAAATCGTTGAAAATTTAAGCACTTCGCATGTCGTGGGTTCGATCCATTGGCGCTCGTGTGTTCATTGCGGCTATGTGTCTGGCTGGCTTCGTTCCATTTTGGATCGGGTTTTCACACTGGCAAGCGAGCGACCCCGTTAAATTCGCCTGTTATCTGATTGCCGCGCTGCTGGCGTCTCCGCTCAAGGTCACTCTTCCCGGTATCGATGCCACGCTGTCGGTCAACTTTCTGTTTACGCTGCTCGGCATTCTGGAACTGGGTTTGCCCGAGACACTGTTGATTGTTCTCGCGTGCACGGTCGGGCAGGCTTTTCTGGGACCGCGGAGACATCAACTGAAGTTCGTCCAGTTTGCCTTTAACTGGGCGCAACTGACGGTATCTGCTGCCGTCGCGTATGGCGCCTACAAGCTGATCGCCATTTACGTTCTTCATGCACCTGGACCGCTGGCTCTCCTCGTGGCTGCCGTCACGTTGTTCGGATGCAATACGGCCGCGATGTCTACCATCATTGGGCTGACTGAAGATAAGGCGATCTCGAAGATCTGGAACGACTGCTATTTCTGGTCGTTCCCCTATTACATGGTGGGTGCGGCCGCGGCTGGATTGGTTCACTTTCTCAACGCCCATGTTGGTTGGCAATCGTCATTGCTCGTTCTTCCTCCGATTTATCTGATGTATCGCTCGTATCATCTGTATCTGGGCAAGCTCGAAACCGAGAAAAAACATGCCGAACAGGTTTCGAACCTGCATTTGCGGACCATCGAGGCGCTGGCGCTGGCGATCGAGGCGAAAGATCAGACTACGGGTGAACACCTGCAACGGGTGCGCGTGTACGCGATGGAACTGGCCAAGAATCTGGGCCTGAGCGAAGACGAGACCGAGGCACTCCGCGCGGCGTCGGTCTTGCACGATATTGGCAAGCTGGCAGTGCCCGAGCACATCATCTCGAAGCCCGGCAAGTTGACGCCGGAAGAATTCGACAAGATGAAGATTCATCCCATTGTCGGAGCAGAAATTCTGGAGCAGGTCGATTTTCCGTATCCGGTCGTGCCCATCGTGCGCGCCCACCACGAAAAATGGGATGGCAGCGGATATCCCAACGGATTAGTGGGTGACGCCATTCCAATGGGCGCAAGAATTCTGGCAGCGGTCGACTGCCTCGATGCGCTCGCGTCGGATCGTCAGTACCGCAAGGCTCTGCCGCTCGACGAGGCCATGGCCAAGGTCGTTTCGGAATCCGGGAAGGCCTTCGATCCGAGCGTGGTCGCGATCCTTCACCGGCGTTATATCGAGCTGGAAAAAATGGCCAATGAACAGCCGATGCAGTCGCCTCCAAAACTTTCCACCGATATCAAGGTGGCGCGGGGAGCCGCGCCCGATGCAGGTTTTGCAGAATCTGTCGAGTCAGGCATCGCGCATTCACGAATCTCAGGAGATTCAGCCGCGTTAATTTCCGCCGCCCGCAGCCACGCTCAGGAAATTTCGGATTTCAGCCGTCTGATGCCGTCCCTCAGAGCAGCCGATCTTGCATCTTTACTCGCTGTGCGCATCAAAACGTTGCTGCCATACGATTCATTTGCCATCTACCGCCTGATCGACGACTTCTTGATTCCCGAATTTGTGAGTGGAGAAAATTGTCAGCTGTTTTCTTCTCTCCGGATTCCGCTGGGAGAAGGACTATCAGGATGGGTCGCGCAGAATCACAAGCCGATCCTGAATGGAAATCCCACGGTTGAGCCTGGCTATCTGAACGACGCAAAGAAATTCAGCACCCTGCGGTCCGCCTTGGCTCTGCCGCTCGAAGGCAGCGCCGGAGTCGCCGCGGTGTTGGCTCTGTATCGCACCAATGCAGACGCGTTCTCATCGGACGACCTTCCAATTGCGGAAGCGATGGCAACGGGCATGGGACTTGCACTGGAGCAAGTTTCTAAGCCGAAAGCGGCCAGCGTTGCGTCGGGGAAAAGGTAGTCCCGCCCATCTCACGATAGCCACCAGCGCGGTGGAATTTCCGGATCTGTCGCCCTTATCGCGTTGGCCGATCGTTATCTGAAGTGCCAAATGTCTGATCAGCCCAAAAGACGTCTGCGCGCAACATCTCGTGAAATCTCTCGCATCCACTAGCCGTGAGCCTTATTTGCGATTTCCCCATCTGCGACCGCGCTGCGGCCCGGACACGGCGTTCGGATGATATTGGCTAGCGTCGAGTCTGTCTGCTGCACCGCCACGAGGTTTACCGCCTCCGGCATTGCGATCGCGGTGTCGCTGGGCAGAACTCCAACACCCTGATTTCTTCCCAGAGCTTTCGCACGATACAGGGCCGTATCGGCCAAGCCAATGATTTCTTCGGCGCAGATCGATTCATAGGCAGTGCGACTCCACGGATAGGGCGCCCAACCGATCGAACAGGTTTTTCGAATCTTGATTCCCTGTCCAAGATCGAATGGCTCGGATGAAACAACCTCAAGAACACGGCTGCAAAACTGGGGTGTGCCGGCAGGATCGGTTGAGCGACTCATGATAAGAAACTCTTCTCCGCCCCAGCGCACCAGCACATCGGATTTGCGCACCACAGTCGAGAGGCGCTGCGCCACAAGCTGCAGCAGGCGATCGCCGACGGGATGTCCGTGGAGATCGTTGACCTCCTTGAAGAAATCAATGTCGACCATGATGAAAACCAGATCGCGGTGATCCAGCTTGCGAATGTCGTTTCCCCGCGCCCGCTGATAATTGCGCAGGACCTGCTGCGCTTCCGCAGTCAGAATTTCTTCCAGATAGCGGCGATTCCAGATTCCAGTGAGTACGTCGGTGAACGAGATTTCCTGCAACTCCAGATTTTTGCGCTGTAACTCCAGACTGTGCCATCGCAGCGAATGCTCTTTGTTCTCCAGTTCATCCTTGAGCCGGCGCATTTCTTCAAGGTTGTAACGGGAGAGGCGCAGCAGACCCAACAGTTCGCGATCCAGCAGATGTTGCTTCAGAAATACCAAGGCTCCCATCACGATCATGACCGCAACGGTGAGCAGCAAGCGATAGGTCCGAACGCTCTGCGGAACATTTCCGCCAAACTGCGCCCAGGCAATCATCATCGGTGTAACGAATACGGCCACCATGGCGAGCCGCGCTTTCCATATACCATGGCCATGCCCGGGGGCCTCCGGTGCTTCCACCACAGACTCGCGCGGTAAGAACCCGATGCGAACAAACCACAGCATCGACGCCACCAGCGGAACATCGAACAGGCTCCCGGTGTAATAAAGGTGGAGATCAATGGCTTCGCTCGCTGCCAGCGAGGCAACGCAGTACGACAAAGTGGCGCCGAACAGCTGCAGGTAAATTCGTCGCCACACGCCCTGGCTGCGCCTCCAAACCAGAAATAGCCCTGCGGCGAGAACGAGTTCTTCGCTCACATAGAGCAGGTCAAAACTTCTGCCATACGTGGACTCAATGGGATGAACGTACTGCCACGGGATCACCACAAACAGATAGAGAAACAACCACCACGTGAAAAGAAGCGCGAAGTCGAGAGTCCCCGCGCGTATGACGCGATCATCCTGCTGAACGTGCGGCTGGATCGCCACCGCTGCGGTCATGGGAACAATATGCAGAAACAGGATGACATCGCCAACGAAAGGATTAGGAGCCTCGTGGCGCAGGTAGACTTCGATATACGTCCACATCACCTGCGAAATTACCCACATTCCCAGGCCAAGACTCATCAATCCCCAGAACAGGCGTCCTTTGGAAGTTGCGTTTTTTGCGTTGGCGAGAAAAGCTACGACCGCACAAAAAAGGATAGTGTTCTGCAAAATGTCGCCAAAGGCGGTGAGGGCAAAGCATCGCCGTACGAATAGAGATAAGAAAACATGGACGCACACCACCAGGCACACCACGGTGGTCCACTTCCAACGATGCTGAAGCGGAGACTTCCCCACGCTGGCATTGTAAGTCTCAAAATGGCTGCTTTGGTGTTACCAATGTAACCAGGCGACACCCGAGCCAGGGTCAGAGGACGGCCTTCGAGAATCGCTGCACGAATCGATAAACATCCTGATATGAGTTATATAGCGGCACTGGGGCGATGCGGTAGGTGTCCGGCTCGCGCCAGTCTCCAATCACCCCATCGGCAGCAAGACGATCGCACAACTCCCGCCCGCGGTTGGGAATGCGAATCGAAATTTGTGCTCCTCGATGTTGCGGCTCGCGCGGCGTGATGATCGCGAATTTGCCGGCAAGTTGCTGGTCGAGCAGAAACTCAAGATATCCGGTGAGGGAGATACTTTTTGCGCGCAGATTTTTCATCCCTGCCTCATGAAAAATTTCCACGGAGGCGCGCAGAGGCGCCAGCGCCAGAATGGGAGGGTTGCTCAGTTGCCAGCCTTCAGCTCCTTCCATGGGCTGAAACTCCGGACCCATACGAAAACGAATTTTCTCATTGTGGCCCCACCATCCTGCAAAGCGTGGCAGATCGAAGGCGCGTGCATGACGTTCGTGCACGAAACTTGCGGCTACGCATCCCGGTCCGCCATTCAGATATTTGTAGGTGCACCACGCGGCAAAATCAGGCCCCCAGTCGTGCAGATGAAGCGGAATATTTCCCGCTGCGTGTGCCAGGTCAAACGCAACCATGCAGCCTTTGCGGTGCCCCGCTGCAGCAATGCCCTTCATATCGAAGAGCTGCCCGGTAGCGTAGTTAACGCCTCCAAGCATGATCAACGCAATCGAGTCACCTTCGCGTGCGATCAACGATTCAATGTCGTCATCGCGCATGCACGACTCGCCGACACGAGGCTTGAGTTCCAGCAACGAATCAGCTGGATTGAATCCGTGAAATAAAATCTGCGACTTCACCGCGTACTGATCCGACGGAAACGCGGAACCTTCAATCAGAATCTTGTGCCGGTCGGCAGTCGGACGGTAGAAAGACGCCATCATCAAATGCAGATTCACCGTCAGCGAGTTCATCACCACAACTTCGGAGGGGTTCGCTCCGACTAGCTCCGCCGTTTGTTCGGTCAGGAATCGGTGATAAGGCATCCACGGATTTTTGGCGTGGAAGTGGCCCTCGACGCCGAGATCCGCCCACGCGCGTAACTCCTCCTCGATATAAGAAGCGACCGTTTTCGGCTGCAAACCGAGCGAGTGCCCGCACAAATAAAGATACTCCGATCCATCTTTTGCTTTGGGAAAGAAGAAACGCGAGCGAAAGTGCGCCAGAGGATCCCGGGCATCCATCGCCGCCGCGAAATCCGCATCGGTTTGATATGAAGCGCCGATCAAGAGGCGAGCTCCAGCGGAGTGAGTTGATTCGTAACCAGCCGTTCCGCTTTGCGCCAGTCGAGTTCTTCGATGCGGTCGATCCCATCGCACAGCTCGCCGAGCATGCGATCCTGGACCCGCCCGCGCTCCAGGGCGGTGGCATAGGGAATGCGGTGAAACGTTACCATAGAATATTTGGGCACAAATCGCTGCGGGAATCGCGCTTCCAGAGCCAGCTCAACTTTCTTGCGGAAAAGAAAGCGTGCATCGCCCACGCGATCGCGCATCTCCGCGAAGTTCTCGATCGCGAGATCCGCGATGGCATCCGTATTTAATTTTCGCGCTTTTTCAAACTCCGCAAAAACGTACGGCCAGTTGGCGCCATGACGGTCAAGCAATTCGAGAAGGCATGTGCAATCTTCGAATCCGCAGTTTATGCCCTGCCCGAAAAATGGAACGATCGCATGCGCCGCATCGCCCAGAAGCAAGGCACGGCCCTCGAAATGCCACGGCGCAGATTTAATCGTGACCATCGCTCCGGTCGGATTGGCAAAGAAATTTTCCGCTAGATTCGGCATGATGGGGACAGTGTCGGGAAATCCGGCGTCGAAAAACTTTGCGACCTCCAAATGCGTATTCAGAGTTGCAAAGCTGTCGGCGCCCTCAAAGGGCAAAAACAAAATGCAAGCGAATGTGCCGTCCACATTGGGCAACGCGATCAGCATATAATTGCCCCGCGGCCAGATGTGCAGCGCATGAGTCTCAATAACATGCTCGCCGCGGGCTCCGGCTGGGATCGTCAGCTCTTTGTAGCCGTAATCGAGATATTGCTGCGAGAAATTGAACCGGCCTAGTTTGAGCATTCCCATTCGCATCGCGGACGCCGATCCGTCACATCCAATCGCGACTTTGGAGTCGATGGTTTCACTTTCTCCAGTACGCTCATTGCGCAAGCGCATCGCACCAGTCCGCAAATCGATTCCTGTGCAGCGTCTCTGGAAATGAATTGTTACTCCCCGAGCCTCGGCTGCGTTCATGAGCGCAACGTTCAGCGCGGCCCGCGAGATCGAATTGATGACTTCCGCGTCATTCTTCCCATACGGTTGAAATGTCAGCTCGGACGAAACCGAGTGAATCATGCGCCCCTTCATCGCGATGATGATCTTCTTCATCTCCTCCCACAGAGACGCTTGGGACAAGGCGTGAATGCCGCGAGTGGAAAGAGCCAGATTGATCGAACGCCCGGCGCTGATCGAGACACGCCGCATGTCCTCGCGCCGCTCGTAAATCTCGACCCGAAAGCCGCGCTCGGCCAGGCCAATCGCCAGCAACGGCCCATTCAGTCCCGCGCCAATTAATGTGACAGTCTCGCCTTTAGCCATGGTGAAAGCGAAGATGTAATTACATTCTGAGCGCACTCATTCGGTCAGCAGTGTGCGCGCTTCCCAGAGCTCCGGAAAAAATTTCTTATCGAGCGTGAGTTTTAGATATGACGAACCAGCGCTGCCTCCGGTTCCCATGCGCGCGCCAATCACACGCTCCACCAGCTGAACATGGCGCAGCCGCCAGCTGACGATCAGTTCATCAAACTCCGTAAGGCGCTCGCAAACATCGATCCAGTCGCGATAACTGTGCTCGCCGCGGTAGAGTGAAAGCACCGCCCTTGCCCGTGCCTCGAACTGTTCGTGTGCACTGGCATTCCCATCCTGCTGCAGCTTTCCCATGGCGCGGAGCGCGTCAAAGAAGACGTCGCGCAATGAGGGTTCGAGCAGTCGTTTCTTTAACTCCGTGTAAGCTTCCGGCGTAGGCCGGTGATAGCTCAGCATCTTCTCGTCTTTCAATCCGCAAAGAAACTCAAGCTCGCGGAATTGTTCCGACTGAAATCCGCTGGCCGGCTCGAGTTTTCCGCGAAACGCCAGAAAATGTGTCGGCAGCATCGTTTCCAGGATTGTGAATTGCTCCACCAGCACTCGCGTGATCTCGGTGCAACGCCGCAGCAGTCGCGCCGCTTCATACACTTCGTCGCGTGATTCGGGATTTCTTGCTGCTGCTTTCAAATTGGCAACTACCGCATCGAGATCATGCAACAACTCTTTGAACCAGAGTTCGTAGGTCTGATGCACGATGATGAACAACATCTCGTCATGGTGCTGCGGTGAAGATTGCGGGTGCTGCAACTCGAGCAATTCCGGCACTTGCAGATACGAACTATAAGTCAGTTGTTCCCGCTCGGGAACGACGGGGGATTCCGCTGCACGCGAAACAGCACGCTCCATCTCAACCGGCAGCCCCAGGAATTCTTCCGCATTTTGCCCCAACAACTTCGATTTCATTTTCGACGGAAAGTGGCTCGATCGAATCAGTTCTCCGACGGGATGTTCGCCGAGCGGAAAGGGATAATCAGATCCCAGCATCACGCGCTCCGCGCCCATGGTGTCAACCAAAAACTGCAGCGCTCGCTGATTGAACACTGCAGAATCCACGTAGAAGCGCTTCAGATATTGCTTCGGCGCCAACTCACAGACGCCGTGCGCCACCGGATGCTGTTCCCACGCATTCTGCAATCGCCCGAGAAGAAACGCGAAACTCCCACCGCCATGCGCAAAGCAGATTCGCAACGTTGCTGGAAGCTTGTCGAACGCGCCTCCAAGGATCATGGCGACGATGCCGAGTTGCGTCTCCGCAGGCATGCCCACCGTCCACGGCATCATGTACTTCGGCATCCTTTGCGGCGCGAACATGTCCCACGGATGCACCAGAACGGCCGCACCCTCAGCAGCGCAGTGATGAAGAAAGGTGACGATGCCAGGGTCGTCCAGATTCTTATCGCCAACATGATTACCAATTTGCACTCCCAGATGCCCGGCGCGCATCGCGCGGCTCAGCTCTTGGCAGGCCGCGTCCGGGTCTTGTAGCGGCACCTGGCAGAACGACTTCAATCTGCCTTTTCCCTTTGCGCAAAGCTCCAGTGCCGCGTCGTTGAATAACATGGCGCAATCGACCGCGTGCTCGACCGGGCGTTCATAGGCAAACAGCACCGGCGTGGCCGAAAGGATTTGCAGATCCACGCCGTCGCGGTCCATCTCGCGCAATCGCACCTCGGGATCCCAACACGCGGAATAAATGTGGCGAAAAAACTTGTCGCCAACCATGATCTCCGCCTTGCCCGGTTCCGTATGTTTAATCCAAGGCCAGTTGGGAGTGCCAAAGCGCGCGGCCAAGTCCGGCCACGACCGCGGAAAGAAGTGGTTGTGAATGTCGATGACTGGCATTACTGTTTGCCGGGATGAATCGCGCCGCAGTGCTTGCACTTGCGCAGATTTTCGCTACCATAGAAACCTTCGAACAGCGGCGGAAGATCGCGCACGATGCTCTTCAGCTTGACCTCGGCGCGATGTACAAGCTGATGGCAATTCTGGCAATACCATTCAAAACCGTCCAAAGCGCCTTCTGGACGCGGCATTTCCACCACGACGCCCAGGCTGCCCGGCTGTGTACGTTGCGGTGAATGCCGCATGTGCTTGGGCAACAAAAAAATTTCGCCTTCCCTGATTGGAATTTCCAGCGGCGGTTTCCCCGGAGTCTCCATGAGGCGCAGAAAAATATTTCCCTTTAACTGATAAAAAAATTCCTCCGTCGGATCATCGTGATAATCTTTGCGCTGATTCGGCCCGCCGACGACGGTCACCATCATTTCGCCGTCCTCCCAAACCTGTGCGTTTCCAACCGGCGGCTTGAACTTCTTCTTGTTTTGCTCGATCCAGCCCATAAAATTGAACGCTTTCAATTCCTTGATCGATGGCATAAACACTCCTAGTTCGCCGGCTTATACGCGACCGCCCGGATTTCAATCAGCAAATGCGGATGCGGCAACTGGTGCACCGCCACCGTCGTCCGCGCCGGTCCATCGCGGTTAAAGTACTCGCCGTAAACTTCGTTGTATCCGGCGAAATCGTTCATGTTGACGAGAAAAGTCGTAACTTCCACTACATCCTGCAAGCCGGCTCCTGCACTCCGAAGAATATACTGCACGTTTTCAAGCACGGCTCGCGTCTGCGCGCGAATGTCTAGCCTTGTCGTCCCAAGTCTGTCGACGTCTGCGCCCGCGATAGTATTATCCGCGCGCCGCGCGCTTGTACCGGAGACGATCAAGAAATCTCCCGCGCGTTTCACGTGAGGATAGTTGCCGCGCGGCTTGGCCTTGCCCTTCAATATCTTGCTTTCTACTTTTGCCATATCACAACCGCAAGCAGATGTTGTTCAGATCGGAATAAAAATTTAGCGAGTGAATTCCGCCTTCGCGTCCGATCCCCGACAGCCCCACTCCCCCGAACGGCGTCCGCAAATCGCGCAGGAACCAGCAATTCACCCACGTGATGCCAACATTCATCTGTTGCGCAACCCGATGCCCGCGCTTCAGATTCGATGTCCAGATCGATGCAGCCAGGCCATATTTCGTATCGTTGGCCATGCGCACCGCCTCTTCTTCTGTGTCGAACGGTGCAACGTGGCACACAGGCCCGAAAATTTCCTCTTTTACGCAACGCACGGTTTCGGCCAGACCAGTATAGATCGTCGGTTGCACATAGAATCCGCCGTCGAGATCATTGCCAAACCCGGGGACTCCTCCGCCGGTCACCGTGGTCGCACCTTCCTGCCGCGCCAACCGATAATACGAAAGCACTTTTTCGCGATGCTGCCTCGAAATCAGTGGCCCGATATTCGTCGTGCTTTCCAGTGGCGAGCCCATGCGCAGGCTTTCCGCTTTTTTCTTCAGCGCCTCAACGAAACGCTCGAAAATTCCCCGTTCCACATAAATTCGCTCCGCACACAAACACACTTGTCCAGTATTCAGGAATGCCGCATCGCTGATTCCGCTGACTGCCTCCTCGAAATCGCAGTCGGCAAAAACAATGGCGGCATTTTTCCCTCCCAGTTCAAAAGAGACGGGCTTTACCGTCGCCGCCACCGTCTTCATGATTGCAGCTCCGGTCTGGGATTCACCGGTAAATGTCACAGCATTCACGTCGGGATGGCGAGTGAGAAATTCGCCGGCGGAATTCGGGCCGAAGCCGTGCACAACGTTGTAAACGCCATCGGGAATGCCCGCCTGCTGCATCACTTCTGCTAAGAGCGTCGCGCTTGCCGGAGTTTCTTCCGACGGCTTGACCACGACGGCATTGCCACAGGCCAGAGCGGGCGCGACTTTCCAGGTGAGCAAAAGAATCGGGAGATTCCACGGAGTAATGATGCCAACCACGCCAAGAGGCTTGCGTACGGCATAGTTCAACGCCGTTTTTCCGTCAGGAGTCTCGGTCTGAAACGACTCCATGCCCGCCGTTTTGATCAGGTCAGCAAAAACGCGAAAATTCGCAGCCGCGCGCGGAACGTCCAGTTTCGAAGCGAGTGTAATCGGCTTTCCAGTGTCGGCCACTTCGGCCGCCACAAAACAGTCGAAGCGCGACTCGATCCCGGCCGCAATTTTGTGCAGGAGCGCCGCTCGATCGCGCACACTCAACCGTCCCCATGGACCCTGCAGAGCAGAACGGGCCGCCGACACGGCCGCGTCTACCAACGATTCGTCCGCTTCTGCAACCTCTGCGATAACACTGCCGTTGGCGGGATTTACATCGGCAAATTCACGCTTGCCTTTCACGAACTTTCCGCCGACGTAATTGAGAATTGACTTCACTAGGGCTTGCTTGCTCGTCTTGACTCTGCGAATCGTAGCAGTCGAGTCGCAGAAGACGCAATCCGGCGCACTTAGGCTTGCCGCTCGTCCAGATATCTTCGCAGCGCGTCCTTCCAATTCGGCATTTGGCTTCCCCAACGATGCAGGCTGGTTGCCGACAGCACCGAATACGCAGGACGCGGCGCCGGACGCGCCATCTGTTGTGTGCTGGCCGGACGCACCTCCGTCGCGTATCCGGCCTCACGTACGATTTCCCGCGCAAATTCAAACCAGGAGCAGTCTGCTTCATTGGTCACGTGCACAATTCCGTTCGCGCCCGCTCGGCATAATAGGATGATGGCTCGCGCCAGATCATGAGAATAGGTTGGGCACCCTCGCTGATCACTAACTACATCGAGCGCCGGCCGGCTCGCCGCCAGCTTCAGAATCGTGTCGGGAAAGCACTTGCCTCCAACTCCAAACAGCCACGACGTGCGGGCAATGCAGCACCCGGGCAGGATATCGAGCAATCGCACTTCCGCCTCCGCCTTCGATCGGCCGTAAACGCTCTGCGGATTCCGCACATCGTCGACCTCGTAGGGAGACGACTTCTTTCCGTCGAAGACGTAATCCGAACTGAGAAAAAGCAGCTTAGCCCCAGTGTGTTGTGCGGCGCGAGCAACATTGACGGCGCCATCGCGATTTACAGAAAACGCCTGCTCCTGGTGACTCTCGCATCCATCGACATCGGTGTATGCGGCGGCAAGCACTATCCAATCCGGGTTGGTTCGCTCCACGGCTTGCGTGACTTGATGCGCGTCGCGAATGTCGACATCGCGGGAAGATAATCCTGTAACCTGATCCCCACTCCATTCGCGCACGAGATCGCGTCCCAGCAGCCCCGATGCGCCGAAGATGGTAACGTTCATTGTGGACGAGTCCCGGTCAAATCCTTCGGCTAATCGAACGTTTCAGCCTCGCGAAGAAAAACGCCACGCCGATCTTTCGCCGAGATGATTGGCTCACCGTCGAGTTGCCAGTCGATTTTGAGGTCCGGATCGTTCCATGCCAGCGTGCGTTCGAACTCGGGCGCGTAAAAATCCGTGGCTTTGTACAGTACATGCGCCTTATCGGAAACCACGCGAAAACCGTGGGCAAATCCGGCTGGTATCCATAACATGCGCTTGTTCTCGCCGGAGAGCCGTACCGCTTCCCACTTGCCAAAAGTCGGTGAACTCCGGCGCAAGTCAACGGCTACGTCAAGGATCTCGCCTTCCACCACGCGGACAAGTTTTCCCTGCACGTGTTGCGTCTGGTAATGCAGCCCACGCAGAACATTGCGCTGCGAACAGGAGTGATTATCCTGCACGAAGCGTTCGCGGATTCCGGCCTCCGCCATCGCCCGCTCGTTGTAGCTCTCGAGAAAAAATCCGCGCTCGTCGCCAAATACACGTGGCTCCAGAATTATCAGTCCCGGTACCGCAGTCGGAAGCAAATTCAACGCCGCCATCGTTTTTGCGACAGCGGGCGGAATGGCCGCGCTCGCTCTCATCTCAAAATACCTTCTCCTTCAGCAACTGCAACAGATACGCTCCATAGCTGCTGTTCTTCATAGCACTCGCGATTTGCTCGACTTGCGCGGCCGAAACATATCCGTAGCGGTACGCGATCTCTTCCGGACACGCAATCATCAGTCCCTGCCTCTTTTCAATCGCCTGGATATACAGCGCGGCCTCCATCAGAGATTCGTGTGTGCCCGTGTCGAGCCAGGCCATGCCCCGTCCCATCACGACAACTTCAAGCGTTCCTCTTTGCAGATAAACCTTGTTGACGTCTGTGATTTCGAGTTCGCCGCGAGTGCTCGGTTTCAACGATTTCGCAATACTCACGACCTGCTCGTCATAAAAATACAATCCTGTGACGGCGTAGCGCGATTTCGGCTGCCGCGGCTTCTCCTCGATGCTGAGCGCCCGCCCATCCGCATCAAATTCAACCACACCATAACGCTCCGGATCGTGCACAGGATAGGCGAAAACCCGCGCCCCATGCACCTTTTCCGCGGCCTGGCGAAGATCTTTCACCAGGTCGTGCCCGTAAAAAATATTGTCGCCCAGAACCAGGGCGCACGCGCTGCCCTTTAGAAAATTCTCGGCCAGCAAAAACGCCTGCGCGATTCCCTCCGGTTTCGGCTGCACCTTGTAGTCCAGGTGGATTCCGTACTGATTCCCCTCGCCGAGCAGCGCGCGAAATTTGGGCAAGTCGTCGGGAGTGGAAATCACCAGGATTTCGCGAATTCCCGCCAGCATCAGCGTGCATAGCGGGTAATAAATCATCGGCTTGTTGTAGACGGGCAGCAAACTCTTGCCCATCGCCTGGGTCACCGGATACAGGCGCGTGCCCGATCCTCCCGCCAAAATTATGCCTTTATATTTCGGTCGTTCGTGCATGTCTAAGCCGGAATCCTCTTCGCAAAACAACTAACTCGAATAATGCATGGCGATCCATTGCCGATAGCCGCCGCTGGTCACATCGCGCACCCATTCCTCGTGTTCCAGATACCAGCGCACTGTTTTCCGGATGCCGCTTTCAAACGTTTCTTTCGGCTTCCAGCCCAATTCGCGCTCGATCTTACGCCCATCCATGGCATAACGGCGATCGTGCCCGGGCCGGTCTTTCACAAACGTAATCAAGCTGCGCCGCGAATCTTTTCCTGATGGCGTCATCTCATCCAGCAGATCGCAAACTGTCTCGACAATTTCAATGTTCGGCTTTTCGTTCCAGCCGCCGATATTGTAAGTCTCGCTCGCCCGCCCGTTGCGCAGCACCGCTGCGATAGCCTCGCAATGGTCCTCCACGTAGAGCCAGTCCCGAACATTTTTTCCGTCGCCGTAGACTGGTAGCGGTTTTCCGTCGCGCGCGTGCAGGATCATCAGCGGAATCAGCTTCTCGGGAAATTGAAATGGACCGTAATTATTGGAACAATTCGTCGTCAGCGTCGGCAAACCGTAGGTGTGATGATAAGCGCGTACCAGGTGATCGGACGCGGCCTTGGACGCGGCATATGGACTGTTCGGCGCATATTGCGTCGTCTCGCGGAACGGCGGGTCATTCGGCCCCAGCGATCCATAAACTTCATCGGTCGATACGTGCAGGAAACGAAACCGCTGGCGATCTTGTTCCGGAAACCCGGACCAATACGCGCGAGCTTCTTCCAGCAGCGCGAAAGTGCCGTCTACGTTGGTGCGAATAAAATCATCCGGCCCATGGATCGAGCGATCCACATGGCTCTCGGCCGCAAAGTGCACGATCGCGCGCGGCTCATGTCGGGTTAGCAACTGTCTCACGGCGGTTCGATCGCCAATGTCGCCGTGAACAAACTCATAACGTCCGTTATTCGCGATGCTTTCCAGATTGCGGGGATTGCCCGCATACGTGAGCTTATCCAGATTGACAACCGATGTCGCGTCAGCCTGCATTCGTTGCAGGATGAAATTCGATCCGATGAATCCGCAACCGCCCGTAACCAGAATCGTATCGCGCATGTTTGTGCCGTCAGCGCTGCCCGATTCCACCGGACTCGCGAGACAAGATGTTGATTGTAATAAACGTTGATTGAAATAAGAAAGGACGGGCAAAAACCCGTCCTTGGTCAGCCACTGCTTTTGTGGTCCCGATGGCGGCGTTCAGCCGGTGCGCTCGACTGGAATTGGTGTGTCCACCGCCCTAACTGCCGCAACCGCTCGCCTGCTGGTCAGAGGTTCTCTCGTTTTCGATCCCATCATTTCGTAGTATGCCTTTTCGATGTTGGCAGCAACTTTGGGCCATTGATAAAGGTCTTCAATTCGCTTGCGGGCCGTTCGTCCCGCAGCTTCGCGGACGGCGGGGTTGGCGATGAGAAATCGCAGGCGGTCCGCCAGATCGCGCGCGTTTCCGCGCTCGAATGTAAATCCGGCTCCTTCCACGACCTCTCGATTCTCCGGCACATCGCTCGCCAGCACGCACAGCCCAGCCCCCATTGCATCCAGTAAAGCCAGCGACAGACCCTCAAGATCCGAGGGCAGCACGAAAATCATCGCATTCGTCACCAGTTCATCCAAAGTCTCGCCCGATACCCAGTCCAGCATTCGAATGCGACCGCTCGCGTGCTGGCGCAGTTCGCGACTGTAGTTGTCGCAATAACTCGACGCTCCGGCCATCACCAGTTGGACATCAGTTGTGAGTTGCTGGAATGCCTCGACCAGTAGATGACATCCCTTTCCCGGTGAAAAGCGGCCGAGAAAAAGCACATACCTCCCAGGCTCTACTCCGAGCTCAAGTATCTGGCGCGGCTCGCGCCACGGTCTCAGTACGCCACCGTTCGGAATATAGAAGGTTTCTGCCCCATGGACGCTGCGATAACGCTGTTGCAAAACCTGCGACACCATCATGGTGAGGTTGGGAAACCGCACCGACGCCCGTTCGCCAACCCGCAGAACCGCCGATGCCAGCCGTCCCCATTTTTTCCGTTGCCAATCGAGACCCTGCACTGTCACCGCAGTTTTCGAACCGAACAATCGCGGTAAGAGCGAGAACAACGCCGGCCCCAGGCAGTGATAATGCACGACATCATAATTCTGCGTCAGGGCGTGCGCCGTGCTCAGCAGCGTGTGGATCACGGTCTCGAAATGTTTCGAACGCATCGTGGGCAGACCGTCACTTCATGACCGAGTTGCGCCAGATTTTTGCCGACCTCTTCGTAGTAGGTTTCAATTCCGCTATATTCGAAACCACTCCGCGTCCGCCGATGAAAGCTATTTTGAGCTTCCTCCGAGCCACAGCGGTTGCGCAGTTACGCTCTCTGCGTTCTGGGACTGGACCATTCCACGGCACGGGCGCAGAAGTTGCAACCAGCGCTCGATTCTTCCGCGCTCCGGCAATCAGGCGCTCGTAAAAACTCAGCAGCTTGGCATAATGCTCTTCTCGTGCGTGCCGCTGGCGAACAAACTCCCAGCCGGCACGGCCCATTCTTGCAGCCAGCTCTGGACTCGCTTCCAGCATTGCGATCGCTTCGGCCAACTGGCCAATATCGCCCGTGCGATACAAAAGCCCTGTCTCGCCATGTCGCACCAGTTCCCGGCGCGATCCCGGGTTCCTCGAAAAGCTTCGAAACACCTCAGCGTCCCGGTGGAACTGGGTGTCGCGTTCCAGGGCTCGCCCAAGGCCACGCTCAATATGCTGGGAGACGGCGTGCCTGTGACCGGCACAACCGTGCTGCTCACGTAGGGTGTGTTGTTCAGGCTGAAGTTGGTGCCGCCGGGAACGGACGCAGTGGCCGTAATCGGAGTCGCAGCATAGACCAGCACGCCGGGACTGATGTGAAAAGCGCGAGCCCACGGGAATATGTCGTAGTGGGCTTCTACCGTCTTGAAACTAAGCTGGCCGTTGTAGCTCACGCCATCCTTAGTAAATCCACGGCTGTAGCTGAACATGTTGAAACCAGCCCGGACATTGCTGTGGTAGGTGACACGCGCCGCCGCTTCCACGCCTCCGCCGAGCAATGACCCTTTCACGCCGATTCCGAATCGATCTGCTCCGCTGTCCTGCGCATAACTGCCCGCGGCCAGCAACACACTGCACGCAAGAATCCCCAGATGCACTACGCTTTTCATCTTTTTCTCCTGCTTTCTCTGGGATCTCTGTGTTGCATCCCAGAACGGGGCAGTGTACAGATCGCGTAACACCTGGTCAGTGACAGCGGTCACTCCCTGTTTCCGCATTTCCACACGATGATCACGGCAGCCGCTACATTAAAGCCGTCTGAAAAACTGCGCACGCGGAAGCGGAGTGTTCGGACACACGGCTCCGACCGCCACCGTTTTTTCCGCCGGCAGCGTTGAAACCTTCTCCTCACCCCTGTATAACTTGTCCGGACGCCTTGCCCGACGCCGCTTCCAACCCGTCTCCGCCGCCCAAGCCTCGTCGCTGGACCATCCTCGCTGCCGGCTTCCTTCTGCTGGCGCTCGCCTTGGTCGTCATCTATACCAGCCGCGCGGCGTTTTATAGTCCGCTCGCGCTCATGGTTGTGGCTGCCATTGGACTGGCGGCTTTGCTTTTGCAAATCCGTTTCGCCAAAGACATTCGCGGGCGTGTGCGCGCGCCCCTCTGGCTCAATGTTGTAGGGGTCATCTTTGCGTTCGCCACCCTGTTCGCCGACTTCTTCCACTTGGCGGCGAATCTGACCCAGTTCACCGCCTTGGGAGCGGTCTTGTGCTTCGCCGTCAGCAGCGGCGTCGTGTTGCACGCACTCAGAAAACCCGGCTAGATTCCGCCACTGTCGAAATTCGCAGAACGACGCACGCGCATTTTTTTACAATCTGCTGACAATCTCGAGAAGCCCGGCGAATATGCTCTCTTCCGATTGCTGTAAGCACAGCATGAGGCTATTCCCCATTGCGCCGCCGGTTTTCGCCTTCCTTCTTACGGCGATCTTGTCTCACCTCACTTGGGCTCAATCGCAGAATTCCACCGATTGCCGGATGGTCGCTTATCTTCCCCCCATGGCCACCTTGGGCGCACCCGCGACCGCCTCGGCAGGGAACACTGAGTTGGGCTTGGCCTTCGGTGGCTACGGTGAAATACTGCCCTCACCTTGCATCCATGCCGGCGCGGAGGATTGGCTGGTGCGCCTGCGCCACGGTGTCAGCGACCGAATCGATCTTGGTTTCGACTTCCTCACCAATAACCAGACCGATTCCACTCTGGGAGGAACTGCCAAACTCGCCGCGCGTTACCAGGTCACGAGCGGCTTACGGTTAGAAGCCGGCGCGGGAATCGCTGATGGCGGCGACGGCCGCAATTTCAACGGAGATCTTGCCGCCGTCATCGGCACGCATCATGCCGAAAAGATCTGGCACTACTATGCGTCTCTTCGCCTGGGAGCGGTACGAGGCTGCATCAACTGCGGCACCAACATCAATCACGCACCCGGCGCGCTTACGCCCCTTGGCGCGCTGGGTACAACCGCTCGCGTTTCAAACAACACGCAATTCGTGATGGAAGGCGGGATTGGCGAAGTCTTCGCTCGACAGTATTCTGCCCCGTCCGGCTATGTCCACCTTTCCTTCGGCGTCTTGTTCAACGTTGGGAAGGGCCGAGGCTGATTACCTGGAAATTCCAGATTAGCGTGACCAGCGATGAATCACTGGGACTTTGTGCTGCCAGGAATCTGCGGCCTCGCACGCCCTACCGTTTGAACTCCACCGCGACCGTCGTCTCCACCACGGCCGACTCGCCATTGATCTGATACGGCGTAAATTTCCACCAGCGCAACGCATCCATCGCCGCCCGCGCCAGCACGTTCGGCCCATTCAGCGGGTGCATGCTCACCACCGAACCATCCCGCCCCACCACTACATCGAGCGCAATCACTCCCTCGAGTCTGGCCTGCCGCGCCTCCGGCGGATACACCGGCTCCACTCGATGCACCAGCAATCTTTCCATCACCTCGGCCGGAACCTGCGCCTGTGGCTTCTCCTCGGTTCTGGCAGCGTCGCGCTTCAATCCCGCTTCCAGTTCCTCCCAATCACGGTTCCAACTCCACCACAAGCCTCCGGCCGCCGCGGCCAGCAAAATCACCACCATCGTCCAAGCGATCCAATGCCGGCTTTTCTTCTTGGGCGTTCCCGTTCCGCCGCCGCTTGACCCTCCGCCCGAGCCCCCATCCGAACGGACGCTCTTACCGCCACCGCTCGTCTCCGGACTTGGCTTCTCCGCCGCCGTCCGCTCCATCGCCGCGCTCGGTTTCCCGCTCATCTCGCTGATGGCCTCTGCCTTGGCCTCTTTGACCCAGTCTCGCAGCATTGCCTGCTGCTCGGCCGACAATCCCACAAACTCCAGCCCGCAACGCAGCTTGTCCTGATAGCGCACCGTTGCCCGCGCGCGCAGCGACTCCTGTGCCAGCGGCAGCCGCACTTCAATTCCCACCGCTTCGCCGAGAACCAACTCTCCGGCCATCACCGCTCCCAGTCCCCGCTCGCACAGATTCACCGACCGCCCCGGCACGGTATCCGGAATTCCCGACCGGAGCACCGTGATATCCACCGGCGCCCGCATGGCGACCCGCGGAACCCTCCTCCGTGATGGCGCCATCCAAACCCGAGTTTGCGCGCTTGCTACCATCTCACGTTTGTCATTCCGAGGAGCGAAGCGAACGAGGAACCTGCTTTTCGCTCGCAGTACTCTATCGTCGCACCTCGACCACCTCGCCGCCCTTCGCCATCACCACCACGCTTGCCATCCCGATAAACAATCCGTGCTCCACCACCCCCGGCATATCACTCAACTGACGGGCCAGCCCATCCGGATCCTCGATCTCGCCAAACCGGCAATCCAGAATGTGATTATTTTCGTCGCTGATGTACGGCTTCCCATCCGCGCCCGTTCGCTGCCGCACATCCGCTCCCAGCGCACGAATTCGCTTCGCCACCAGCGGCTCGGCAAACTTGATCACCTCCACCGGCAGCGGAAACTTCCCCAGCCTCTTCACCTGCTTCGACGCATCCGCCACAATCACTTCCTGCCGCGTCGCCGACGCCACAATCTTTTCCCGCAGCAGCGCTCCGCCTCCACCCTTGATCAATCGCAGCTCGGGATCGAACTCATCCGCCCCATCCACCGTCACATCAATCTTCTGGCACTCCTCAAACGTTGTGAGCGGAATCCCTAAACTCTCCGCCATCTCGCGCGATCGTACCGACGTCGGAATCCCCCGCACCCTCAGGCCATTCTTCACCTTTTCGCCCAGCAGCTTAATGAAGTATGCGGCCGTCGATCCCGTTCCCAGGCCCACAACCATTCCATCTTGAATGAACTGCAAACTGGCTCGCGCCGCCGCCTCTTTTTCCTGATCGTTCGCCATTTAATAAGATGTCCTGAGCAACCCGGCTCCTTACTTAGGAAAGCCTGCGCAGCGAAGGATCTGGGTGAGCCGCGCCATGCCTCATGTTTTTTCTGACGCAACGCCCTCAGCCTCACAAAGCGGCACCCGGATCCCCCATTTCTGGCCGCCTTTGCCAGAAGTGGGGATTCCCGCTAACGCTGAAGATGCTCCTCAGAGAATGCAGGATACGGCCGCATCCCGGACCGCCAGCATTATTCCACAGCCTTCGCGATCACCGCTCCCGCGCATCCGCTTTCTTCTTTCTCGCCCACTCCGAAAAGTACGTCCCGCTCATCAGATAGCTCACCAACTCGGGACTGTTGCGCGTAAGTGAGGTTTCGCCTTTCAACGCTCCTTGGAACGTATTCTGCAAGAAGTAATAAGTTTTTCCCGCCTCCAATTCCATTTCAAATCCGTTCGCATTCTCCGACTGCGAAACCAGCAGATACCTGCCTGGGTCCATGTATGCGAAGCTGTATGTACCCGCCTTGTTGACCGCCACTACTTGGTCGTTCGCATGCAGCTTAAACTGATTCCCTTTCCCTGAATACCGCGCCGCGAGCGGGGGACAGACAACCACGAGCGTTGCTTTATCCGGCTTAACCACCGGAAGCGGATCATCCTGCTTGTCGATCTTGAGAGAGTGCTTTGATTTGATGTCAGGCAACGCGTCCGGCTTGATCGCTTCTCCCGCTGGAAAGTTCGCAACACTCGCGCGCGAGCCCAATAAAGATGTTACTTTGTCAATTACTCGCGCTGAGGTCTTTTTCGGTATCTCAATGAGCCCTCGTGCGCTTTCCGCACCGTTCTTGTACTCAAAGTAAAACCAATAGTCATGAACATGCTCCCCTGCTAGAGCATTGCTGGCAACCGAGCCGACGATCGGCACAAATTCAAGCGCCACGGCGCCGAAACCGCCGCGCATGTGTGTGGTTACTTCAAACACTACCTTCGTGAACGCATCATACGGAACTTCGATTTTTTCCGGCGTGTCAAACAGCCCCACCAAATCTTTCT
>JASHOT010000078.1 GCA_030040965.1 Candidatus Sulfotelmatobacter sp. | reverse complement strand
TCTAACCGAGTAATCTTTTCGGCGTCGGTTTCTGGCGGCACGCTCCAGCATAACCGCTGGCCCGCTGGGAACAAGTAACTACCACGAGACCAGGAGCATCACGCTAAACAAATACAGTTTCTTTTGCACCATGAATCTCTCCTTGAGAAAAAGGCCACAGCGTCAATACTTCCATGCGTCCTGCCAAGGACTCGGAGAGCTTCGGTAGCAACATGACATTCGCCGACCCGGTGAGCAGAAATCGTCCTGGTTCCCGCTTGCGGTCTATGGCGGCTTTGATGACGGGAAAGATTTCAGGGGCGTGCTGTACTTCGTCGAGCGTGACTGGGGTTTCGAGGCCTGCTACAAACCCGTTGGGATCGCGCCTGGCCGCAGCTAGAATGCCCGGGTCGTCGAAGGTGAGGTAGTGGCGGCTCTGGCTGGCAACGTCAGCCGATTGCACCAGGGTGCTCTTTCCGGTTTGTCGGGCACCGTTGACTAACACTGCCGGCGTGTCGGTTAAAGCGTCCAGAAGTCGGCCTACAAGGTGGCGTCGAAGCATGTGGGAATTATCGTCCACAATGTGGATGATAATCAACCACTATGTGGATGATTATCCGATTGCTGAAAAGACCTGAACGCCACTTTTCTCGGCAAAGAGGACGCTCGAATCTGGCTGACGGCCGATTAGCCACTTTTTTTCAAGTCAACTGTAAAAACCCGCCTTCACGATCTTGGCATGTGCGGGATGTGTGCCTCTTTTTGCGAGCCAGGAGGAAATCTCTATGGCTCGCAAAGTTGGCCAGATCATCGCACGCGGCAACCGCAGGTGGCTCATCCGAGTCTATCTCGGTCGCGATCGTGAAACCAAAAAGCGCAAATACCACAATCGAACAATCGAACAATCCACGGTCCCATGCTGGAAGCGCAAGCGTACCTTACGAGGAAGTTGCGTGAACGCGACTTGGGTCGCGACCTAGAGGGGGCCAAGATCACCCTCAATGAATACCTTGATCGCTGGCTTGAGGCAGCTGTGAAACCACGAATACGAGTGAAGACCTGCCAAGACTACGACGGCATGCTGCGGCGGTATATCCGGCCCAGCTTGGGTGAAAGGGTTCTGGCTGCAATCCGCCCTCTCGAGTTTCAAACCACTTATCAGAAAATGATCGAGCGGGGATTGTCTGCTCGAACTGTCCGTTACACGCATGTCGTATTAAGGTCTGCGATGCGGCAGGCGGTGCAGTGGCGACTATTGCTAGAGAATCCTGCCGATGGTAATAGGATTCCGCATCAGTCAAGAGGCGAAATGCGATCGCTGACGGTAGAGCAAGCGAAGATGTTCCTTAGAACTGCGCTCTCAACTCCGCATGGTCCAGTCCTTGCGATGGCGCTCACCACCGGGATGCGCCCGAGTGAGTACCTCGGTTTGAAGTGGCAAGACATCGACTGGACACGACAAACAGTCAGTGTTGTCAGGAGCATCCGGAAAGTAAATGGCAGATGGTGCTTCGGCGATACAAAACGGTCGCGAAGTCGTCGGCCCATCAAACTACAGAGCTGGGTTGTTGCTCTTCTTCGTAATCTGCAAACGCAAGCGAGCTCATCTAGTTTGTATCCAGAAGCCCAAGACTTGGTCTTCAAAACGGCATTGGGACAGCCAATCAATGCCGATTATCTGGCTAGGCATTTCAAGGCGATGCTTGATTCGTCCGGTTTGCCGAGAATCAGACTCTACGACCTGCGACACACGGCCGCCACTCTGGCTCTATCCGCAGGGGTGTCGCCGAAAGTTGTATCGGAGCAACTAGGACACGCCAGCGCCGCCTTCACTCTGGACACATACTGCCACGTTTTGCCGCATATGCAAGATGAGGCTGTCGCCAGGATGGAAATGATGCTTGGCGCACAGACGCTGGCGAGCTGAGAACCTAAACTCGGCACTCGATGTGCCGGCAACGCCTAATGCACGGCAATCGAGTGCCGAGACGTTTTTTTGTTGTTCCAAACATATGGAGATCATCGGTCACGTGCGCTAAGGTGGAAACGTCCTGCGATTTGGAGGCCTCTGCCTTGTCGCGACATTGATCTGAGCAGATTGGAAATTGCAATCTACAGTGTGCTAATTACTTGCGACCATCGACATGAGGGAAGGAGGTTCGGAAGGGTTCGAAATCATAAAGTTTGCGAGACCACTTGCGTTTGGTTCTCTCCGCGCTGGAACACGGCCAAGGCTGAGGGCGGTCTGCCCGAATTTCATATCGCTGGGATCCGCGAATAGCAGTCTTCGTTGCCACGATCGCCGCACCGAAATTCGCCGAGCGTTCGGATTTCAGGTAAGAACAACGATCTTGCCGCCAGCTTTGTTTTCTTCCATTAGGTGATGGGCTGATACGATCTCGTCCAAATGAAAAGTCTTGCCCACTTGGAGGTGCAGCGTGCCCGCTTCGATCTGGCGTGCCAGGTCGCTAAGCGGCGTTCGCATGAAGTCCTCTGATTCGCCAGCGTACACCGTCAGATAAACGCCGGTGGGAATGGCATCCATCGGCGCGAAACGCTCGAACGACCATTGATTTCCAACAATACCGGTCATGCACACGATTCCACCCTGCTTGGCGCAATGCAACGAGTCTTCGAGCGTCACCGTCCCGATCATCTCAAGTACCTTGTCGACGCCTCCTGGAAACCTTTGATGAACCTCGTCCGCGATCGCGCCGTTGTCCTTGATCACATCGTTCATGCCACTCGAATGCAGCAGTTCGGCATGGTTTGGGTTGCGAGTGGTCGCCGCAACAGAGGCGCCATAGTTCTTTGCAATCGCCGCGGCGGCAAGCCCGACTGACGTTGTGCCGCCTCTGATCAAGATGCGTTCACCCCTGGCCAGACGAAGCGCCCGAAACAGAGAGCCCCATGCTGTCTGCAACATTTCCGGCATCGCGCCCAGAACCTCCCACGGCAGTTTCGTTTGGATCGTTTGTACCTGCGTAGCAGGGACGCACGCGTATTCGGCATATCCGCCATCGAAATCACGCCCCATGCCTCCCATTGCAGTTGCGACCACTTCTCCCTTGCCAAACTCACCACCCGGAGCTTCCTCGACGATACCGGCAGCCTCAATTCCCAGCACGCGCGGGAACTTTACACCGGGCGAGTGTCCCTGCCGAGTGAACATTTCAGAGCGATTAAGCCCAAAGGCCTTCACGCGGATCAGTATTTGACCGGTCTTTGGCACCGGAATAGGAAGACTCTCGACCTTCAATACCTCTGGGCCCCCTGGTTCATGAATCACTACCGCCTTCATCATCGGCATATGTAAAGCCTATAGATACAGGTCCAGAGGACCCGTGGTCATGGTAGTTTGACCAACTTCGACAAGGTAGCCGTCAGGGTCACGCATGTAGCACCGCAATTCGGTCGCGTGAACTTTAGGTTCGGTGATGAACTTCGCGCCGCGCGCTGACCAGAGCTCGTAGTACCGCCTGATATCGCTAACGCGGAGATTCAAGAATATGCTCAACGGGTTGAGATCACGCGGCGGTGAAGTGATGACGTCAGGCTTGTCGTCCGTGGGGCCACCACCACGATTCACGGTGAGCCAAACATTTCCGAGCCTTAAGAACGTTGGTTCCCCCTCACGTAGCACCGTTGCTCCAAGAACATCCCGATAGAATGCGACCGAACGCTCTATGTTTTCCACGATGAGGGTATTGGTTACGACGAATTTGAGTTCCACATCCTGAGTCATTTTCCCAGTCCTTTTCGACAACTCTGTCGGCCAAGCGCGTCGTGCAACGCTCTCCCGCTATTTGCTGACGCACCCGAAAGACTGAATCATCGCTCGAACACAGTCGCCCTCAATGAGCCCCAAGATTGCCAATTCACTGATTGGCGCGAGTTAATACTTCCGACAGACCGGCCTATGAGGACAAACCGCTATCTGCTGGGTGATGTCGCATCCTCACCGCGATCCACCCTGAGCCTCACTGAGCGTGCCGAAACTTAATGGGCGGCGGGAGGCGTCCTAAGCGCGGATTGAACAGCCTCCCCCAGGGAGGTCGTGGGCCGTCCCAACAAGCGGCTCAGTGTGTGAGAGTTGTCGTCCAGCCAGCCCTGTGCTGCATGCACCTCGGCATCCGCGATGAGATGGGCAAATACGGCTGGCACGAAACCGCTCAGAATCTTCTCGTACTCCGCCTCGGACAGATTGTGGTATCCAACGACCTCTCCGGTTTGCTCGCTCACCTCTTTCGCCAACTCAGCGCGAGCATACGGTTCATCGCCAGCTAATTCGAGAACGCTGTTCTCGTAGCCGTTGCTTGTCAATACTGTTGCGGCTGCCGCAGCATAGTCGGAACGCGACGCCGCAGCGATCCTGCCCTCACCGGATGCCCCGATAAAGGCGCCCTTCTGGAGGGCCATCGAGATGGTGGCGGTCTGATTTTCGAAGTACCAGCCGTTCCGCAAGAGAGAGTAGCTCACCCCGCTCGCTACAAGGTACTGCTCGGTTGCTAAATGTTCCTCTGCCAGCGCGAGAGGTGAGGTATCGCAGTGCAGAAGACTCGTGTACGCGATGAAGGTGACACCGGCCGCTTTCGCCGCATCGATAACAGCTTTGTGCTGCGCTTCGCGTTTGCCCACCTCAGTACCCGAGATAAGCAGGAGCCTGCTTGCTCCATCGCAAGCTTTTGCCAGGGTCTCTGGTCGCGAGTAATCAGCTTCCCGCACCTGAACACCCCGATCTGCGAGCCCGGTCGCCTTGGCAGGTGTACGAACAGCGGCAATGATAATGTTTGCCTGTGTCGTTTTCAGCAACTCGTCGATCACAAGGCGGCCTAGATGTCCTGTTGCTCCCGTTACAGCGATCATCATTCCTCTCCCGTTCGAGCCCGGCAACTGGAGTATTTTCCCGGCAATCTAGGGTTGATAGCCATCCGACATCCATTTCTCAAAGATCGCAATTCGAGACTGAGGCCACGGTCCCTCTCCTCTCGGCGGCGGGGGTGGCATCACAGCCCCACCGACTCCGCGAATGCGGTCGTAGATCGCCGCGGCGTGCTTCTTGACATCGTCATAACTCGCAAGATCGAATGCCTTGCTCATTGCGTAGATGTCGCGCTCCGTGAAGAGCGGGCGAATGTCACTTTGAAAGCTCGTCAGCTTGGCCATTTAATGCCTCAGAAACTCAGGATGCACTCACAGTGAGCACCATTATAGAACAACCCTTGATATCAAGATAACGTGTCGCATAAGCGAGGGTCCGCCTGGCAGAATTACGTCACGCCAGGCGACATCAAAGAATTTCGAAGATGCTGTACAGCGGACCGTCCGCAAGCCGATGGCCGGTGCCGACCGTGATAATGCGATTCATCCAGTCGTATTTCCTGGAGGCTGTTTCAAACATGGGGTTCATCCGGAAATAGTAGCTCGTAGGATCTACGGATTCTCCCTTGTCGAGTTTCTCGATAATCTCGGGCGGACCGGCGCGTAAGCATTGATACGTCATTACGATCAAAGCCCCGTCGGTCGTCTTCAGCACCAGGCGGACGTCCAGCTTAATGCAGGAGTCGGTGCGAACCGACTGCCAATCGTTGCCGCTCACAACTTCGCCCGAGAGACGGTCACCCTCGAAAGAACCTCCCTGAATCACACCGATACGCCGAAATGCATTGGGAGTTTGACCGACGACCAGGAGTGGTGGCACCTGCTCACGCAAAACGAACAACGGCCGGGTTCGGAGGCTCTTGAGAGCGTCTGGCAAGTTTTGCATCAGAGAAGTCGACATGATGTTTTCCTTTCACAGGAAGGCCAGAAGCTCCTTTGCCAACGCCTCCGGTTGTTCTTCGGGAACAAAGTGACCGGAATCAGGAATGGTCACCGATTTCACTTCCTGGAAATAGGGACGCAGGAATTCACCCATATTAGGAATCGAGTATTGTCCGCCGACTGCCAGAAGACGAATGGGCAGCTTGCTCTTGAACTGCTTCTTGTTGAACTCCATGTCGTCGAGAATTCGGCGGCAGTAGTCGAAAGCCGCATCCATTCGCCCTTCGCGCGCATAGGCTCGCACATAGGCGGCTACGGTGTCCTGGGGAACCGCTCCCGGATTGTGCACCTTGTTTTTGTACCACCACCCTACATACAGTTCCTCTTTGCCCTTCGTTAGTTCGGCAGGCAAATCGGGGAGCATTTGGAATATGAACTGCCACTTCCTCTTGTAGTCGGAAACTTGCATCTCGTCTTTTAAGGTGACCCCTGGAATTCCTGCCTCCATGAGCGTGAGCGACTTGAAATCACCAGGAAAGAGGAGAGCCCAGCTGTACGCACACCAGGCGCCGAAATCGTGGGCGACAACGTGCAGCGGCGCGCCCAGATTGACCACAAACTCATGAAAGACCCTGCCGACGTTCTCAGTCGTGGCTGGCGCTGAGAGGATTCCCGAGTCTCCGAAGCTCGGCAGATCAGTCGGAATGGTTTCATACTTTT
>JASHOT010000077.1 GCA_030040965.1 Candidatus Sulfotelmatobacter sp. | reverse complement strand
AAGGTGAGAGATCAGAAGGGCAAGGACGTGAAGATCGACGTCGTCTCGCGGGATGGATATACCGCGAAGCACACGGTGGATTGATCGAGCGTCGAGTGCTGAACCTTCAATGCGAGTGGAACAGTGCGTCCAGCAGGAAGAAGACGCCTGCTCCGACAAATACTAATAATGCCATTTTCATCGCCGGTTCCTTGTTGACCTCGGGAACGAGGTCGGAGGCGGCGACGTAGATGGTCACACCGGCTGAGAGCGGCAGACCTGCGCCCACATGATGGCGAAAGAGCGCCATGGTCAGAACGCCCGCCAAAGTTGATCCTCCTAGAACGATGGACGCGCCCCAGGCGGTGCCGCGGCTGCGCCCGCTCGCCAGCATGACCGAGCTCACGGTGAAGCCTTCGGGAATTTTGTGCAGGAAAATGGCGAGAAAAATCAGCCAGCCCAGCCAGTTGGAGACCAGAAATCCTGAGGCGATGGCGATGCCGTCGAAAAAGGTGTGGATGATGAGGCCGAGGAGAACGGAATATCCTTTGTGGGAGTGAATGAATTCGTCGTGGTGGGTCTCTTCGCCAAAGTGAAAATGGGGCGTGACGGTGTGCTCGAAAAAGTGGATGGTGAGATAGCCGAGCAGAACCAGAAACGCCGCTGAGCGCCCGCGCAGTTCGAGGCTTTCGGGAATCATTTCCATCAGCGCCGTGGCCAGCATGAATCCGGCGCCGAGCGCGACGAAGTAGCGGAGATAGCGGCGCTCCCAGTACCGCTGGACGATGATCGCTCCGCCGAAGACGTTGGCGGCGGCGGCGGTGAGGCCGAGCAGCACGCTTGTCAGAATTGGATTCATTGACCTAATAGTACCGAGTACCGAGGCAAGTCCGGAGACCATGCCGAGTGCTGAGCAGCGAGCATCGAGTCAGTCTTTCTGGGGCCCTCTCTTTGTCTAATCGAGTTGATCAAGCCGCTTAGAATTCGGGTACTGGTGCCGTTTCGTATCCAAACGGCACCAGTACCAGAATTCGGCTCAATTCATCGGCCTGTTTCAAGAGTTCCGCAGCTTGCGAGTCGCGCAGGTAGTTCCTGCGTTGTGCGATCAATAAATTGAGTTTCGAGCTCTGCGCGCGATCCGCGAGCGTGACGAAGGAAATGCAGGAATTCGCGATTGCTGAAATGCGCCTGTGCTTCAGCGATGTTGCTCGGTACAGAAATTGCAGCGCGTCGGATCTGATCAGTCAGACCATAAGTTTCACGCTTTGGGAATCCGACGGTAGCGTCGTATATGGCGTTTACTAGGTCCATGGCCTTTGGCCAGGCGATCAGGTCTTTGTAATGCTGGGCCATGGCGTACTAGCTTACACTCGGTGCTCGGTCCTCGGTACCCGCAACTCGGTACTCGTTAACCCGAATGCCGGATGTGCGTGACGTCGCCGTCTTGTACGATGTAGTCCTTGCCCTCGAGGCGGAGCGTGCCTTTGGCGCGGGCGTTCGCTTCCGAGCCGGCTTCGAGCAGTTGGTCCCAGCGAATGGTCTCGGCGCGGATGAAATGTTTTTCGAGATCGGAATGGATGGCGCCGGCCGCCTCCTGAGCGCGGGTGTGGGCGGGGATGGTCCAGGCGCGGCATTCATCTTCGCCGGCGGTGAAAAAAGAAATCAGGCCGAGCAGTTGGTAGGTGGTGCGAATCAGGCGCGTGAGTCCGCTTTCGGTGAGTCCGTAGCTGGAAAGAAATTCGGCGGCATCGGCGTCGCTCATTTCGGCGAGCTCGGCTTCCACTTTTCCGCAGATCGCCGTGGCTCCGGAGTTTGGGCGAGAGGCGGCGTCGGCGATTTTATATTTGGCGACCGCTTCTTCCAGTTCCTTTCCGAGTGCAGTCGACTCTCCGATGTTGAGCACGTAAAGGATTGGCTTCTCGCTGAGGAACATGAAGCCGCGAATGCGCTTCTTGTCGTCGGGAGCTATCTGCATTTCGCGCAGCGGTTTTTCGCTTTCCAAATGCGTCTTGGCGCGCTTGAGCAGCTCGAATTCCTTTTCGAGATCGGGCGTCTTCATCTTCTTCAGGTCTTTTTCAAGGCGCTCCAGGCGTTTTTCGACCTGACCGAGATCGCTGACCATCAGGTCGAATTCCACGTTCTTGATGTCGCGCAGGGGGTCGATCTCGCCGACGTGAGGTATGGCGGGATCGTCGAAAACGCGCACCACATGGGCGAGTGCGTCGACCTGGCGCAGGTGGCCGATATAGGCGGATTCTTTCAGGGCATCCTGGCCGATGGCGCCGACATCGACGTAGTCAACCGAGGCGTGGGTGAGCTTTTTGGGATTGTAGAGAGCGGCCAAACGGTCGAGACGATCGTCGGGAACTTTGGCGACGCCGACGTGGGCCTCGCGCGGGTTGGCATGCGCGGACGATGAAAGATGCGCCTTGGTGAGAATTTGAAACAGCGATGTCTTGCCTACCTGCGGCAGGCCGATGATGCCGGTTTTCATAAAGGCAGCTTCTAGCTATTAGCTCCTGGCTCGGATGGATCGGTGGGATTCCTTTTTTTGAGATCCGCGAGCGAAGTTTCCAGATAAATGTTTTCAGATAAACCTTTCAGGATAAACGATGGGCGCAGAATTGCCCAACAATCGAGGGCTGGGCTGATTTCATCTACAGGGCTGTCAGTGATGCAAATCACATTGCGGCGTGACATTTTGAGTAGAGAGCGTTTGGTCGGGCGAGTTACTCTCGCGCATAGTGAGTTTCCACCGAGCTGTCCGGTTCGGCCGCGGGGAATGAGTTCAGGTATGGAGGTGAGAGTATGTTTCCCCTTGCGGGTCGGTATCCCAACAATCAGGACGATCCCAAAAAGGGCGTGTGAGCACTGTGGAGGAGTCATCCGCCACGAGCGCTGGTGCATTACCTGCGATGCGCTGGTGCGCTATGCCTATGACGCGGTCGCACAACCGGAGAAGCTCTCAGTTGCCGACCGGCTCATCCTGCATGCGCTGGGCGTGCTCTGGGAAGAAAGCTGCCAGGGCGCCTGCCAGCCGGTGTAAGCGGCATCCGTCGATAAGCCCCGGAACGAACGAGAGCGGACAATAAAAAGGTGGCCAACGGCATATTGCCGCAAGCCACCCTTGTAGATCGTATTTCGAAACGCTTGTCTTCTGGTTACGCTCCCGCTGCTGCAGCCCTCACCATTGGCTCGGGTCGAGGAGTTTCAGTTTTACTTCCGAAATACAGTTGGTACGAGCGGTAAATTCCATACATGACCGGGAAAACCGCGAGCGCGAGTTCCCAGCCGAGATGAGAGCTCACCGTCTCGACCATCGAAGTGATTCCGGCACTGACCACGTAGTACGGGAAAGAGAGTTGTGCCAGACTCCACCAGGTGCGGGTGGCCGATTTGCCCTCGCTGAGAGCGACGATCGCGGCGACCGTCATGGTCTGCGCCAGGAAGAGGGTGGCGGTTGCCCGCACCAATCCAATGGTGGTCGAGTTCGGCTGCATCTGGCTCAACCAGTCGGCATGGAATACCATGCTCGCCAGGCTGGTGGCGAAGGCCATCATGCCAAGGTTGAACGCCATCTGCTGCGGATTGAGTTTCGCATTCTTCCGCGGCCAGCATTGCACAGCGGTCGAAACGCAGGCGATCGCTACAGCTTCCACTGCGCTCAGATTCACTACCGCTGTCAGCAGGAACGGAAGATTTACTGACATGTTTCCGTTGATGCCGGGCAGCTTCACTTTCATCCGGGAGGTGACGACTGCCAGAGCAAGAACCGCTACCGCAAAGTACAGGTGCAGCGTGTGGCTGGCAGATGCCGCGTAAGCTGCTGTGCCGAGTCCGGCTAAAGTCATTGCGCCGATGAACATCTTAGTTTGCCGTGTGTCGTTCATGGTCTCTTCTCCTTTCTTTGGTTATTCACACACGGCGTTATTGTTCATCGTCTCCTGCGTCGGAGAATGCGGCATCGGCGTTACCCACTGACGCGCCCCAGACTACGCTGGTCGCGGTCGTGGCAGTGCCGGTGCTTGATCCCCAGACCACGGTGAAGGCGGCGAGAGTGTTATCCATGTAAGGCAGCGAAGTACCCCAGACGACGGAGGTACCGCTGACTTCCGCGGTTCCCCAGACCACCGACGTTCCCCAGACCACGGAGGTTCCCCAGACCACAGAGGTCGCGGGCACCGTCGAATTTCCATAGACCAGAGAAATCGAGTCATTGGACGGGTTGAAGACCACGGTCGGCGAAAGGGCCGTTCCTGCATTGGAAGGCGCCAGGTTGGTGTCGCTCATCGCGGTCTGCACGTCGAGCAATCCCGAACCTACCGAAAGCAGATCGTAGAAATCGACGAACGTTGTAGCCAGGTGCGGCACGTATGCCGAGGAGGTGACGAGTCCGAGGTTAGCCGCCTTGTTGGTGGTCCGCATCAGACGCGCTTTGACCTGATCCGGCGTGAGGCTGCTCTGCTCTTGCAGCAACAGGGCAGCAGCGCCGGCGACGGCTGGAGTCGCCATGCTGGTGCCGCTCAGCGTGAAGTAGTCGGGGTTGCCGTCCGTTCCGTCGACCAGTTCGGCCGGATAGTCAGCTTCGAGGGTTGCTCCCGGAGCGGACAATGAGACGACATCGTTGCCGGGAGCGACGAGATCGGGTTTGGCAATGTGATCGTAGGTCGTGGGACCCTTGGAGCTATAGCTGGCCAGAGTCTCGGCCGAGGCGGAGGTCGATCCGTTGCTCTTGCTCGCGCCCACGGTCAATACGTAAGGATCGTTGCCGGGGGCGGTGATGGTGCCGAAACCGTTGCTGCCGTCGACGCTCAAGCGGCCGTAGTTGCCGGCGGCTACCACGACCAGAATGCCGCTGTTCCAGGCCTGTTCGACGGCCTGGCAGAGAGGATCCTGCGTGTAGCTGACCGCGATGCCGCGGCCCAGAGAAAGATTGATGATGCGAATGTTGTAAGTGCTCTGCAGCGCGATCGCTTCCTGAATGGCGGCGATCACGGTGCTGTCGGTGCCGGCGCCATTCTCATCTAACGCGCGCAGGTCGACAAGATTTGCCTGTGGAGCCACGCCTTCATACTCTCCGCCCGAGAGCGAACCGTTGCCGGCGATGATTCCCGCGACGTGCGTGCCATGGCCGTAGAGGTCATAGTTCGCACCGGCGGAGTTGGTGGTCGGCGTACCGGTGAAATCCTGGTGATAGAGCACGCGCGAGGCGGTGTGCGCGGAATTCCAAAGATCCGGGTGGGCATCGTTGATGCCGCTATCGATGACCGCGATCGTAACGCCCGCGCCGGTATATCCGGCATTCCAGGCAGAGCTCGTGCCGATGGCGCCGTTGGTCATATCATCGGCCACGTTCATGGGGTGGTCGATGCTGACGGAAACGATGTCGGGATCGGCCTCAAGCTGGGGCAGAGCGCTGACCGGAATGGTGAAAGACGCACCCTTGATCAGGTGCAGCTTGGAGTGCAGTTGTCCGCCGCGGCTCTTCATGGTCGCGTAGTGAGCCGCGGTGGGCACCTGGGTGTATTGAACGATCACGCGGACGGTCTGGCCGTTCGCCGTTCCCTGATGGGCCTTCGCCAGCAATCCTGAAAGTTCGGGAGCAATGCGCGACGGACGAAGGTTCGCGGCCGGATTGCTGCGGAACTGGCCGAACGCCATCGTCGTCATGAGCAGCAAGGTCATGCTCAAGCGCTTGCCCCAGGCGGCGCTGTGTCGCTCGCCGCGTCCAGGTTGTTGAGGTTTCCGTGTTCGTGCCATAAAATCTCACCCTTCTTTCTTAATGGGGGAAAGATCGAGTGTTGAGACCCACTCATCATCATGCACGGCGGCGGCCAATTACTAGTTGGTAAGTTATTGATGTACAAGGTAGTTACGCTGTGTCAAGGGCCGGGGAACGGGCCACTCTGTCCCGCCGGCGAGGGCGTGGGACACAATGGCGCAGTGGTTCGGGCGCGACGACCTCGTGACTTTGGTCCAATGAGGAGAGTTACCGCTGGTTTTCGCGATGGAGATTTCTAGAGCGAAGCGGCTGTGGCCGTGGCTATTGGCCGCATGATTTGAGGAATGGCCGCCATGAGTTTTTGTGTGTACTCGTGCCGCGGATTCGCCATAACTTCGCCTGTGGGCCCGACTTCAACGATCGTGCCCTGATGCAGAATCGCGATGCGGTCGCAGATTCCGGCGACGGACGCGAGGTCATGCGAGATGTAGAGAATCGACATGCCGGTCGTGCGGTTCAACTGGCGAAAGAGAGTGAGAATTTCCGCCTGAGTGATCACATCGAGGGCGCTGGTAGCCTCATCAGCGAGGAGTAGCGCCGGACGATGCAGCGTTGCCATGGCGATCAGCACGCGTTGCGCCTGGCCGACGCTCATCTGAGAAGGATGTTTCTTCAGGAATTCGTCGCTCGCGGGAAGGCTGACACTTTCCATCGCGGCGCGAATCGCGGCGTCGCAATCTGAAGCCGAACCGGAGGCGTGGGCACGCCAGGCTTCCTTGAGCTGGGTGCGGATTTTCAGCGCGGGATTCAGCGACGACAGCGGGCTTTGGAGAACCAGCGCGATCTTGCATCCGCGCAATTCGCGCAGCTCGCGCTCGCGAAGCTGAAGCAGATTGCTGCCTTCAAACTGGATTGTGCCCTCGACTTGAGATTTCTTGCGATCGAGCAGGCCGAGGATGGTCATGGCGAGCGTGCTTTTTCCTGAGCCGCTTTGCCCGATTAATCCGAACACTTCGCCGCGGCGAATGCTGACTTCGACATCATGCAGGACCGGCGGTTTCTCGCCGTAGCGCACTGAGACGCGTGCGGATAAGAGGACGTCGGTTGGCTTCGCGGAATGCATGGTGATTTTTGCGGCGTCGCTCTCTGCGGCTAAAGCTGCACACTCAGAAAGAGACGTTATTACTTCAGAGAAATTCTTTCCACATTCCAGTACGTCTGCGGTACAAGGATCACGGGACTCGCGCCCTGAACGTTGGCGGCAACCGCCGAGAGTGCGTTCCGGTTCACGAGATAAATAAACGGAGCCTCTTCGAAAACGATCTCCTGCACGCGATCAAACGCCTCTTTGCGTTTCTTTGGATCGGCCGATGATGCCTGCTCCCGCATCAGCTTGTCGATCTCGGCTTCCCATGCGGTTTCCGGCGCTTTCTCCGACGGATTCCATTGATGATTGTCCGATGAACTCAGCCACACGTTCATCTGCTCGTTGGGATCGAGGCCGACATTGGTGAGGCCGAGCAGGATCGCTTCATAATCGAACGATTGCGTCATACGCTCGATCAGGGAAGGGAAGTCGAGCGTCACGACGTTGACGTGAACGCCGATTTTCTGCAGATCGTCCTGAATCATGGTGGCCATGCGCTCGCGGTACTTGTTACCCGAGTTGGTGATGATGGAGAAGACAACGGCGTTGCCGTCTTTATCTTTGAGCGTGCCATTCTCCATGCGAAAACCCTCAGCCTGAAGGGCTTTGAGTGCAGTGTCGGGAGAATAGCTTTCCGGCTTGAGCTTCGCATTGAACCAGAACTTGTTCGCGGGTGAAACCGGGCCGACGGCCGGCTGAGCGTGGCCGCGGAAAACGACGCGGCTCAAGTCTTCGCGATTGATGGCTTCGGAGATGGCGCGACGGAACGCCTCGGAACGGAACCAGGCTTTTTTATAGGCGGGCAGAGGAGATTTGGCGACTTCGTTGAACCACATCTGCTCGCTGTCGAGCGACGGCCCCGCATCGTGCACAAGCTGCGGTGAAATCGCCCCGAGTTTGTCGAAATATTCGCTGTCGAGCGTGTTGATAAGATCGAGTTCGTTGCGCTTGAAGCGCAGCATCTCGACGTCACGATTCGGCTGGATATCGAGGCGAATCGAATCGATATAGGGAAGATGCCGGCCCTGCTCATCGGTCTTCCAGTAGTTCGGATTGCGCTTCAGCAGCAGCGAGGCGCCGGGTTTGTAATCGTCGACCATGAACGGGCCGAGGACAGCCATTTCTTTCTTCGGCGAGTGCGCCGACATGATCGCCACCTGATCGAACTGGTGGTCGAGCCCGGCAACCGGAGCCGGGAAGGTGATTGAGATTTGTGTTGGAGAAATGATTTTGGTTTCCACGTTTCCCGGGCCGGAGCGAAATGCATCGCCAGTGGGCGAATGAAGCGCGGGATCCATTAACTGCTGCACGGTGTAAGCCACATCTTCGGCGGAAAACGGTGTGCCGTCGGAAAACGAAATACCGCTGCGCAGCTTGAAGATGATCTGCTTGCCATCTTTCGAAACTTTCCACGATTGCGCCAGTTCGGGCTCCAGAGCCTGCGTCTGACGGTTCATGCGAACCAGCACTCCGCCGGTCAGATAACGAATCGTCGCCGAAGCTTCGTCTTCCACCTTGAGCGGTTCGAAGGTTTTCGGCTCCGAGCGCAGGCAGAAGCGGAGTTCACCCTGGCCGAAGGCGCTGCCGGCAAGAATGAAGCAAGCTGCGATCGAAATCAGAAATGATTTCCTATGTTGAGTACACATGACTGCCAATCCTTCCGGGCGGCTACGCGGCCGCCTCCTCCTGTCGTGCGAGCACGAACTGAAATGACGTCACCACGATCGCCAGCAATATCAGCGGCACCAACTTCCACGGCTCTTCGCCGACGGACACCAATCCTTCCAGCTCCTTCAGCAAGCTTCCCCACGAGGGCATAGGCTCGGCGACGCCCAATCCCAGGATTCCCAGATTCGCCTCGCTCAAGATGAAGGCGGGAATCGAAATCCAGAACTGCGCGTATAGCACCGGTTTCAAGTTCGGCAATACATGCATCCAGAACAAGCGCACGGCGCCGATGCCGGATGCGCGAGCCTGCCGCACGAAATCAGAATCACGCAGGGTTGCCGACGTGGCACAGAGCACGCGAGCCGCCGAGGTCCAGCCGAGCAGGCCCAGGATCAGAAAAGTGACCAGGACCGAAAACAACGGCGACACATTCAGCGGCAAGACCGCGCGAACCGTGATCAGCAGAAACAACCACGGCAGCGACAGAAAAAGATCGGTAACCGCCATGGCCGCGCGCGACCATGCTCCGCCGAGATATCCGGACAGCCCGCCAATCAGCGCCGCCATCAGCGTGGAGAGCAAGGCCGCCGCGGGTGCAAGCAGCAGGGAAATACGGGTCCCGTACAGCACGCGCGCAAAACGGTCGCGGCCAATTTCATCGGTTCCGAGCCAGTGGGCATGCGAAGGTGGAGCGTCGGCCGCTTCGCGGTACTGCTTCGCGTATCCCTCGGGAGCAATCCAGTTCGCGGCGAGCGACACGCCGGCGACGAGCAGCAAAACGGCGCATGCCGCACCGCGCCACGTAGTTGCGCGCCCGATCCTCATGCCTCGTGACCTCGCAGCGCTTTTCCGATTACATCGGCGGTGGAGTTGGCGAGCAAGGTTACCAGCGTCACCAGAATTGTGATGTTCATGAGCAGAGGCAGATCGCGCGCCAAAGCGGCCTGCCAGGCGAGGTGTCCGATTCCGGCCAGTCCGCAGAGGGCTTCGACGGGAATCGCCGTGCCGACGGCGAGGCTGACGGAAATTCCGGCCACGGCCAGCAATTCGGGTGCGGCCACCGGAATCACGTGCCAGAAAAGAATGCGGAGCTCTGCGATCCCTTTGGCGCGGGCGGTAATAATGTGGGGCGAAGCGTATCCCTGGGCCAACAGATTGCGGGCGTAGCGATAGAGTTGGGGAAAGACGATCGAGGCGATGACCAGTGCGGCCGGGACTCTCCACAGTACGGACAGAAGTGCAAGTACAGCTGCCGGAAGGCAAAGGAAGATTCCGCTGAGAAAGGTATTCAGCGCGTCGTAAGCCGCGATTCGGATCCAGGCTGCACTGAGAGCAAGGCCGAGAGCGAGAAGCCAGGCCGTCGCGAGTCCGAGGCCGACCAGGCGGACGGTCAGCGGTATTCGCTGACGAAGCAGGGTAGTGACCGGCTGGCCGAGAGAGATGGAGGTTCCCAGGTCGCCATGCGCAGCTCGATTGAGAGAATGCAAATAAAAGTGAAAGATGTTGTGCTGGTCGAGACGAGCCTGGCGCAGCGCCTGAATGCTCTGAGAGTTGAGATGAAGATCGAGTTCCTGTTCGTCGGAATCAAATCCCGGAGCAAAGCGAACCAGCACCGCCGAAAGAAGCCCGCCGAGAAGAACCGTGGCGATCAGCGCCAATCCATGCCGCACAATTCCAAGCTGAGCGATTCTTTTTGCGATGACTCCGCGCAGCATGATACCTAACTCCCGCTGGCGCCGCGTGCGTGCGTCTTCTGTTCTTTTGCCGCCGCTTCCGAGTGATGAACCTGCTTCATGGAGTACATGCGGCGGTCAGCTTCGGCGAGCAGCCGTTCCACGTCGAATCCGTCTTCCGGGCAGAACGTCATGCCAACGCTCAGGGTGATAAGATCGCGCCCGCAGACGTGGCGTCCGGACTCGATGGCGGCCTCGTTGAGCCGCTCTGCTTTTTCCCTGGCTGCGTCGGGCGTGAGGCCGGGCGCGGTAATTACGAATTCGTCTCCGCCCATGCGGGCGACATAATCGTAGCCGCGGCAAACTTCTTTCAGACGGGCGCTGAACTCGCGCAGAAGCTTGTCGCCCTCGAGATGGCCAAAGGAGTCGTTAATCTGCTTGAATCCGTCGATATCGCAGACCATAACGGCCAGCGATGATTTCATGCGGCGGCAGCGCGAGACTTCCTGCGCGAGATGAACGAATAACGATCTCGCATTAGGCAAGCCGGTGAGGTAGTCGGTGGTCGCCGAGCTTTCCGCCTGCTGATACTTCAAGGCATTTTCGACGGAGAGAGCCACCTTGGAAGCGACCGCGAGCAGAATACGCAAATGATCGGGCGTGAAAGCATCGCGATTCGCCTGATACATGGCGATCACGCCGACAACTCCGTTGAGGCCTTCAAGCGGCACGACCAGCGCGGATTGCAGGGTGGAGTGGCGCGCGGGATCGACGACGTAGCCGGCCTCGACTTGCGGATTTCCATTCACGATGGGCTTGGAATTTTCGGCGACCCATCCGCACAAGCCTTCACCCACGCGAATCTTCAAAGCCGAGAGCAGGCGGAAATTTTCGCCACTGACCAGTTCTGGCAAGAGCCATCCGTTGCGGTTGACGAAAACGGCGATCGAATCGTAAGGAATCATGCGGCGCAAACGCATGGAGAGCACCGAGAGCGTTTCGCTAAGGCTGAGGGAAACGCCCAGATCCTGGCTGAGTTCGAACATGGTCTGAGCTTCCTGACGCGCCAATGCGATCGAAGTCAGGAAGTCGGCGTTGTCGGAAAGTCCAGGCGCGGGTTCGAGGCGTTCGAATCCGGTGGCCGGCGCCAGACCCCGTTCTACCCGAACGGACTTGGAAAGCCCGTGAGCCACCAGGGTCTCTTCCGACATCTGGGCCATGCGTTCGAGTTCCACGTAACGATGTTCCAGAATTTCGACCACGTGCGGATCAAACCAGGTTCCGGATCTTTCTTTGACTTTGGCCATGGCGTCGGCGAGCGGCAGTGCGGGACGATACTGCCGGTGCGAGGCTAGTGCATCGAGGCAATCCACGGCGGCGAGAATGCGCGCGCCGATGGGAATGGCCTCGCCGGAAATTCCTTCGGGATATCCCGAGCCATCCCAGCGTTCGTGATGGCAGCGGACGATGGGCGCGACCGGATAAGGAAACGCGACGCGCTCCAGAATTTCTGCGCCCACGAGCGGATGAACCTTCATTTTTTCGAACTCTTCCGGCGTGAGGCGTCCCGGCTTGTTGATGATCTGCTCCGGTACGGCCAGCTTTCCGATATCGTGCAAGAGAGCAGCGGCGCGAAGCGCTTCGATCTGGTCTTCGCCCAGGTTCAATTCTTTGGCGAGTTCGACGGCATAGGTTCGCACACGCTGCAGATGGGTGTGAGTGGTGTGATCTTTCGCCTCAATCGCCAGGGCCAGCGCTTCAATGGTCCGCATGTTCAGCGAAGCAATTTCTTCCACGTGGCGCTTTTCGACTTCCACCCGTTCCTTTTCGGCTTCGAGGCGTCCCAGGTACAGCCGGTAGGAGCGATAGACCCAATAAATCAGCGGCAGGACCAGCAGCGAGGTCTCCCAACCCGCGGTGCGGTTGACAATGCCAACCAGGCCGACAGCGGCCGCGCCCACCAGGTAATAGGGGAACGACCAGAAGTAGCACTCCGACCAGACCTTGCGGCTCGACTTTCCCTCGGTGAGCGCGATGACCACTGAGATCGGCAGCGTGTTCGCGAAGAAGAAGACCAACGCCGCAATCATCAGCAGGATGGGCTTGTTGGAAGCGAATCGGGCCGAGAGCCAGTGAAACGTAAAGTAAGTAAACGCGCTGGCATTGGCCATCATGCCGGCGACATTGAAGAGCACTTTGACCGGATCGAGACGTTTTCGCGCCTGCCACACACTCTGCACCAGAGTTGCGGTGCAGCCGATCACCAGAGTTTCAGGAAGGCTCAACTCCATCACGCCCAGCAGGATGAACAGGAAATTCACCGACATGGTGCCGTCGATGCCGGGAAGCTGAACCTTAAGACCGGAAGCGAGGATCGCGACAATGAGATAGCAGACGAATCGGGCGGGATCGTGCGACTGCCAATGACTGAAGGCAAAGGCTAGCGTCACCAATCCGCAGCAGGCGGTGACGCCGACAAATGCCTTGGTCTGGAGCGATAATCCGTCCGTCGCTGGTTTCATGTACCCCTTGTTGACTGCGGCTCTTACGGCCGCTTAAACGTTCGGCGTCTTCGGCTCGCGACGAAGATGCATGGCTTCAGCGTGGGGGATTTTCAGCTCAAGTCGGCCCGGGAACACACGTCCGTCGAAGCCCAGAGCCTTGTCAGAATCGTAGTGCAGAGAGGGATCGTTCAGTAGCTTACCTAGGTAACCATTCGTACTGCATTTCCCGATAAGCGCGAAACGCCCGGCTGGCTGGAGGGCTGCGAATCGCCACTATAACCGTTACCTTGGTTACGCCAACGGGCGTCGCATTTGTCGGAGAAGGCGGTGGGCTGTGTCAACATCGTCCCAAACGCCCGCGCATGTCGATTTCGTACAACAACCCGGCGCAGCACCCGGCCCCGGCGAGTTCGCGCACCGCGAACGCGGATGAGCCACGCCATTCATCGCAAGCAGTTTCGAGCGCCATCTTCTTCACCGACCTCGAGGGAAATCTGACAGGATCAAACGAGGCGTTCAGTCAACTCGTCGGCTACTTACCGAAAGAATTGAAAGTCCGGACGATTTCCACGCTATTCGCGCCCACCGAATCGGAAACCGACGGGTCGAGTTTTGCCGAGCAATTTCTCAAAGTGGCTTCTGGCGACGGAGATTACAGTTCGTCGCCGACTGTGCCCATTCAGACGAAGTCCCGCGGGCCGTTGGCGGTTCGATTGATCGCCAGCGTGGTGTGCAACTTCGAGAACAAGCCAATCGCAGTGGTGGGAGTGATCGCGCCTGTGGAAGGATCTGCCGCAACATCGGCCAAAACCGCCAATGGACAGCAGACGTCCGTCGGGCACGGCATTCTCGCGCGGAAAATCGACGATACCGAATTCATTCTGGCCAGTCCGGTGATGCACAAATTCATGGGACTGGTCGATCGCGTGGCGGAACATTCAGAGACCGTGCTGATCACCGGCGAAACGGGGACCGGCAAAGAGTTGATTGCGCGCACCATTCATGAATCTTCGCATCGGCGCAACCGTCCCTGGGTCGATATCAACTGCGCAGCCCTGCCGGAAAATCTGGTGGAAAGCGAGCTCTTCGGATACGAGAAGGGCGCGTTCAGCGGCGCCGACAGTTCCAAGCCAGGGCTTTTTGAATTGGCCGACAAGGGCACGCTTTTTCTCGACGAGATCGGAGAACTGCAGCTTCAGACGCAGGTGAAGCTGCTGCGTGTGCTCGACGGGCAGCCGTTTTATCGCCTCGGCGGGCACCGCAAAATCAAAGTCGACGTGCGCATCGTCGCGGCCACGAATCAGGATCTCGAAGCCGCCGTCAAGGAAGGCCGCTTCCGCCAGGATCTCTTTCATCGTCTCGGACAATTCCAGTTGCGGGTTCCTCCGTTGCGCGAGCGGCCGGAAGATATCGTCGCTTTGGCCGAGCATTTTCTGCGCCTGAAGAATCCCACCAAGAGTTTTTCGACGCAAGCGATCTCGGCTCTGTTGTCGCATTCCTGGCCGGGAAATATTCGTGAATTGCGCAATCTGGTGGCCAGAGTGGCGATGGAGTCGACCGGCGAGGAAATCGATTTTTCCAAGCTCACGGCCGCGCTTACGGGCGAACCTACCGCCATGCGTCAGACCGCTTCCTTGCCTGTAGCCAATCTCGACAGCATGGAAGAGCAGATGATCATCAAGGCTCTGGAGCGCACGGGCGGGCATCGCACGCTGGCGGCGCAGGAGCTGGGAATTTCGCGGCGCACGCTGAGCCGCAAGCTGAAGGAATACAACATCAGCTTCGCTCCGGGAGAAAAGAGCGCCACGCTCGGATACATCAGCACCGATCAGCAGAAATTTTTCCGCGCGCGCGTCGAGATTCCGGTCACCATCAGAAATGCGCAAGGCGAAGAAACACAAGTGCTGGGCGTGAATCTGAGCACGGGCGGAATGGGCCTCGACGGGCTAAAAGAGCCGCTGCGCTTCGCCGGATTGCTTGACGTCAGCTTCGTCTTACCCGACAGCGATACGCCGTTTCAGGCCAAGGCCCGTCTCATGTGGGTGGGTGACGAAGGCCGAGTCGGTATTCGTTTCGCCGTGATCGAACCCGCCCTGTTCGAACAGCTTCAGCATTGGACGAACAAGAAGATGCGCGAAGAGGGCTGGGAATTTCCCGCCTGAGCAGCCTCACGAACAGCGTAGCGCCGAGCCAGATTACCGTTGCTTCGTGAGATGATCCATGTAACGGTTGTCGTAAAAGGCGGTCGTCTTCTGCACGAACTCGAGGATCTTGAACATCCGCTCGCGGCCTTCGCGATTGACTTCCCTGAACTGCACGGCGACGCCTGATCCCGGATCGAGGCGCAACACCGTACCCTCGGCAGCAAGCGTGGCGTCGTCCATGGAAAATCCAATTTTGATTTTGCTTCCGGGCGAAACAATGTCGCTGGTCTCAATGTAGCAGCCGCCCATGCTGACGTCCGTCAGATTGGCGAAGACCGGCGCCTTGCCCGCTTCTGTCTGCAATTCAATCGTGACACGACATTTCAGGCGTGGATGGGTGCGACGGTCTTTATAAGAAAGCTGTTTCTGCTTCTCCAGATACATGCGCCGGTCCGCTTCGGCGAGAAGCTGCTCGGCATCCTTGCCATCCTCCGGAAACACGGCGCGTCCCACGCTGAGCGAAAGGATTTCTTCTCCACAGACCTCCGCGCCGGCTTGTCGGGCGAGAGCCTGTAGTTGCGCCGCGCGTTTTCCCGCCGACTCGGCGGGCAGGCCGGGCGCTACCACTACAAACTCGTCTCCGCCCATGCGCGCCACATAGTCATATTCGCGGCAACTTTCTTTCAGAGCCTGCGCGAACAGGCGCAGCACGCGATTGCCTTCCAGATGGCCGAAGCGGTCGTTGATCTGCTTGAAACCATCCATGTCGGAGACCATGACAGTGAGCGAGGTGTTGTCGCGCTTGCAGCGGGCCAGTTCGCGGTCGAGTTGCAGGAATAGGGAGCGCGCGTTGGGCAATCCGGTGAGGTAATCGGTGGTGGCGGAGTTTTCCGCCTGCTGATACTTCAACGCGTTCTCGATCGCGAGCGCCATCTTGCCGCTGACGGCCAGCAGAATGCGCAGGTGATCGGAGGTGAAGGCGTCACGCTCGCCGCGATACAGAGCGAGGACGCCGACCACTCCCGCAACGCCTTCGAGCGGCACGGCAAGCGCGGAGCGCAGCGTGCTGAATTTTGCCGGATCGTTCAGATATCCGGGTTCTACGGACGGGTTTCCGTTGACGATGGGCTTGCGATTCTGTGCGACCCAGCCTGACAATCCCTGGCCGACCGGGATGCGCAACGAAGAGAACAGGCGGTAATTGTCGCCGTTCACATATTCCGGAACGAGTTCGTCGTCGCGCTTCATGTAAATCGCGATGGCGTCGTAAGGCACCATCGGTTTGAGCTTTACGGAGAAAACGGACAAGGTTTCGCCGAGGCTGAGCGAGGCGCCAAGATCCTGGCTGAGTTCGAACAGGGCCTGCACTTCCTGCCGAGCGGCGGCGATGGAAGAAAGGAACGTTGCCTCGCGCCCCGCATAATCGGGCGCCGTGGCGTTTTCGAATCCCGCCGCCGGAGCGAGTCCGCGTTCGATTTTGATCGCGGTGGAGAGCGGCCCGTTGGGATCCTCGGCCGATTTGGCCTGCGCCGTTCTCTCGAGCTGCTCATAGCGTTTCTGCAGAATGTCGACGACTTTCGGATCGAACGACTTGCCCGATTCTGCCGCAAGTTTCTGCATGACTTCGCGTAACGGCAAGGCGCGCCGATACTGGCGATCGGAAGCCAGTGCGTCAAGATAGTCAACCGCGGAAAGAATGCGAGCCCCGATGGGAATCTCGGCGCCCTTCAAACCCATGGGATAGCCCGAACCGTCCCATTTTTCATGGTGCGCCCGCACGATGGGTACGACCGGATACGGGAAGCGCACGCGCTCCAGAATCTCCGCACCGACGAGGGTGTGAATCTTCATCTTCTCGAATTCTTCCGGGGTGAGGCGCCCGGGCTTCGAGATAATGTGTTCGGGCACGGCGAGCTTGCCGATGTCGTGCAAAATGGCGGCGGCGTTCAAAGCGTCCAGTTCCTCGCCGCTCAGTCCGAGTTCTTTCGCAACTTCAATGGCGTAAATGCGCACGCGCTGCAGGTGTTCGTGCGTGGTGTGATCTTTGGCTTCAATGGCGAGCGCGAGCGCCTCGATCGTCCGCATGTGCAGGTTGGCCATCTCCTCGACGTGGCGCTTTTCGTCATCGAGCTTGCTGAGATATAGCCGATACGAGCGATAGATCAGATAAACCGCCGGCACCAGCAACAGCGAAGTTTCCCAGTTGAAGGTCTGGTTAAACCAGGCGATGGTTCCTGCAATTCCCGCGCCCACCAGGTAGTAAGGGAAAGACCAGAAATAGCAATCCACCAAAATGCGGGTCAGCGGGCGACGTTCGGTGAGCGAGATGACGGTCGCGATCGAGCCGGCATTGGCAATGAAGTAAACCGTGGCCGCGACCCCCAGCATCAGCGGCCGGTTCCCGATCAGCAGGTTGACCATCGGGTGGTGATACACCCAATACGCCAGCGCGGTGGAAACCGAGCCGGCGCAGACGTTGAATGTGACCTGAATGGCTTGGGGGCGCTCGGGATAGAGACATTGCGCCAACATAGAAACGCCGCCCAGAATCAACGTCTCGGTGAGGCTGAGTTCCAGAACGCCGATCAGGATGAACAGAAAATTTACTGACAGCGTTCCGGTGATCCCCGGCAGACTTACTTTCAGCCGCGATGCGAGAATCGCGATTCCCATGTAGCAGATGAACTCGGCGATGTTCTTGCTCGTCTGATGAATTCCGCCATAAATCAGCGTCGCCATACCCGCGATCACAATGACGCTGATGAACAGGCGGGCGGGCCAGGACAGCCCTCGCCATGAAGCGGAGTGGGAATCGAAACCGGTGGTAATTCGCGTAGCGCCCGTCATAGGACAGAAACCGGCGTCCGGACACAGTTCGACCCGGGTAACCGAAACTCTAGGAATAACAGTTAACGCATTTAGAAACAATGATTTGGAGGGATTTAGCGAAACTTCGGTAACCTTCTAAAGGTGACATTTTGGCCACTTTTCGGAGCCATCGAGGCATCCCGCAAAGCCGACTCGGATGGCTGATCTGCTTTTTCACATATTCCGCCAGGGAATATCCGCTTGCGATGTAGCGGCGGCGTTTCAGGTTAGTGTCAACCGCACCGCTGATGCACGGCTGACAGTAACGGCACACTTACCCTGCCTGAGCGAATTCGTTGCCGATGCCGTGATGTGCGCTTCGCGGCTATCGAGCGCGGCTGCGTGTAAGGTTTCAGTTTCCACGGCTC
>JASHOT010000076.1 GCA_030040965.1 Candidatus Sulfotelmatobacter sp. | reverse complement strand
CGCTTTCAGATCGAAGCCGCCATCGACTTGAATTACTCCGTCTGCTATCCGCGGGGAAGTTTTGATCGGCAATCGATCGCCTGGGATCTCAACTACTTCAAATATTACTTTCTGCGCCTCGCCGGGATTTCCTTCAGCGAACAGGCGCTGGAAGACGATTTCAGCGCTTTAACGGAATTTCTGCTCAGCGCTCGCCGTGACTATTTTCTCTATCGCGATTTTCAATCGCGCAACGTGATGTTGCGCGAGGGGCAGCCGTTTTTCCTGGATTATCAGGGTGGACGCAAAGGCGCGCTGCAATACGACGTCGCCTCGCTTCTCTACGACGCCAAAGCCGATCTGCCTCCGGAACTGCGGTTGCAGTTGCTCGATCATTATCTTGACGCCCTCGGCGCATTCACCGATCTGCGGCGCGAAGAATTTCTGCGGCATTATTACGCCTACGTCTATATCCGCATCATGCAGGCGCTGGGCGCCTACGGATTCCGAGGGTTCTACGAACGCAAGGCGCACTTTCTGCAGAGTGTTCCCTACGCGCTGAAAAATCTGCGCTGGCTGCTGCACAACGTCACGCTCCCCATCGCTCTCCCCACGCTCATTGACGCGTTCCACAGCATGTTGCGTTCAGAAAAGCTGCTGAGCCTGGCTTCCGAAGCCGACAATCTGCTGGTGCGAATTTTCAGCTTCTCTTTTCATCGCGGCTTGCCCAAAGATGAGACCGGTAACGGCGGTGGATTCGTCTTCGATGGCCGCAGCCTGCCCAATCCCGGGCGCGACGAGCGCTTCAAGGTTCTGACTGGAAAAGACGCTCCGGTCATCGACTACCTCAATCAGCAGGAAAGCGTGCATCAGTTCATGGCCAGCGTCATGTCACTCGTCGATGCCAGCGTTGCCAGCTATCAGCAGCGCGGCTTCAAGCATCTCATGGTTTCTTTCGGATGCACGGGCGGCCAGCACCGCTCCGTATATCTGGCCGAGCAGTTGGCGAAGCATCTGCGCAAGCGAGGCGGCGTAGAAGTGGTCGTCCAGCACCGCGAACTCGAAAGAATGGCGCTCACATCCGCGGGCGAGCACGTCGATGTGAAACGAGCCGGCGTAGGGCAAAGCGGTTCGGGGCCAGCCGAACGATGAAGGGGCCCAAGGCAATGATACTGGCCGCCGGCCTCGGCACTCGTCTGCGGCCCCTCACCAACGATCGCCCCAAAGCCTTGGTAGAAGTGGCCGGGCGCACGCTTCTCGATATCACTCTTACGCGGCTACGTAAGTTCGGCGTTCGCGAAGTCATCGTCAATGCGCACCACTTTGCGGACAGAATAATAGAATATCTTAAAGCTAACCGCGATTTTGGCATGCGAATCGAAATTTCACGCGAGGAGGTTCTGCTCGACACCGGCGGTGGGCTGAAACAGGCAGCGTGGTTTTTCGAAGACGATCCTGCCGAACCGTTTCTTCTGCACAATGTTGACGTGCTCAGCACGATCGATCTTCTGCGCATGATGCAATTTCACCGGAAACATCAGGCGCTCGCGACTCTCGCGGTGCAACGGCGAAAATCGTCCCGCCAACTGCTTTTCAACGAGCAAGGTAATTTGTGTGGTCGGGGTCCCGCTGAACTCGCAGATCAGAATTCCGCCTCCACGCAAGCGCTCGCCTTTTCCGGTATCCACGTCATTTCTCCACGGATTTTTTCGCTGATGACGGAGGAAGGCGTATTTTCGATCATCGACTCTTATCTGCGCCTGGCCGCGAACGGAGAGAAGATTCTGGCATTCCGCTCTGACGACTCTTATTGGCGCGACCTGGGCAAGCCGGAAAACGTGGCGCAGGCCGCGCGCGACTTTCAGAACCATCTCTTCCCGGCATGAGCGACATGCCGCTCCCAACCTCCGTGTACAATCTGTAACTTCGACATGCACGACGATCCCGCCAAACCCGCTCGCCGCCTCATTATCGCCATCGACGGCCCGGCGGGAGCCGGCAAGAGCACCATCGCCTCTCGGCTGGCGCGCAAGCTGGGCTATGTCAACCTGGAAAGCGGCGCCATGTATCGGGCGCTGGCGTTGAAGGCGATCGAAAAAGATGCCTCATTTGACGACGAGTCGGCGCTGGTTGCCATGGCGCAGGATTCACGCATCGAGCTCGAACCTACGATCGGCGGAAATCGCACGTTACTCGATGGCCGCGATGTGTCCGCAAGAATTCGCGAACGCGACGTGACGGAAGCCGCATCCCGAGTCTCGGTGCATCCCAAGGTTCGCGCATGGATGGTCTCGCATCAGCGCGCAATGGGCGAGGGAGGCGGCGTAGTCATGGAAGGCCGCGACATAGGGACCAAAGTTTTCCCGGATGCCGACCTGAAAATATTTCTCGATGCCGATCCTGTGGTGCGCGAGCAGCGTCGCATGGAGCAGCAAAAAATCAAGGGCGAACTCGCGGCCAACGTCGCCGCGGACTTGCGCGAGCGCGACCGCCGCGACCGGACACGGGCCACGTCGCCGCTGGTCGCAGCGGCAGACGCCGTGGTCATCGACTCAACGGCGATGAGCGAAGATGAAGTGCTGGCACGCGTGGAAGCCTTGGCGCAGGCCAAGCTGCGATAGGCGAGTTTCAGAGTTTCAAGGTTGCAAAGTTTCAAGATTTCCGAACTGCAGATGTTGAAAGCGGCGAGCCTTCAAAAAACGCAGCGAGGAATGCTTTTCAC
>JASHOT010000075.1 GCA_030040965.1 Candidatus Sulfotelmatobacter sp. | reverse complement strand
AACATCGCCTGCTCAAGGTCGGCCTCGTGCTTCGGAGCGTAACGCGCAGCTGCAATGAAGCGGAACGGCAAAACGCGGTCCGTCTTCATCTCAGCCATAGCGCTGCCCACCATCTTGTCGTTGACGCCAGCCTCGCGCATATTGCGCAGGTTTCGGAGCAGCGCCAGTGCGCCCAGCTTCTGCTCGCGAAGCAGCCGCTCCCAGGCCTCACGCTTGTTGGCTCCGGACGAGAGAGCAACCTCCCACGTGTCAGGTGTAGTCAGGGTTCCACCGATCAGCTTCTTCCATATCGCTGCCTGAGCCTCATCACGAGGCTTGGCGTGGCAGAGGAAGAGTACGTCCCTCAGCTTGATGGGCCCACCACGGTCATACTTGGCGAGCTGATACTCGTCAAACTTCGGGAAAGCTGCGGCCAGCCCTTTCTTCACCTGGCCGGAGAGCGGCACACGCCCGTCCTTCCAGTAGATGGCAACAAACTCGGCGAGTTCGTCGGCACGCTGGATCACGCGAGCGAGCGTCTCCGATACCGGGGAGCGGTGTGTCTTGTGACGTGCCATTTCGCGGGTGAGCAGAAGCGGAGCGTGACGCAGCTTCATCTGCTCACGAGCCTCAATGGCAAGTGCAGCCACCTTCTCGGCCACGACCTTTGGCACAAGCTCGGCGATGCGGCCGGCGATCTCGACTCCGTCCTCGTAAAACTGGTTCTCCCAGAGCAGGCAGGCGAGCACAGAGCGCCGCAGTTGCAGTTCCGTAGAAATGTGCCGAGCGGCTGCTCCCTCGTGCGTGCGCAGCCCGGAGTTGAGGTTGAGTATGTTCAGTCGGGCCATTCGTGGCCTCCTTTCCTAAAGCCATCGCTAGTAAAGAATGATCGTCAAGCTTGTTAATCGCCGGGGAATTGTCGGCAACGGATTTACTCTGCCAACTGAGCTACACAGCCATAGGCTGTGGCAGGACTCGAACCTGCGCCCCTCGAAGGAACCGTCGCACATCACCACCGGCGAATGCTCTACACCAGGATTCCGTGACTTGCTGCCACTTGATCCAATCGACTTTCTCCCTGCTCCAGAGCCAAGAGCAGGCCTTGAAACTCAGCCATTGTTTCTGCGGAGCGAGAAGCATCGACGAACTCTCGCGCTTCTGGTTCCGACGCACTCGGAAAAAACCTGCGATAGAGATCTACTTTTTGCTGATCGCTTGCCTTTCCTAAGAAAAGCTTGTAGTCGATCCGCCCCGGACGCAGCAACGCAGTGTCCAGCTTTTCGACGTGATTCGTTGTCATTGCAAACAGGACTCCACTCGGCGCCTGAAAGCCATCCAGTACATTCAGCAACCCAGAAAGAGTGACGATATTCGCCGGTGCATTCTCCTTTGTGGCCGTAGCCGAGTTTCCATTCCCGCCGCTTTTCGTAGCTGATTCTTCACGAGACTGACTTCCGCGCATGCAATCGATATCCTCAAACAACAGAACAGAATTTGCCGGCACCTGATTCACGGCTTTCATCAAGCTGCGATCGTTGAACTCGGCGAGATTGATGACATAGATCGAAAGTGCAAAGTGCGCAGCTAGCGCCGAGACCAGCGAGGTCTTTCCAGTTCCGGGCGGACCATAGAGCAAATAGCCGCGATGGTATGGAATTCCCAGTTGCTCATATCGTCCTTTCGATCTTCGAAACTGCTCCACGTCTTGCAGCAAATGTTCCTTTTCACCAGGCTGCAGAACTACCGACGCTAATCCACGAGGCGAGTAGCCCTCCACGTAATCCCACCCGTCGTCGTAGATGTACAGGTACGACTGCACACCTTGTCGTTTGACATGACAACGCACAACGTCTTCGACAAAGCTTTCGAGTGAAACTCGATTCCTTCCGAGCGTCCGAAACGTTAGTGTCTCGACTCGTCTGCCGTTGCGCTCGTGCGTATTCTCAGTGCGCGAAAACCATACCTCGAAGGGCCTGCTGCCATACCAAAACCAATGCTTACCGGGGGCTGGAATCATGGCAATCCGCTCGTTCCGCACTGTCGTATCGAGATCCACGCGACGGATTCGCTTCAGGAACCTCTGTTCGAGGAACCATTCCTTCACCCACGAAAATGCCGCATCATCGTCCTTCACCGTGATCATCATGGTGGTCTGGCTGACGATCCACTCCCAGATACGTTCGGGAATGGCTCGCAACCAAACACTTAGCCCGCCGATGATCATGAGCAGCAGACCGCCCGACGCAAACTCGTTGCGGCCGGTCAGCATGCTTTTCAGAATTTGCCACATATTCGCTTTCTAACCGGCACAAGGCCGGGCAACTTAGACAAACATTTCTTTTCACTCATCCTGTGAAAGAGGATGTCAAGGAAAAACTTCTCTCCCTGCCCTCGCGGGAAAGCAAGGCTGGTGACTTACATCCAGCCCCTGCCTCCTTCTTAGAGGGGTTTTTGATTTTGCCGCTTTTGTTCACCGCGTAGTTCAGCGGTGATGCCAGCCCCAGTTGCGAATCCCGACTTGATGGTTTCATGAAACAG
>JASHOT010000074.1 GCA_030040965.1 Candidatus Sulfotelmatobacter sp. | reverse complement strand
GAAGCGAAATCCGGAATCGCTGTCGGAATCACGCGCATGACCACGGCGCAACTGCCACGTTGAATAAAAATGTTCACGCGGAAGCGGGCCAATCCAGGAAGTCCGAAAGAAATATCGCACGCGCCGTGCTCGCGCAGCGTGGTGATCGCCGCTTTGTTGTCGCCAATCAGGTCCGCCGCAATGTGGCGGGTGTCGTCAGGGGTCAGCATGGTAAATCCCGGCACTTGTACCGGGATCATTTGCCCATAAACCTGAACCTGCGGCGGACGGCCGGGCGAGAAAATCAGGTCGCTGATCTTCTCCGCGGCGCGCAGCATGGCCGAAAGCACAGCCGGAGTCGCAATGCGGCCGCTCGAAGTAAAGTCTTCTAACGCAACTGTGATGGGTGCGATGGTTGGTGCTGCCATTCGTTTTCCGTTTTTCCCGAGCCTCGTACTTGCACAACTCTGCCGCACCACAGAAAAGGGAAGACAAAATCGCTGATTCGACTCTAGCGCGGCTCCGAGCGATGAGGAAGAACAGTAAAGTACGTAGTCTTTCGTAACGTGCTTGGTTCTTGAAAGACAAAAGGGCGGCTGCCAAGCCGCCCCTCTAACTTATTGATAAACAAGCATCTTTACTTCGTTTTCTTCTTGTTGCCGTAGGTGGTTTCAACCGACGTTCCCAGGCTGGTCAGCAAATCTTTTGCGCTTTGAGCATTAGGCCCATTGGGCGCGAGTTCGAGATACTTTTGCAGCGCTTCGACCGTACCCGGCGCCGGAATCGTCTTGTCGCCTTTCAGCGTCGCCTTGCCCAGAAGATTCACGCCCTTCTGGTACCACGCTTCCGCGCGGGTCGGATCGGCCGCCAGGCATTTGTCGAAAGCGGCATTCGCGTCGTCGGGACGACCGGCATTGGTCAGCACGGCTCCAATGTTGAAATAAGCGCCGGCAGCCGAACTGGGATCGGCTTGCGCCGAAAGCTCGTAGGCCTTCACCGCATCGTCAACTTTGCGATCTTTGGCGTAGGCGTCGGCCAGATTGTTGTAGTAGGCGGAAAGATTTTTCGCATCCTGCGCGGGATCCTTACTCGGCGGCGCAGCCTTCTTCAGGTCAACTGCCTTCTGATAGGAGTCCACTGCCGAATCCAGCCGCTTCTGCTTCTCTGCAGGGTCGGTCTGCTTGGCCGCCGAGAGGCGGTAATAATCGCCCAGCTTGAACCAGATAAGATCGCGGTTCGGATCGATCTGAGTGGCTGCCGTGAGAGTCGCAATGGCGGTATCGTAGTCGCCGCCATCGGCTGCCGTCTTGGCCGTGGTCAGCTTCTCATTCAGCGACTTGATCGTATTGTTTTCCTTGATCGCCTTTTCGCGCTCCTCATCCTTGGCCTTCGCCTGCTCCGTCGTGATGCCGGCAGCCTTGGCTTGCTCTTGCCGTTCCTTTTTCATGTCGAGATCGAGCGTGTTCTGGTCGAGCTGCACCGCATAGTTGTTGACGTGGTAGGCTTCCTTGTTGGCCTTCTGGTCATCTGCATTTCTGTAGAGGGTGACGTTGTATTTGCCCGGAGTCAGACCCAGCGAGAAGTACTCGCCTTTTTTGTTGGTCGTGAGCGTGTACTTCTGGCCATTCTCCAGATTGGCATAGACCACGACGGCGCCGACCAGGAGATTGCCGTCGGCATCTTTGCATGCACCTTGTACCGACCCCGTCTGCGCCACGACTGGAATCGACCACAGCCCCGGCGCCAGCACCGCAAGAAGAAGAATTGCAAATTGTTTTTTCATATATTGCCTCCCGGCAACCGATGTTATCGGGCCGCATAAGGAATCGGATCGTGGATCCCGGCGGCTTCAAATGCGCGCACGCGCAGCACACAACTATCACAGACGCCGCAAGCCCGATCCTCACGGCTGTAGCATGACCAAGTTAAATCGAAGGGCGCACTCAGTTCAAGGCCAAGGCGCACGATTTCACTCTTCCGCATCGCGATCAGCGGTGTGACGATTTCAATTCTGCCCTCTTTCGTCCCTGCTTTAATCACTTGGTTGAAGGCGGCGTAATACGCGGGGCGGCAATCGGGATAGCCCGAACTATCGGGCTCGACGGCTCCAATAAAGACTTTTTCGGCGCCCAGCACCTCAGCCCAGCTTACCGCCACGGCTAGAAAATGCGCGTTGCGGAAGGGAACGTAAGTTACAGGAATCTCACGGCCCACTTCATCCGACCGCGGTACGGCGATGTTTTCATCGGTCAGAGCGGAGTTGCCGATGGCGCGCAATGCCTCATTGCGCACGATCAGTTGATCGTGAATATTCAGCCGCCGGCAAATGGCAAGAAATGACTGCCGCTCCCGCTCTTCGGTACGCTGGCCATAGAGAACGTGCACCGCAGCCGCATCATGGTCGCGCTGAGCCAGCGCCGCACACACGCACGAATCCATGCCGCCACTTAACAGAACGACGGCGCGCGGTTTTTTCCCTGGATCTGTTCTCACCATGTCTGAAAGTTAACGGCTACGCCAAATCCGCCGGCACGGGCCACACATAATTCAGGGGCGTATGGTCGGCCAGCGCACGTATACCCACGTTGCCGAAACGCCAAGCGTACTTGAAGAAGTATTGCACGTTCGCTCTCCACTGATCTTTCTTGATAAAAGGATCATCGGGACTGCGTTGCTGAATTACCCGCGCACGATCGATGTAATGCGGGTTGCCAATATGCGAGTAGCCAAACAGTCCCTCCGGAGGCACGCGGGCTACCAGATCGCAGCAATCGACGAAGCGGTAATTCTTCAACCCCTTACTCTCAAGACCGGCAACAAACTCAGCATTGCCGAC
>JASHOT010000073.1 GCA_030040965.1 Candidatus Sulfotelmatobacter sp. | reverse complement strand
ATGCGACGTTCTTTGACTCGAGATGGCCGGCCACACACTCGTTCGCCGCCAGCATGAACTCTTCAATCAGGCGATGCGCAACATTGCGCTCCGACCGCGAAATGCTCTTCATGAGCCCGAATTCGTCGAATTCAATCACCGGCTCGGGCAGATCGAAATCAATCGATCCACGCCGCTGACGCTTGCGATTCAAAATGAGCGCCAGGTCCCGCATCAGCTCAAATCCCCTAGCCAGAGGCGCGTAGCGCTCGCGCATGACAGCATCGTTCTCAAGTACGGCATTCACCGCCGTATAAGTCATGCGCTCCGCCGACCGGATCACTCCCTCGCTCAACTCGTAGCCGACAATCTCGCCGGCGTGATCGATCTCCATCACACACGACATCACTAATCGATCCACGTTCGGACGCAGGCTGCAAACATCGGTCGAGAGCTCGAGCGGCAGCATCGGCACCGCGCGATCGGGAAAATACACGCTCGTTCCCCGCAGCCGCGCCTCCTGATCGATCGCTGATCCGGGAGTCACATAATGCGCCACATCGGCAATGTGGACCTGCAATTCGAAGTTGCCGTTCGGCAGCGGGCGCACCAGCACGGCATCGTCGAAATCGCGCGCCGTCTCACCATCAATCGTCACAATCGGCAGGTTTCGAAAATCTCGCCGCCGCTGCAACTCTGCACCCGAGATCGTTTGAGGCGCATTCTGCGCTTCCTCGATCACCGCAGCTGGAAAATGATGCGGCAAATGAAATTTGCGGATCGTGATCTCGACATCTACGCCAAAATCATCTTCCCGCCCCAGAATCTCAATCACGCGCCCCCGCGGATTCTGCGTGGGCGAAGGCCAATCCGTGATCTCAACATCGACCACCACACCTTCCAGATCGTCCCACTCCGTGCGCCGTGCTGCCTCCTCGCCGAGCACCCGATCCACAGATTTGCGCCTCCTTCCAAGCCGCTTTGCGTCATTCCGAAGCCCCGCGCTTTCACCGGCGAGGCGAGGAATCTCGCCCGTATCTTCACTGTCCTTGTTCGGCGGCCACTCCATCCCAGGCGGAATCACGATCTCTTGCGTAATCTTTGCATCCATCGGGGCAACGTAATTCCGCTTCGTGCCGTAATGAAAAACTCCCACCACCGTCGGATTCGCCCGCACCACCGGACGCACAATTCGACCCTCCGCCCGCCCATCCGGCCGCACGTTGCTGATCTCAACCAGCACGCGGTCGCCGTGCATGGCGTTTCCTATGAGATGAGGCGCAATGAAAATGTCGCCTGCAAGCCGCGACTTCAGCGCCGCGGGCACAGAGTTCGCGTCCGGGATGACGAACCCAAATCCATCGCGATGCATGGAAAGCCGGCCGACTACGAGATTCTTTCCCGCGGCCTGCGGCAGCGCGTACTTGTCCGACGCAATCGCGATCAGTGCCCCGCTCCCGATCATTTTCTTCAGCCGTTCGTTGAGTTCCTGACGCTCGTCGCCATGCAGTCCAAGCTCACGCACCAGTTGCTTGAACCCCGCTGTGCGCTTGGGTTGTTTTCCAATATGTTTCAGGATGGCGGAATCAGAAAGCATAAGAGCCGGCAGAGTTCAGTCTTCAGCTCTCAGCATAAACTACAGCCGATAGGCGAGAGGTGTTGCCCCCGACCAGCAACCGACGACCAACGTTGTTTTTGACTACCACGTATCCCCGCCCGCTTTCGGTGGCCACGCACCGAGCATGCGCCGGATCATCACAATCTGCCCCACGTGATAACTATTGTGCCCGACGGTCTGCCACAGAATCGCCTCCAGTGTGTTCGCGCGTTTCTGGTGATCTTCACACATAGGCTCAATCTCGCGATCCAGTTCCGCCCGCGAAAACTTTGCTAAAGCAGTGTGTTCGTTCAAGAACCACGCGAAATCCCGTCGCAGCCGATCCCACTCCGCGGCATCCGCGGGAGTCGGCGTGGGTGGAAAACTCTCCGCATTGTGTTCCGGATATTTCGGCTTCTCTCCACGCATGCGCCGCAGATCGTAATTCATCCAGTAATTGAGATGAAAAATGAGCTGCCCAATGGAATGAGGAAACCCCGCAACTTGTCGCGCCGCCAATTCGGCAGAAATGTCCTCCACACATGCCAAAGGATGGGCGTGCGCCCCCTTGCCACGCAACAATTCCGTCAAAGCCCGCTGGGACATGGATTGCAGAAAAACGACCCGATTCGCGCCGAACCGAATCCGGCAAAGAAGTTACCGTATGAAATACTTCTCTTCCAGAATTCTCCGATGATGCAGTTCGTGTCCGGCAACTACGTAGGCGATGGCCCGAACGCTCACTTCGTTCTTGTTCGCCACACCACGCCTCATCCACGCAGCTTCATCCAGGTTGCGAAACAGCGTTAACGTCGCGCGCCGCACCGCAATGTAATCTTCAATAATCTCAGAAAGCGGCAAGCGCCCGAACGGCCCATTTCTCACATAATCATCCTGCTCAAATCCCTCAATCGGAGTCTGATCGCCGCGCGCAATGCGCAGCGCGCGATAAGCAAAAATGCGCTCGGTATCGCAGACATGGCCAAGCACTTCGCTTGCACTCCACTTCTCCGGAGCGTAACGAAATTCACCCTCGGCGTCGTCTCGTCCTGAGAGCAACAACATCATTTGCCGCCGTTGCGAATCGAGCGTCCCCAGGATGTCATTTCCGTCGATCAGCGAAATGTAGCGCTCGTAGTATGGGGCGTACTCCCCCGGTTCAGGCCTCCCGACGTTCACTGCTGCGGGCGTAACTACAGACGGCTCTAGCATGCTTTACTCCAGTGTTCGCAAGAATGGCTGTCTCTGTCCCCAGTACTTCCGTTAGACTCACGAAACATGATTCGGTTTTCGATAAATCTTCACCCTGAAGAGGATAACTCCCGAAAGCGCGGAAAGGATACGGGGGACAAAATTTTCCGGGAATCTTTACATTCCGTCAGAAGAAAAGATCGGGATCCCCCTGTTCTGAACGCTGAAGGAGGGACGCCTCTCTGCAGGTATCAGAGGAGGAACTATCTACTGAAAATAAAGGCTTTTCCACAGGGCTCAATTTGAGACGCAGGAGTACAATTTGCTTTGGCCACGAAAGTGCGGCTCGTGACCCCTAATTCCAAAACAAGGAAAGGATCTCTTATCCATGTGGAAGCCGACGAATCAGCCTCAATCTTCTTCCCGGCCAGTTGAGCCGGAGCGCCCTGCGTCTATTCCCAGCGCTCCCACCATGGCAGCCAGCGAACCTGCAGCCGCTCCTCGGCCGGTGACGACCACCACCGCGGATCAGGCAACCATCGGTAAGTCGCTCGTGATTAAGGGCGAAGTGACCGGTTCCGAGTCTCTCTACATCGACGGCCGGGTGGAAGGCTCCATCAATCTTTCCGGCAATCGGGTCACGGTTGGTCGCAATGGAGTCGTTTCCGCCAACATCAACGCCCGTGAAATCGTGGTTTTGGGCAAGGTCCGCGGCAATCTTACGGCCAGCGACCGAGTCGATATCCGCAGCGACGGCTCCCTCACCGGCGACGTGATCGCAGCCCGTATTTCCATCGAGGACGGCGCTTTCTTCAAGGGCGGCATCGACATCCGCAAGGGCGGACAGCCGCAATCGAAGCCCAACGGCGAAGAGAAATCCATTCCGGCGGGCGAGACCGCCGCTGTCGGCGCCCGGGCCTAGTCTTTCGGGGGTTCCCAGAGGGCATCCTTGAGGATGCCCTACCCGACTGTTCGGTCGTGCATTCGTTTCGCCGGAGTCTCCCCCTAACTGATTTGGGCTTTTCCGTCGGTGTCCGGCCCTTAGGTCGAACCGGAGTCACCTGTAGTCGCCATCCTTTGCGCATTCCCTTCGCATCGGAAATATGTGCAATCGCCGAGTGCGAACCTGCCTCGGCCTTGCACACCAAAATCTCTATTGTGGATTTGCGGGATCTAGGAAACCTGCTGAGGAAGCCGTGTTAAAGAAAACACGCGCCTTCAGGCGGCTTGCCCAGGCGTTAGAGCGACCGGTGGATCCTGCGTGCGGGTCCAGGTATAGCGCATGCGATGAATCACCGTGATCGTGCTCAGCACCGCGATCACCCAGAGCACGGGAGCCATGCGATTAAAAAGCGCTCCCAGAATGACCAACACCAGACGTTCCGGGCGCTCCATGAATCCCACGCGGCAGGATCCGATCAGGCTCTCGGCGCGGGCGCGCGTGTAGCTGACCATAATCGCGCTGATCATCACAAAAGCCGACAGCACCACGTAAAAAAATCGCTCGCCGCGCGCATAAAAGACAAGCAGCCCCAGGAACTGCGACGCGTCTGAGTAGCGATCCACCACAGAATCGAAGAAGGCTCCGAAGCGCGTGACGCGATTGGTGGCGCGGGCAACTTGCCCGTCGACGAGATCGAAAAATCCCGAAAAAATGATCACCAGTCCCGCATAGATGAACATGCGTTTCTGATTCGAGGCGTTGGCCGAGCCGAACAGGATCGCAGCCCAGGTGTTGACCACCAGTCCCATGAATGTAAGGACGTTGGGATTAATTCGCGAAAGTGCCAGCCAGCGGACAATCGTATCGAGCAGAGCGCCGCAGGCGCGACCGAACGCCGATGTCCAGCTGACCGACATTATGCGCCGGCCTCTTTGGGTTCGTCGGCTTCCATTTCGTCGTGAATCGTGGAGAGGCTCAGAATTTCCAGTTCGCGCTTGCCGTTGGGGGTGACGACGACGGCTTCGTCGCCGACTTTCTTGTTCAGCAGAGCGCGTCCGATCGGACTGGTGGTCGAAATCTTTCCCGCCGCAACGTCGGATTCCTCGCTGGTGACCAGTTTGTACTCGACCTCTTCGTTCTTGGTACTGTCGTAAACCCTCACGGTCGAGCCTAGGCCAACCTTGTCGTGCGGGATGTTGTTCATGTTGATCATGGACAACTCCGCGAGGCGCTTGCCGAGCTGGCGAACCCGCGCCTTGACAAACTCCTGGCGCTGTTTCGCCATGTGGTATTCCGCATTCTCGCTCAGGTCTCCCAGCGCGGCAGCCTTCTTGATCTCTTTCGGAAGCTCGTGGATCAACTCGTGTTCAAGCGCGTTGATCTCTTCCTGCAATTTTCGTCGAATCTGGTCGGTCATTGGATTACTCGAGGCTTACTCAGGCCGGTTTCTAGTAAAGGCCGGATTGCGGCAAGGCTTTAGGAATTATAACCCCTCAGTGACGGCAAAAGCTGGGTTTTGACGCTTACATTCCGGAATCAGAACCTGCCGAGAGCCCACTAGCCCAATGTGCCCGCGCCCACCAATAACGGATTACCCCGGTAATCCGGAAAGAGCATTTTCGATTCGTGCCGGCATTGCTCATAGCTAAGATCGGAAATATGCGTCCCGCTTGGAAAAGAGCATGGAAAGAAGTGTGTGATCGCAAGGTAAGTCGTTTATGTGCGCTTTCGCTGACTGCCGCTCTGGTGGCGACATTATGGCCGGCCAGCCACATACGCGGAGCCTCGGGAGTGGCGTATCCCAAGGTGAATTCGATTTCTCAAGTCACTCGCGACCAGATTCGTAAAGCCAACCTCGTCGCCGACGACTCCGAAGTTTACGTCACCGAACTGCCGGCTTCCGACCGGGTGATCGCCAGGGTGACCCTTTCTGGATCGGACCAGTCTTTATCCGGTCGATCGTCGTCCGGTCGATCGTCATCGGGTGGATCGTCGTCCAGTCGATCGTCGTCCAGTCGATCTTTGGTCGCGAGCCCACTCGCAAGCGCGCAAGCGCTCGATCTGTCGGCAGATCGTTCCAGATTGCTGGTTCTCGGAAGACAAGACAATTCGAGCGCAACCGGGTTCTGGAGTGTTCCTGTCACCGGCGGCGCTCCCGAACGTCTCGGAGACCTGACGGGCCGCGACGGCGCATGGTCAGCCGATGGAAAAGAACTGGTGTTCGCCAACGGATCTTCCATCTATTTGGCGAACGCGGCCGGAAACGAGCAGCGCTTAGTCTTTAGCGCCAGCGGTTCCGTATTTGCCCCGCGCCTGTCACCCGACGGGCAGCGCATCCGCTTCACGGTCAGCAATATCGAGCAAGGAACCACGTCCTTGTGGGAAGTCCGGCGCGACGGGTCCAACGCGCACTCGCTGTTGAGCACCTGGCCGTACCGCTCCACGGAGTGCTGCGGAAGCTGGACCGCCGATGGCCGCTACTACATTTTTCAGGCGACTCAGACTGTCCCCAACACCACGACGATCATCACGACCCTGTGGGCATTTCCCGACTCGGGTGCAGGAGACGAAACTACTCCTGTAGCTCTGACCAGCGGTCCGATGTCTTTCGGAAATCCCTTTCCTGGCCGCGACAACAAGAACATCTGGGCGATCGGCGTGCAGCCTTGGGGAGAGGTCGTGAAGTACAAGCCGCGCCAGAAAAAATTTGTTCCCGTCGTTCCCGGACTCTCCGCCACCGATCTTGATTTTTCTCCTGATGGAAAATGGATTACGTACGTTGCCATTCCTGGAGGAACTCTGTGGCGCTCGCGGGCAAACGGAGCGGACAAACTACAACTGACCACTGCTCCCGATCGCGCTGCCCTGCCGCGCTGGTCGCCGGATGACAAGCAGATAGCTTTTGTCAGCCTGAAGCCGGGAGGGTCGTGGAAAATCTCGATCGTAGCTGCCAACGGCGGCCAGCCTGAGCCGATTTCGGCCGACGGCAGCCAGATCGACGCCAACTGGTCCGCCGATGGCACGCGCCTCATGTTTGGCAATTCCACTCTGGACGCGGGCGGTCTCAGCGTTCGAATTCTTGATCTCAAGACACACGAGGTCGTGACTGTTCCGGGCTCTGAAGGAGTGTTCAGCCCGAGATGGTCGCCGGATGGTAGATACATCGCCGCGTTGGCGCCGGGAAACACGGCGTTGTTGATTTATGACTTCGAAACTCAGAAGTGGTCGAAGTGGCTCTCTGAACCGGCGGGTGCAGTCAATTATCCGATGTGGTCGGCAGACAGCAAGTATCTGTATTTCGACGATGCCGTGAGTGGAGTGGAGTCGATTCGCCGAGTGAAGGTCGGTGAGAGCGAGCCAGAAGCGTTGTTTGAAGTGGCTACGTTCGAGCGCTTTCCTGGCGCGCTCGGACCATGGAGCGGGCGGGCTGCCGACGGTTCCTGGATGTTTGTGCGCGATCGCAGCACACAAGAGGTCTATCAACTCAGCGTGGAGCTGCCATGACGCGACCGCAAAAAGAGGCCGGATCACCAACCATGCACTGTTTGCTCAGTTCTAAAGCGACGTCACGCCATCCCCGTAGCTCCGGGACTTGGCTGGTTCTCGCGGCCATAGCTGTTTCGGCGCTGTTGAGCATCATTCCGGGTTTCGCGCAAACCTATGACGCTCCCGCAGATGGACGCAAAGTCATAAGCCGCGTTGATCCTGAATATCCCGATGCCCTCAAGCGGCTTTACATCGGTGGAATCGTTCGCGTGGAAGTTGTGGTCTCGGCCAACGGAACAGTGAAGGAGACCAAACTCCTGGGCGGGAATCCGATTCTAGGACAGTCGACCATGAAGGCGATCCAGCGATGGAAGTATGCCCCAGCCGGGACTGAACAAACCCTGACCGTCAAAGTAGAATTCGATCCGCACCGGTAAGGGAAAACTGCAGAACGGGAACTACGCCTGAAATTCTGAGGCTTCGGGGAACCGCAGCTTGCACTTCGACAAAGCCAGACTGAGAAGCTCCTCAACTTTCGCTTCCTCACAATTGCGCGCCATGGCGAGCTCGCTAACCAGAAGATAACGGGCGCGCTCCAGCATCTTTTTCTCGCGAAATGAGAGTGGCTTTGCCTGATGCAGCGCGATCAGGCTCTTGAGCACGCCGGCGACTTCGAGCAGCGAACCGGTACGCATGCGATCGGAGTTTTCCTTGAAGCGATCTTTCCAGTCCCCATTGCTCCCGTTTTCAGTAACTGACAGATAATCCAGAACTTTCTGAATTTCGCCGTTGCGCACAACGCGCCGCATTCCCACGCTGCCTGCATTGTGACAAGGAACCATCACCTTCAGGCTGCTGGCTTTAATGTGAAGCAGGTAGAACCGCTCGACCGTCGTACCGATGGATCGGCTCCCGATCTGCTCGATCACACCTACACCATGGTTGGGATATACAACCTTATCGCCGATGTGGAAATTCAACTCGGAACCGCTCATAAAAGGCACCCTTAAAGGAGGAAGGGCTAGTTCGAAGTGAGGAGAGCTACGGTCGATGCTTTAATTATGTTACTCCTGAAATGGGACAAAGGCAAGGCTCACGCCCGGCGATCCCCGCGATGGAGTTTCGGCCGCGCTTATAATCGCGCGATGGATAAAGGGCGCATCCTCGGGCTGGATGTGGGAACGCGGCGGATCGGCATAGCGGTGTCTGACCCGCTGGGCATTACTGCACAGGGTCTTGAAACCCTCCACAGGCGCAACAAGCGCCACGATTTCGAACAGCTCGGCCAGGTGATTACCAAATATGAAATTAAGGAGATCGTGGTCGGCCTGCCTTTGCGCATGAGTGGCGCGGAGGGCACGCAAGCCGAGAAGATGCAGGTCTTTGCCGAAGACTTGCGCAAGCGCTTTGGCCTGCCTGTCCATCTCTGGGACGAGCGTCTGACTTCGGCCGAAGCCAACCGGCTATTGCGCGAGACCGATCTCTCCATCGAAAAACGAGGCAAGGCAGTCGATCGAATGGCGGCGATTCTCATCCTTCAGGGATGGATGGAACGACGGGGCCAAATCGACGAGCACCTCTAACAGGAAAAGGGAAGAACCGTGAGTTTGTTTTCACGAGAAATGGCGAAATAAGCTCACCGTTCTCCGATTCTCAGACGTGATTATGGTTTTATCTGATAGACGACCCCGTATCCCGAAGCGCCGCCCGCTGAAGTCGCTCCGTACAAGTTGCCATGAGCGTCCATCACCAGCGCGCCATAAACTGGATCTTCCCCATCATCCCCGCCGGTGAAGCTGTGCAGAATGCGATCGGGCCACATTCCGGTTGAGCTGGGCTTAGCCGCCCACACTGTGCCCAGATGTGCTCCGCCGGCGGAGCTGGTGCCATAGATGTTGCCGGCTGCGTCGAACAAGAGTCCGCTGGAAGCGTTTGCCCCATCAGCGGAACCGCCGACGAATTCGTGGATATTCTTCTGGGTAAACGTTCCATTGGAGTTGCGGGCAAATTCAACAAGCTCAAAATATCCGGCAAAGTAAAGATTTCCGCTCTTGTCGAATGCGAGTGCGGAGACAGGCGCGGAACTGCCATTGATGCCCGTAAACGAATAGATGGTTTTTTCCGTCCAGGTACCATTCGCCCCCTTCTCCAGCTCATACAGCACGCCATAGTCGTGGGCTCCGCCACTGAGGCCGGCTCCATAGAGATTGCCCGCGGCATCGGTATCAAACGGGCATAAGGATACGATCCATCATCCCCTCCCGTGAAGCTGTGCAGAACAGTCTCCGTCCATGTGCCATTGCTGCCCGGAGAGATTTCGAAGACTACGCCATAGCCGTTCGTTCCTCCGTTTATCGTTGTGCCGTACAGATTTCCCGAACTATCGAGGGCTAGTCCTTGGGCAAGAAATAAACCGCTTCCGTCGACGCCGCCGGTGAAACTGTAAAGGATTGTTTCTGTCCAGGTTCCATTGGAGCCCGGAGACAGCTCATAAACGATGCCCTGCGAATATGTGCCTCCAAACGAAGTTACGCCGTACAAATTCCCTTTGCCATCAAAGGTCACGCCGCCAGTGGGAAAAGCGCCATCGCCGGTGCCGTAAAAGCCGGTAAAGTTATAAAGGATCGTCTGCGTCCACATCCCGTCTGAATTCGGAGTGAGTTCGAAGACAACGCCTCCGCCGTCGGTTCCTCCGCTTTGAGCAGCGCCATACAAGTTGCCCTTGCTGTCAAATGCCAGTTGATAATACGGGTTGCCACCGTCAGTACCGTTGGTAAACGTGTGAAGGATGGTTTCTGTCTGTGCCCAAGACTTTGCTCCACCAATCATGAGGAACGCAGCCGCGAGCAGACCTGAAAGGAGAATTCGGCATGACATTCTGGGCATGGGATTGAACTCCTAAGTGACGTAACAACGCAAGGGAGGGGAACGGAACGGCTCGGGGATGAAGCGTACCACGACCGGAACAGCCGTACAATCAGAGTCTAATTTCCCTCGCGCTCGGCGTAGCGATTTCTTACAACCATCCCTTGGTTCGCGCGATCCGCGCCGCTTCCACGCGATTGTTCGCGCCCAGCTTGCTGATCGCCTCGGAAAGATAGTTGCGCACGGTGCCGTCGGATAGTCCCAACTGGCTGGCGATGTCGCCGCTGGCCAATCCCTCGCCCGCCAGTCGCAGGACCTGGCGTTCGCGGTCAGTGAGCGGATCCATCTCGCCCCAGGCTTCGGTCGCGAGTTCCGGATGAATGACGCGCAGTCCCTGATGCACACGCCTGACAGCGTCGGCCAGTTCTTCAGCGCGCATGTCTTTCAACAAATACCCTGACGCTCCGGCTTCCAGCGCGCGTCGCAAGTAGCCAGTTCGTGCGAATGTCGTCACGATGACCACCCGCGTTCCCGTGCGGCGGCGCTTCAGCTCGGCCGCAACGTCAAGTCCGCTCATGTGCGGCATTTCGATGTCGGTGATAAAGACGTCGGGCTTGTGAGCGAGCACGGCATCCAGCGCTTCGTTGCCGTTGTGCGCCTTGGCGATGACGGAGATGTCGCCTTCGATTTCGAGCAAGGCGGCGAGTGCGCCCAGGACCATCCCCTGATCTTCTGCGAGCACGACCCGGATTGTCTTGCGAGATTCTTTTCCAGTGGAAGGCATATGGGCCAAGCTAGTTTCCGGAGCTTTCGGTTTCCACTGGAATGTCCTTCGTGGGCAAAGTGATGGTGAGTTTTGTTCCGGCTTGCGATTCGCGCACAAGCGTGCCGCCGAGCATCTCGACGCGCTCCCGCATGCCCCGGAGACCGTTGCCTTCTTCGCTGAAAGAGCCCACGCCGTCGTCCTGAATTTCAAGGCGGCAGGTGCCGTTGTGCTGCTCAAGCCGCAGGCGACAGGTGTGGGCCTTCGCGTGGCGCACGACGTTGGTCACGCCTTCGCGCACGGCGAGGGAAAGAACGCTTTCCTGCAAAGCCGGCAATTTTACTGTGGACGCGGCGTCGCACTGCACGGCGAGACCGGCGGTTTCGAGCGTGGATCTCGCCTGCGCCAGTTCGGCAGCCAGACCTTTGGCGCGATATCCACGAATCGCATCGCGCACGTCAGATAACGCCTGCCGCGAAATCTGCTCGACCTCCCGAATTTCCTTGCCCGCACGCTGGGGATCACGGTCGATCAATTTGCCGGCGAGCTCTGACTTTAGCGTAATCACCGAGAGTGTGTGACCAAGAACGTCGTGCAGATCGCGTGCAATGCGCTCGCGTTCGGCGACTTTGGCCAGTTGTTCGATTTCTTCATTGGCCTTGCGCAGCTTTTGGTTGATGCGATTGCGCTCGGCGAAGAAGGTGTTTCCCGCGCCGATGAACATGGGAAAGAGCGTAGAGAAGAACAAAGCCCAGTTATCGAGGTGCAACAACAAACCTTCCGCAGCGCCGACGCCGCCGATCGCGGCCAGGCCGATGATCGCCGCTTTCTGCGTTTGAACGCAAAAGGGCAGCATCGCCGCGGCAAAAATAAAGAACGTGCAGGCGCCGTTGTTAATCGGCTGAAACAGAAGCGCCAGCACGACCATCCCTGCGACATGTGCAAGCGCCCGCGGGCACTCCAGGAAAAAAAGTCCAAAGTACAGCAGCAAGAAAACGAATGCGCCCAGACCATCGAGCAGCCAGAGTCCCACGCTCGCATGCCGCGTAACCGGATCGATAAAGAAAAATCCGAGATAGACGACCCAGAGCAGCGGGCTCCAGCCGTGGTCTTTATCTTTCAGAACCGTGTTCCACGGCTTCATCTTCCACGGGCTGCCCGTTCGATTGGATGTCACGCCTAAAGGCACCAGCGGCATAGTTCTATTTTCACCCCGCGGTCAACTCCGGCCACCATGAATTGCTGCTGCCGAAGTGACTGATCGTCTCTGCAGCACGCGCCCCAGTATCAGCAGCAGGATCGCAGCAACGATATCGAGGGTCCATTTACCGGCGACGTCGACTCGAGGCCACGAGGAGCTGCCCAGGAATCCAGCCACCATGCAGACCACAATGGCAGCAAGAATTGCGGCATAACGTTGGCTATCGCCCCAGCCGGCGGAAGACGACCATCGCTGGAAAAGAATCAAAGCGGTGCAAGCCCACGCGACCCCAGCCAGCATCGGAATCCAGAAAGGCAAAGTGTGGGCGCTCGGCGCGAAAACCAGCCCAATCAAGACGTACCAGGGGAAGATGAACCCAAGCGTAACTAGAGCGGCGACCCATGGCGCTGGAGATTTGTGAGAGATATTGCCCGTCGGAACTCGCAAAGTCATTGCGACGGCGGCCAGAGCGACGATTGCCAGCACGCCGCACATGATGGTCAATGGTGGCGGTACGTAAGGCGCAACGTGAAAGACCATGGGGCGGGCGCGCTTCACCCAGGCATACCATGCCACGAACGAACCCAAAATGAAGATCGCGCTTATGAGTATCAGGCCGCGGGTGCGAAGCCAGGGTCGGTCGCGATCGCGCCAGAAAATCAGTTCCGTCAAATGCACCGGAACCAGCACGACCCAAACGCTTTCATATCCGAGCATGAAGAGGAAATACAGCCAGTTGACGCCCAAGGCCCGGCCGTAGATTGGCGCAGAGGCCAGCCAGGGCAGAGGCGCGAGCGAGGTTTGCTGAATGACAAACTCCTCAGCGATCGAAAGCCCCAATCCCATCAGCAGCATGGATGCCCATGGTAGATGCCGGCGGCGTACAATCTCGCGAATGATCAACGCGCCGCAACCCCACACCATAATCTCCGGAATCAGCGCGAATATAAAGCTGATGCGTGTCGCCCCGCTCAGCACTTCGGCGACCATGGGAGCAAGTATCGCCAGGGTCCACGCGCGGCCAGCACCACCTGGAGACGCTGCGTTCGCAGGCTGGGCGCCAGAGGTTTGCATTTCCGCTGACGAGAGATCCTCTCTCATAAGCTGCGTTTTCCTTCAGAGGCCGGCTCCATGGTGGAGTATCGCACTAGCAGCGCGAGGGGAATCAATACAGCCAGCCACTTCGCGCCGCAGAAAAATGCGGCCATTCCTAACAGAATGAGCACCGCGGCTCCGCTCAGCGATTTTTTCGATTGCCAACTCATTTCAGAACTCCGTTACCCGTACATCTTTTCCTGATCGCGCTGGAAACCGATGCGAGCCACACCCAGGCAAATCAGGGTGAAGGCCACAAGAAACTCCCAATGCCTAAGGCTCGATTCGTGCGCGCCCGAGCCAACAACACCGAGCGCCAGTTGAGAAAGGTGATACGGCGGCATTGCCAGTGCAATAGTGCGCACCGCTTTCGGCAGGAACATGAACGGCATCCACAGTCCGCTGGCGAACGACATCGGCAGGTAAATCAAGTTGATGGTGGTAGGCGCTGAGTTCGGGCCGGTGAAATATCCGAGGGCGAGCCCCATCGCCGAAAACGGAAGGGATCCCGCCACCAGCACTCCGAGCAAGATGAGGAATTGTGCGAAGGGCATATGCACGTGCCCGAATGCGACTCCGAGTGCGAACAGGACCAGCACGATAACCGTGCTGAAAATCATGCTGGTTATGATTTTGGCGGCAAAATACGCGAACGGCGGCATGGGACTGGCGCGCTTGACCTGCAACCATCCCAGGCCGCGATCAGATGCCAGGCCAGCCGCGGTTCCGAACAGCGATGCGCCCATTACGCCGAATGTTCCATAGGTCGCGATCAGGTACGTGGGAACGCGCATGCCCGCGAGGAACTGATTCTGGCCCAGCACTAATCCAAACAGGATGTAAAACATAGTCGGGAAGCTGAGCAGCGAGGCCGTGTACACACGCAAGCGAAGATATTTCAGGAATTCGTACTTGGCCTCTTTCAGATAAATGGTCATTGTGTGACCGAACGAACGTTCCGCTGTGGTTCGCCGCAATGCGATGGATGCTGTGCTCATAGCTCTCCTCTGGCTGCGTCTGGTGATCTCGCTTAGTTCAGCCCGCTTCCGTTGTTTGCGTCCTTCGACTCCGCGGTGAGCGCAAGGAATGCTTCTTCCAGACCGGCGCTGGTGACTTCGAGGCCGGAAAGGTTCGGGTCGCGACTCAGCAGCTCGCGCAGAATCGGCTCGGCTTCATCAGCACGAATTTGCACGGCCTCGCGATCTTCGCGAACTTCCTCGACGCCGGGAAATTGGCGAATCGTGCCCAGGCTGATGCTTGTGATGCACCGGATTTTCTTACCCCTGGTCTGCGCCTTGATCTCGGCTGGCGTACCCTGCGCAATAATCTCGCCCTGGTTGATCACGGCGATGCGGTCGGCGAGAGCGTCGGCTTCCTGCAGATAATGCGTAGTCAAAAGAACGGTCTTGCCGCGGCAAACCATGCGGCGAATTTCATCCCACAACATGCGGCGGGCTTCGACATCGAGGCCGACAGTGGGTTCATCGAGAAAGAGCAGATCAGGATCGCCGCAGATGGCCAGCGCAAACAGTACCCGTTGTTTCTGCCCGCCGGAGAGCTCGCCGAATTTACGATCGCTCAATTTCTCCAGGCCGGCGGCGGCCAGAACCTGCGCCAGTTGCAGACGTTTCTGGTAGTAACTGGAGAACAGGTCGATGTGCTCGCGGACGCGAAGAGTTTCGGGAACACGGCCCACCTGCAGCATGGCTCCGGTGCGCATGCGGTTTTCGGGATTGGTCGGATCGGCGCCGAAAACCCGCACTTTGCCGGAGTTTGGAGGCATCAGTCCCAGGAATAGCTGGACCGCGGTTGTCTTTCCCGCCCCGTTGGGGCCGAGCAAAGCGACGATTTCTCCTGACCGGACCTCAAAATTCACATCTCGCAACGCCCGCACCGCTTCGTAGTTCTTGTTGACGTTTTCGAGGCTGGCTACCGTCGTCGTTGGCTGTGTAAGCTGCGAATTTCCTGCTGTCTGGAGTTCGAGTTCCGCGATCATCGAATCATCCTCCTGCAAAAGCATCATCGCGGAACCGGGGATGCGGCACCAGTGCCATCCATCACGCAGCGAGAATGACAATTGTCACCCACGCTTCAGGCCCGCAATCTGCGCGGGCGGGAACATCCCCTGAAACGGGCCTTGGAGGGCTTGCTAATAAAGCTGCTAACGAAATGAGGTTGAGTACGTCGGAAGTCTTGTCTATGCTACGAGGAGGGTTTCGATGAACCGCATCAGCCGCCTTCTGGGTGTGTTCTTCGTGCTTGCGAGTGGCCTCGCCACCAGCGCATTGGCTCAATCTCTCGAAAAGACTGTCAACCTCAAGGACCAAGTCTTCGAAACCAATCTCGCGAGCGGGGCGACGCTCCGGTTGCATCTGCACGACGGCGATTTTCGCGTGGTCGGCGCCGACAGGGACGGGCTCACCGTGCGCGCCGAGGGCAAGCATCTGGATCAGGCGCGCAAAATAAAGATTCAAGAGGTGCGAGACGGCGACACTCTGGATCTCACGCTGTCGCACGTGCCCAAAAATGAACTTCAGGTCACGATCACGATTCCGCGCAACACCCATCTTTACGCCCGCATGCGGGGTGGCGACCTAACGGTGGACGGTGTGAGCGGCAACAAAGATCTGGCCTTGACGGGTGGAGATTTAACCGTCGGCGTAGGTGATCCCGCCGAGTACGCTCATGTTGACCTGCAGGTGAAGTTCGGCGACATCAGCGGCAGCCAGTTCGGCAGTCCCAAGGGTACGGTGGGAAACTCCGTACTCGCCGACGGTCCCGGCCAATATCAGCTGCAGGCTCGCGTTTTTGCGGGGGATTTGATGCTGAAGAGTCAGGATTCCGTTCCGCGACACCCGCTCTCGCTATAGCGCTTTTTTTGGTAAGACTGGCTTGAGCGGTTTGACGTAGCCGAAACTTATCACGAGATACTTCTTCAGTTCGGTGATCCCTCCCAGCTCATAACGTCGAGCACAACGACGTAATGTCGCGCTCCATTCTGCAAGCACTAAAGTTACCAACAGACAAGGTCTGTTGGTAACTTGGCGTTGACAATCGTTCTTAGGCTCCGGTATCGTAAAGACTTTGGTAGTAGTGTGGTTGCCCGCCTGATGGTCCTGGCGTCCTGGCCGGGGAATCAACGAGCGGTTTTCTTTCGCAGCCTTTATCAATCGGGAGAGTTTATGTCTACGTATTTCCCCAAGCAGGGGGAAATTGTGCGCAGGTGGTACGTCGTGGATGCCGAAGGGCAGACGCTGGGGCGCCTGGCTTCGCAAGTGGCGCGCATTCTGATCGGCAAGGAGAATCCGCGGTACACGCCGTTTATCGACACCGGCGATCACGTAATCGTGATCCATGCGGAAAAAGTTCGCACGACCGGAGTCAAGGCCGAGCAGAAGAAGTATCAGCATTACACGGGATACCCCGGCGGCCTCAAGACCGAGGAATACAAGAAGCGGCTGGTGCGCAAGCCCGAGGCGGTGATTGAGGCAGCGGTAAAACGCATGCTGCCGAAGAACAAGCTGGCAGCGCACATGCTATCGAAGCTGAACGTGTACAAGGGCGACAAGCATCCGCACCAGGCGCAGAAGCCGCAGGAATTCAAGCTGGAAGTGCGCGAGTATAAGCCGCGCAAGGTTGCGGTATCGTAGCAGAGAGCGGATTAGCGGGAGATCCTTCGCTCCGCCTGAAAAGCGGCTTCGCTCAGGATGACAACGCGTTTGTGGTTTAGAGATAAAAGCTCGCTTCTGGTTGAGCTGGAAGCTAGAGCTAGGAGCTAAAAGCGGAATGGCTGAATTAGTTCAATACTACGGAACGGGACGCCGCAAGTCGGCGATCGCCCGGGTTTATTTGCGACCAGGCAGCGGGGATTTCAAGGTGAACGGACGCGCGTTTGAAGAATATTTCGTGACTCCGGCGCAGCGCTCGGCGGCGAAATCGCCGCTGGCTTCGACAGAGTCGGCCGCCCAGTTCAACGTGGTCGTGACGGCGCAGGGCGGCGGAGTTCGTGGCCAGGCGGACGCGGTGAAGCTCGGGTTGGCGCGCGCTCTTATGCAGTTCAATGCCGAACTGCGCAAGAAACTGAAGTCCGAGGGCATGGTCAGCCGCGATTCGCGCGGCAAAGAGCGCAAGAAGTACGGGCAAAAAGGCGCGCGCAAGCGCTTCCAGTTCTCGAAGAGATAGTTTTCAACGTGGCAAGGTGGCAAGGTTTCAAAGTGCCTTTGGTTTTCACTTTGAAACTTTGAAACCTCCGAAACTTTGCCACTTTAGATTTTAGGTGTTCAATTCTTCCTGTGCCTCGCGGCGCGGGGACGGGAATGGCAATCCCGCTGGTTTCGCAGAGTCTGACCTCATAGCATGGAGCGGAACCAAACCAGCGAGATGCAGATTAAAAAAGGAGAAACGTGGCTACCATCACAATGAAAGAGCTGCTCGAAGCGGGCGTCCACTTCGGGCACCAGACCAAGCGCTGGAATCCCAAGATGAAGGAATACATCTTTGGCGAGCGCAACGGGATTTACATCATCGACCTGCAGAAGACGCTGAAGATGTTCAAGGAAGCGTCGAAGTTCGTGCAGGATCTGGCGACCGAAGGCCGCATTGTGCTCTTCGTGGGCACCAAGCGCCAGGCGCAGGACGCAATCGCCGAAGAGGCGCAGAAGTGTGGGATGTTCTACATCAACCAGCGCTGGTTGGGCGGACTGCTCACCAACTGGGTGACGGTGCAGAAGTCGGTGAAGCGGCTGAAAGAGCTCGACGACATGGCCACCGATGGCCGCTACGAGCTGCTGCCGAAGAAGGAAGTGATCAAGCTTGAGCGCGAGCGCAAGCACTTGCAGGCGAACCTCGCCGGCATCAAGAATATGACGCGGCTGCCCGATGCCATCTTCGTGATCGACTCGAATAAGGAACAAATCGCAGTGCGCGAGGCTCGGAAGCTGGGCATCCCGGTGGTCGCCGTGGTCGACACCAATTGCGATCCTAGCGAAGTGGATTACGTGATCCCCGGTAACGACGACGCGTTGCGGGCAATCCGCCTGTTCACGTCCAAGATTTCCGAATCAATCGCCGAGGGCGCGCAGCTGATGACCGACAAGCAGGTCGCCGACATGAGTGCGGCGACGACGGAGGCTCAGGCTGCCGAGGAGGCGGTTGCCGCCGATTATCAGGACGAGGAATCGGGCGCGGTGGATGCATCAGAAGACATCAGCATGGAAGAAGTGCTGAGCGGCGGAACGCATAAGAAGCCGGTGGCCAACGAAGACGATGTTCCCACGCATCACGTGGAAAGCCAGACGGTCTGACGAGTACCGAGTTGCCAGTACCGAGTACCGAGAAAAGCCAGGTCGATTGGAAAGGGCACGGCTTGAGCCGTGCCGATCGAGATCGGTAAGAGTCGAAGCGGCTTTAGCTGCTGAGGGAATTGTCAAAAACCGGGCATGGAATTCAGACCCGCGCGGGTCATAGCTGAAAGATTCCCGGCGCGGGTCAAATTATCTAGGTTTCAAAGTTTCAGGGTTTCAATGCTTTAGCGTAACCCTCTCCGTCTTTGAAACCTTGAAACTTTGAAACTTGAGGAATTATGGGTACCACGACAGTGAATATTTCCGCAGCACAAGTGAAAGATCTCCGGGAAAAAACCGGGGCTCCGATGATGGATTGCAAGCAGGCCCTGACCGAAGCCAAGGGCGACATGGAGCAGGCGGTCGTGATTCTGCGCAAGAAAGGCGTTTCGGTGGCGGCGAAGAAGGCTGCGCGCGTGACCAGTGAAGGATCGGTGGCGAGCTACATTCACGCCGGCGGCAAGATTGGTGTGCTCGTCGAAGTGAACTGCGAAAGTGATTTCGTGGCCCGCACCGACGACTTCAAAGAAGTGGTGCACGATATCGCCATGCACATTGCGGCCAGCGATCCGAAGTATGTGCGCAAGGAAGACGTGACCCCGGCTGATTTCGCGCGTGAGAAGGATATTGCCCTTTCACAGGCGATCGCGGCCGGTAAGCCGCAGCACATTGCCGAAAAGATGGTCGCCGGCAAGATGGAAAAATTCTATGAAGAGGTCTGCCTGTTAGAGCAGCCCTTCATCAAGGACCAGACCATATCGATCGGCCAGCTGATCGCGTCGAAGATCGGCAAACTCGGTGAGAACATCGCCGTGCGCCGTTTTGCGCGATTCAAGGTGGGAGACGCTGGCGAGACCATCGCGATCACCAAACCCACAGAGTCAAAAGCGGAGTAAACTAAGGCGCCCGTAAGGGCGCCTTTTTTGTTGAGGTAGCGGAATACAAAAAGGGGCTGCTCGTACTGGCAACTGGGTACTGGCAGCTGGCAACTGATCCTCATGACAACTCCTACTCCGGTTTTCCAACGCATTCTTCTCAAGCTCTCTGGCGAGGCGCTGGCCGCGAACCAGGGCTTCGGCGTCGACACGACGCGCATCCACGAAATCGCTGCTGAAATCGGCGAGGTGCGAAAGCTGGGAGTGCAGCTGGCCATCGTGGTGGGAGGCGGAAATTTTTTTCGTGGCGTCGCCCACCAGGCCAAAGACATGGACCGCGTCTCCGCCGATCACATGGGCATGCTCGCCACCGTGATCAATGCGCTTGCCTTGCAGGATGCGCTCGAAAAACAGGGAGTCTACACGCGCGTGCAATCGGCCATCGAGATGAATCAGGTTGCCGAGCCGTTCATTCGCCGGCGTGCCATCCGCCATCTGGAAAAAGGCCGGGTCGTGATCTTTGCCGGCGGCACGGGCAATCCCTATTTTTCCACCGATACGGCCGCGTCGCTGCGGGCTATGGAGATCAAGGCCGACGCCATTCTGAAAGCCACGAAAGTCGACGGAATTTACGATGCCGACCCCATGAAGGTCGACGGCGCGCAAAAGTTCAATCAGATTTCCTACATGGACGTTCTGAAGCTGGGGTTGAAGGTGATGGATTCGACCGCCATCTCGCTCTGCAAGGACAACAATCTACCCATCGTGGTTTTCAACCTCAACCAGCACGGCAACATTCGACGAGTGGTGCTGGGGGAAAGAATCGGATCGATGGTCTGCGCGTAAACGCGGCGAGCGTGTGAAATCGGTGCTGTGGGTGGCGAGGGCTTGCGATGAAGCTTCGGGCGAGGTTGGTTGTAGCTGGCTTGATCGCGATCTTCCCTTTCTGCTTGGCTACGGCCCAGACGCCGGATGTTCCGAAGAAGAACTGCACTTCGCCAATCGTCAAGCATCAGGAAGAGCCCTTGCCGTCAAGGTTCTTGCGAAGTGATGGGTTGGCGGTTCTTGATGTTTTGATTAACGATAAGGGACGTGTCACCGAGGCCAATTTGCAGAACTCGTCCGGCGACGATGAGTTCGATGGCAATGCCCTCGACGCCGTCAAACATTGGACATTTAAGCCGTCGCTCTGCGATGGCAAGCCTTCTTCAATGCAAATCAGAGTGCAGGTTAAGGTTGCCAGGCGTTGAATGGAGCGACAATTTCGAGAACCCTCGGGCTGATCGGTGGCAACTGTAGTTGCCCTACCAACGGACAGCAGGTTCCTCGCGCGAGAAAAAAGGCGCTCCGAATGACAATCTAAACTGTCCACCCGCGCGAACAACGTCTGCGATGGACGTCGCGCCTCGGTTTATAATTTCAGGTTTTGAGTTCGTAGAAAGGCGGAGCCCCCTTTATGCCAGTGATGGCTTCAATTGCAGGTTTGAAAGACACGTATGCACAGCTGAAATCGCGAATGGAGAAAGCCGTCGAAGACTTTCGCAAGGCGATGGCCGCGGTGCGGACAGGCCGTGCGTCGGTGCACATGCTCGACGGGGTGACGGTTGAGGCCTACGGCGCGCAGATGCCGCTGAATCAATTGGCGCAGGTTCATGCGCCGGAGGCGCAGCTCATTACGGTGCAGCCCTTCGATCCCTCCCAGCTGGGCGCGATCGAGAAGGCGATTCGTGGCGGCGATTTGGGATTGAATCCGATGAACGACGGAAAGATGATCCGCGTGCCCATCCCGGCGCTCACGCAGGAGCGGCGCCAGGACATGGTCAAGCACCTCCACAAAGTCCTCGAAGAGCACCGCACGGCGGTTCGCAACATTCGACGTGACGGCAATGACGCCATTAAGAAGGCGCTAAAAGATAAAAAGATTACCGAAGACGATGAGAAGCGTTCGCTCGAAGAAATTCAAAAGCTGACCGACGACGAAATCAAGAAGATGGAAGAGATGAGCAAAGGCAAAGAAAAAGAAGTGTTGGAGTTCAGGTAGAGCACGTGTGGAGCGGACACTCGGAGTCTTTTCTGTAAGTTGAAGTGGAGGTCGTTTCGATGAAATGCTCAGCCCTGATTCTGTTT
>JASHOT010000072.1 GCA_030040965.1 Candidatus Sulfotelmatobacter sp. | reverse complement strand
CCTATGAAGTTAGTCTGGCCAAAACCGCCCATGCTGCCGAGATCGAGAGCATTCAACCCCGAGCCGCAGCGGCCTCGGGTTAGTCTCGCGGGCGTTAGGCCTTCGGTCGAGGCCACTTGGCTACGATCGTCGTCGAAATTCCGCCGCGCGGACGAAACTCGCCCTTCACTTCCGCCCATACCGGCTTCGCCCACTTCACCACATCTTCGAGCACTTGATTCACGACATTTTCCTGAAAGATTCCCAGATTGCGGTAGGACTGCAAATACTCCTTGAGCGATTTCAGTTCCAGGCAGCGTTTGTCTGGCATGTAGCGAATGGTAAGCGCGCCAAAGTCGGGCAAGCCAGTTTTGGGACAGACTGAGGTGAACTCGGGATCGTCGACAACGATCTCATAACCCGGAAACTGGTTGGGCCAGGTTTCAATCTCCGGAAAGTGGGCGTCCAGGCCAGCGGCCGCATGCTCCGGCGTGTAGCGAGGCGATTTAGGCATGCCGATATTGTAGCGTTTCGCTCTTGGTGATCGCGCCGCCGTTGAAGCGGAGCACTCAGGCGCTGCATCCAATCAATCAACGTGATCGATGAGGGCGATCTCCGTGGCAGCTGGTCCAGAGTGGTAAAGTACTCCTTGCACTGATTCCTGCCGGAGACTGAGAAATAAGCAAGAAAGATAACAGGTTGGCTTCGACCAAAAATTCGAATGGCGCGCCGAGCCGGCGTTGGCTTTGGCTGATTCTGGCAATTGTGGCGCTGCTTCTGTTGTATTCCTCCACTCGCACTTCTCCCCTTCGCGTTCGCGCCACTACCGTGGTGCGCGGACCGATTCGCAGCCTGGTATCGACCAACGGAAAGATTGAGCCCGTCCACGGTTTCGAGGCGCACGCACCGATCGCCACCACAGTGAAGGATCTCTTTGTGAAGGAAGGCGATCACGTCCGCAAGGGCCAGCTATTACTGCAGCTTGATGATGCCGACATCCGCTCGCAAGCGGCGCGAGCCGAGGAGCAGATCAAAGCGGCGCAGGCGGAACAGGCGGATTTGAGAAACTCCGGAACACAGGAAGAGCTGCTCACATTAAATTCGCAGATCATCAAGGCACAAAGCGCGCGGGATGCCGCCCAGCGAAATCTGGACGCCTCGCGCCGGCTGCAGCAGATCGGCGCAGCATCGGAGGGCGATGTGCGCCAGGCGGAGGAAGTGCTACGGCGCGCCCAAGCCGACCTGACTTTGCTTGAGGAGAAGAAAAAAGACCGTTATTCGCCACCCGAAGTGGAAAAAGTTCAGGCTCAGGCGCTGGAGGCACAAGCAGCTTATGATGCGGCGGAAGATGCGCTGCGGAGATCGAGCATACACGCGCCCTTCGATGGCATCGTCTACTCGCTGCCTGTGAAGCAGGGAGCGTTCGTGCAGGCCGGCGATCTCTTGCTGCAAGAAGCCGATCTCAACACGGTGCTTGTCCGCGCCTTCGTCGACGAACCCGATATCGGGCGGCTGGAACAAGGGCAGAAAGTGGAAGTGACATCGGATGCCATTCCCGGCCGAATCTGGACTGGAACCGTGAGCACCGTGCCGTCAACGGTAAAGCCTCGCCTCAACCGGAATATCGGTGAAGCAACCTGCATTATCGACAACCACGACCTGCGCCTGCTGCCGAATGGTAATGTCGGCGTGACCATTGTGGTGAAGCAAGCGGATGATGTCCTCACGCTACAGCGCGACGCCGTACATGTCGACGACAAGCAAGCATACGTCTACCGCATCGATGACGGCCGCCTCAAGCAGCAGCCCGTGACGATTTCTCTGCAAAACCTGACGCGGGTTGAAATCACGTCAGGACTCGACCAAGGGGCGAAAGTCGCGTTGTCAGCCGACGACACGAAGCCGTTGTTCGACGGTGCTGCCGTCAAGGTAATTCCCTGACCAGATGACCTGCGCGGCGACGACGCTCTCCGCTTTTTTATTTCGCTTACCGTGGCGTGTCCTGCTCCTGACGTCACTGCTCATATCCGGCTCATTTGCACAGAAAGACTCCGTCGCTCCAAAAGAGTTGCTCGCTGCCGGCCGGGTTGACGACGCGATCGCCATTTTGCGGCAAGCGGTCAAGAGCGCTCCTGACAACGCCGAATCGTACAATCTGCTCTGCCGCGCTTACTTTATGGTGGAAGACTGGGATCGCGGCATCCCGGCTTGCGAGCGTGCCCGAAATCTGGATTCGAAAAACAGCCAATACGAGCTGTGGCTGGGGCGAATTTACGGGGAGAAAGCGGGCAGCACGGGATTTTTCTCCGCCGCGGGCCTGGCCAAGAAAGTTCGCACGGCCTTCGAGCGCGCCGTTCAATTGGATCCAAAGAACTGGGAAGCGCGCACCGATCTTGCCGAGTTTTATCTGGAAGCCCCGGGGCTTGTGGGCGGCGGAAAAGAGAAGGCACAGCAACAAGCCGACGCGCTCATGCCGCTGAACCCCGCGATGTCGCACTGGGTCGCGGGACGAATTGCGGAAAAAAACAAGGATGCGGCAGCCGCTGAGGCCGAATATCGGGCCGCCATCGCGGTCAGCCACGGAGCCGTTCGCGAGTGGGTCGATCTGGCGATTTTCTTGCGCCATGCCAACCGCATCGATGAAATGGAAAAGGCGCTTGAGCACGTGGATTCCGCTCCGGTCGATCGCGCCGATTCGCTGATGGACGCTGCAAGCCTCTTGATGCGGACCGGGCGCGATCCGGCACGGGCCCAACACCTGCTTCGCCTTTATCTTTCGGCGCCGGTCGAGCAAGGACCAGCATTCAAGGCGCATGATCTGCTTGGGCAGTTGCTCGAGCGGCAGGGCGACCGCAAGGGCGCAGCCGAACAATTTCGCTCAGCCCTTGCTCTGTATCACGACTACGCACACGCGAAAGAAGAT
>JASHOT010000071.1 GCA_030040965.1 Candidatus Sulfotelmatobacter sp. | reverse complement strand
GAGAAGAAGAGTTTAACGCCGGACTTCTTTGACAGCTGGGTCGGAGCATTTACTTGGGCACCGGATTCATCACGGATATATGCCACGTATGAGGATCGTGGAACATCTCCAATAGTAGCCGTCTATTCGCGAGACCCAGATAGAGCCAGGTGGCATCTCCTCGATCTTCTTCCGGGATTCAACGACGATCCCGTAGTCACTCCGGACGGCAAGTTCCTCGTCTTTACGAATATGTCTCTTGAGCGTCCAACCGATATTCGCAGCGTGCAGATTTCCGAAGCGTGGCGGGTCCACGACATGGAGCCCCAGCGCAGCAACCTAGTGAGGGACGGGCAACTCACACATCTCAACGACGCCCTCCTCTCACAAATCGATATGCAGCCGCTCGAGTCCTTCTGGTTCACCGGCGCCCACAACGACAAAGTCGAAGGCTTCCTCGTCAAGCCGCCGAACTTCAATGCCTCAAAGAAATATCCGGTGAAGTTTCTCATCCACGGCGGGCCCGAAGGCGCGTGGGGAGACGACTGGTCGTACCGCTGGAACGCCGAGCTGTTCGCGTCGCCCACTTCCTCAACACCCAGCGGCTACGTCGTCATCATGATCAACTTCCACGGCTCGACCGGATACGGGCAGAAGTTCATCGACGCCATCAACGGCGACTGGGGTGGCGCTCCGTTTGAAGACCTGATGAAGGGACTCGACTACGCGGAAGAGCATTATGGGTTTATTGATAAAGCCCGCGAATGCGCGCTGGGCGCCAGCTACGGTGGATACATGATCAATTGGATCGCCGGCCACACCGACCGCTTCAAGTGCCTGGTGTCGCACGATGGCATGTTCAATCCGTTTTCGGCGTGGGGCACCACCGAAGAGCTGTGGTTCAACGACTGGGAGTTCGGGGGCACGCCTTATACGGCGCACGACACCTACAACAAATGGTCTCCGCGTAACGCGGCGGCGAATATCAAGACGCCGATGCTGGTCATCCACGGGCAGAAGGATTATCGGCTCGACCTGAGCGAGGGCTTCCAGCTTTTCACCACGCTGCAGATGATGGGCGTGCCCTCGAAGATGCTCTACTTCCCCGACGAAGGTCACTGGGTGCTCAAGCCGCAGAACTCGCAGCTCTGGTACAAGACGGTCAACGACTGGGTCGATCAATGGATAGGAGATAAGGCGGCCGGGAAGTGAGATAGTTTTTTCGGCTGGTCATCCTGACCCTGAGCATGCCGAAGGGGAAGGACCTGTGCAACTCGCGAGCAGCGTCTTGCCGCCAGCCAACTGCATGGGTCCTTCGGGACGCAAAGAACGCGTCCCTCAGGATGACAAATGGAAATAAAATACGCGCCACAGGATGACAATGCTTGTCACGGAGGCGCTACCACGACACGGCGCTGGCTTCGCGGTCGCAATTCTCGACTTTCGTGGGCCGCCGGGCGCTGAAGTCGGTGAGCCAGCATTCGTCGAGCACAGAGCAGTAACAGGCGCGCGCGCTGAAGTCGGCTCTTGCGTGCATGAAGGCCCTTAGAACGTCGTCGCCAACATCGGGCCGAAGCGTGATTGGGTCGAAGCTCTCACGCGCGGGAAGAATGTTGTTGGTGACGGTTGAATACCACACCGAGCCATTCTTGAAACTGGCCTTTTCCAGCGCCGCGGCGCAGCAGGCGCGCAGCAGGTCCATGGGATGGCTGTACGGAATTTCTTTGTAGCGCAGCTCAAACCAGTCAATGACGGCCGGGCCGACTCCGCCGTTTTTTACCGTGAACTTGAAATACGACTTGTTGGTGCCCTCTTCCAGGTTGCTGCTGCTGAAATCCAAGAACGGGATGGTATTGGCCGCCACCAGCTTTTCGTTTTGTGTGACCAGTGCGCGCATGGTGCGGCCGTGTTCGAGAGAAACGACCAGCGACACGACGGAAATGAAGATGGCGCTTAGGCCAACGACGATATCGAGCCAGCGAATTCCAGTGCCGTGACCGTGCGTGTGGCCATGCTCGGTTTCTTCTAACAAGGTCGGTTACCTCGTGAAACGCAAGGGTACCACGACATGATTCAGGGCGCACGAACGTCGAGGGCTTCCGTCGCAGTGTGACAATCGGATCAGGAGATGAGACGTGGAGCATACGTCCTCAGTCTTTGGTTTGTCATCCTGACCCTGAGCTTGCTGACGGGGAAGGACCTGTGCACTTTTCGCGCGCGTCGGTGGCGGCGGCGAGTTGTGGGTCCTTCGGGACGCAAAACAACGCGTCCCTCAGAATGACAACTGAAAAGTTGGTTGATGACGAGCGCAAAAGTGAGCGATCTTTCCTAAGTCGTTGAGTCTTCGTGTAAGTTGTTGATTTGTCGTAGAAGCCGCTTTCCCGGCCTTAGGAGCGTGTGCTTTTTGAAAACCGGTAGTCAGGTCGGTGAGCGAGCCGATCGTCGACGCGAGGGCCACTTCCGGCTCCGCAATGGGCATTGTAGGAATCGGGCGGATGATGAGTGGGCATTGCCGCGAAATGACTGTCTAAAATTGAGACAAATAGTTTACAATAATGTATTGCCGGAGTTATACATACATTTGGGTCACGAGTCCTGACTCCGGAGTCGTGCGTTCCAGACTATCAGGTGGGAACATTCGCAACGCGCTGCTGCCGGGCGTGTGGTGAGTGGAAAGTCTTCAGTCGCAGCGTCTGTCTTTATTTCAGGAACATCTCCATGTAGACATCGGCTCGCGCGTAATCTGAGGGAACGATGCGTTCAAGCGGAACGTGGCGGAATCCCACGGATTCGTAGAGGCGGATAGCGGGCGTAAGGATGTGGTTGGTTTCGAGACAGAGGCGGCTCGCACCCATCTTGTGCCCGGCTGCAATAACGGCCTCGAGCAGCTTGCGTCCGATGCCGGCGCCCTGCCAGCCTGACGAGACTCCCATCTTGGCAACTTCGTATTCGGACTCACTCAAGCGACGTAAAGCACAACAGCCGATCGCGCGGCCGTGAATTACGGCAAAGAAAATCTTACCCCCGCGATCGAGAATTGTTTTTTGCGGATTGGCGAGAACTTCCACGTCCGACGGCTCAAGGCCGAAATAGCGCATGATCCACTCCTCATTCAGCTGGCGGAAGGCGGTTTCGTCGCCGGGCTCAAACTCGCGAATTTCCACCTCGATCGCACTTGGAAGTGGAGCACTTGGTAGCGGCCCAGACGACGACATGCGGTTCTCCTCCTGACACGAATGCGTATGTGAAGCGCGAGCCGCTTTAGCTTGCGGCTTTCTGCCGCACCTCGAAAGCCGAGCGATGATCGGCAAGAAATTCGGCGAACCGGGTGGGCGCGCGGCCGAGAATCTGCTCGACGTCATCAGTGATCGCTGCAGCTTTGCCTTCGCGATACAGGCGCTGGAGATCGAGTATCGCGTCGGCACTCCATGTGGGAACGCCGGCCCCGAGCAGCGCGGGCCGCAACTGCTCTGGCGGCAGATTGATGAACTGGATGTCACGGCCCAGTTCGCGGGAAAGCATCTGTGCGATTTCGAAGTTGGTGAGGGCCTCGGGGCCGGTCAAGGTGTAGGCCGTGCCGATGTGGCCGTCTCTCTCTGGATCAGGGCAGGTGAGAATTTTGGCGGCCACGGCGGCGACATCACGGATGTCGATCTGGCTGACGCGGCCATCGCCCTCGCTGCCAAAGAAGGCATTGTGCTCGTTGATCGGGCGCGCGTTATAGATCACGGCATTCTGCATGAATCCGTTCGGACGCAGGAAGGTGTAAGGGATGCCTTTCGACCCAATGTAGTCTTCGGAGTCGGCGTGCTGGCGCGTGAAGGTGGCGTCGCGTCCGCCCATCGCTGAGAGTTTGACGAGCTGGCGGATGTTGGAATGCGCGATGACGTCGGCGGCCTTGCGTTCGAGCGCGGGAAGTTGCGAGTTGGGCGGGCCGACGAGGAATACGCGATCGACGCCTTTCAGCGCGGTGCGAATAGTTTCCGGCTCGTTGTAGTCGAGGGCGACGGTTTCCACTCCGGGGGGAACGACCACGCCGGCGGTGGCCTGAAAGGCGGCGCGAACCCTATCTCCGGTTCGGGCTGCAGCTTCTGCGGTTTGCTTGAGAACCTCGCGGCCCACGTTGCCGCTGGCACCTGTGATGAGAATCATGGGAGTCCTCCGTGACCAGTTTCCGCTTTCGATGACGGGACTGTTAAAAAGTCGCAGAGGAAAGATGGAAGACGCGACTTTCTTTCGTGCGCGGGTTTTACGACTAGCGAGTCTTGCGCCGGGGAGGGTCTGATGCAGGGTGCAAAGGTTTTCAGTTTGTCATTCCGTCAACGTTTTCGGAGATCGATCCTCCCAACAAGTTCTGGTTTATATGGTTTTGTGCTGGCCGGGCTGGCAATGGCCAACGCCCAGACAGTAACTCCGCTGTGTACGCCAAAAATTACGGCGGGAGAAGTCGTGGCCACCGCAGCCGAGCGGTTGGCGGCGGGCGAGATCGCCGAGCCTCCGCTAACTGATCAGGTGGATGGATTCGCGTGGCCCGACACGCCGATTGGAGTGATCAAAGACGGGGCGGATTACGAATTTTTCGCCAGCGATGGCGGATCGCACGCGCATCAGGTCTGGGATGGGCACGAATTCGGCAACAATAAATATGGATCGGCGACGCGGACCATCGGCACGCTCGACAATCCGCTGGGCAGCGCGCCGCCGGTGGATGTGACGATCCGGCCGAATCCGGATGCCGAAGTGAACCCGTTTTATCCCAGTTACGACTACATGGGAGGCGGGCCGGTTTACAAAGTTCCGGATGGGATGACGGGAGCGGGCAGCCTGCTGATGGTCTATCACGCGGAGATTAATACGGTTTCGACGGAGAGCTTCTATTCTGTGCTCGGTCTGGCGCGATCGACCGACAACGGGCTGAGCTGGATCGATCTGGGAGAGATTATTCGCGTCAACCAGGGCTACCGCACGGATTTGGACGGATATGACATTGGCGATCCTCCCATGGTGGTTTCGCCCGACGGAAAGTATCTCTACATCTATTTTCGGGACTGGCTGGCGAATGGAACGACGCACTGGGAGAACACGATCACAAATGCGTCGGTGGCGCGGGCGCCGATCGCGGAAGTGCTGACGGCGGCGTTTGGGCCGAAGCCGCATGCGGCGCCGTTCACGAAATATTATTCCCGCGATTGGCGGCTGGAGCCGGGCATTGGCGGCTACTCGACCGATCTGAATCCGACGGCGGGATATGCGGGCGAGTTGCAGGTTGCGTACAACGCGTATTTGAAGCGGTACTCGATGATCATCGGCGAGGGCGTGCTGTTCGCGTACGCGGAATCGCCGGATGGTTTGCAATGGTCGTCGCCGGTGGTGATTCACGAATTTCAGGGGCAGCCGAATACCTATGTGATGCCGGTCGGCGTGGGCGACGATCCGCATGTGATGGGGCAGACGTTTTATCTGTTCTATACCTATGGCGGAAGCAGCGGCTGGCCGGGGAATTATGTGGGACGGCTGACGGCGACGTGCCAGTGACCACAAGCCGGCGAGTGGAGATCGGGCGCGCGACAGCGCGTCTCAGAATAAGGATTTGAGTTATGCGTGTACCCGGAGTTGCGTCTCTGATTTCGGTTTTGCTGACGGCGTTAGCGGCTGCGCAATCGGCTACGCTAAGCGCATCTGCGCCGCTGGTGGTCGATGGCAACAGCCATGTGGTGGTCATGGAGTATGAGAGCTGGTTCGGACCCAATGCAGTGACGTTTCAGGGAACGGCGGCCAAGCCCTTTCTCGAGACGCCCGACATGCAAAGCGTTGGCGGAGGGTATGACAGCCGCAATCCCTCGATCATTCGCACCCATGTCGAATGGTTTGAGTACATGGGCATCGATGCGGCGCTGATCGATCTTACGAACAACGCGAGCTGCATTTTTAACAGCGACTGGTTCGCGAAGAAATATCTGACGGGCTGCACGCCGTATTTTCGCTTCAATAATCGCAACATTCGCGACAATACCGGCGAGAACTACGAGGCGTGGACCGCGCTGGGAACGGCGATGAAACTCATTCCTCTGCTCGATGGCGGAAGCGAGGATGTGCTCTATGCGGATGTTGACGGCAAGACCTCTCTGGAAAAAGAAATCGACTATTTCGGCGGGCTGATGGACAGGTATCCGAACCTGAGCGTGATTTACGAGGGCAAGCCGCTGATGCTGATTTTTCTGGGCGCGGCGCAGGATCCGAGCAAGGCCGACCGTCCAGAGTGGTTTGAGATTCGAACGTTTTTGTATGATCATCCGGAAATTCTGAAGAAGTACACGTTCCGCGAGATGGCGGGATATCTCGACAGCCAGCCGTATTTATGGGCGCCGGGGGTCCGGCCGGTGGCGCCGGTCGAAATCGATCCGGAGTATGGGTTCTGGAGCTGGGTCGACCGGCTGAATCCGACGTGCACGGTGGCGCCGTATTGCCCGTATTATCCGTCGTACAACGTAGTTGGGAGCGGGGCCGACAGGCGCGTGGAAAATTTTACGGCATCGATTGCCACGGCCGGACAGAATGGCTGGGGATGTCCGGCGACGACGGAGAAGCCGAACCCGTATTGTCCCGATGACGCGCTGCGTTATGGGCCGGATAAATCGTATGCGACGTTTGATTCGTTTATGGAATATGCGGGCGAGCTGAAGCCGATTTTTCTGCTGATCCATCAGTTCAACGAATTCGTGCAGCCGGATGAGGGCTTCGACGCGAATACGGACGACGACATCGAGCCGGCGAATCTTTGGGGCGATGATTTGGGAGTGGTGAAGAGGCAGATCGAGATTTACCGGGGGCGGGGTGGGAGCGCCGTAAACCCAGGGGAACTTCAGTCATCCCGAAGCACCGCGTTTTCACCAGTGGGCCGAAGAGTCTCCATAAAATGGGGTTGTTGCCAAGGGAGATCCCTCGCTTCGCCTGAAGACCGGCTCCGCTCGGGATGACGCCACAGACGAAAATGCCCAGGCGAAAAATCAGACCGACCCACTACCCGAAATATTCTCACTTTCGTTGACTTTGTTTTGCTCTCCCACCTAAGATGGCTCACCGGAATTTTGGAGAACAAACCTTTGCGCGCTGCGCCGGTGCGTACCATCCTGTCGAACACGCCGCTGGACAATAGGAAATGATCGGCCAGACCATCTCTCACTATCGAGTGATCGAAAAGCTCGGCGGTGGCGGGATGGGCGTTGTCTATAAGGCGGAAGACACGCGGCTCAAGCGTTTCGTGGCTCTGAAGTTTCTTCCCGAAGATGTGACCCGCGATCAGGCGGCGCTCAGCCGCTTCCGGCGCGAGGCGCAGGCGGCGTCGGCGCTGAACCATCCCAATATCTGCACAATCTATGACATCGGCGAAGAGGGCGAACAGGCCTTCATCGTGATGGAGTTTCTGGAAGGCGAGACGCTCAAGTACGCGATCGACAAGCGGCCGATCGAGATTGAGCGCTTGCTCGCGATCGCGATCGATGTGGCCGATGCGCTGGATGCGGCGCATGCCAAGGGCATTGTGCATCGCGACATCAAGCCGGCGAACATTTTTGTGACCCGACGGGGCGCGGCGAAGATTCTCGACTTCGGGCTGGCGAAGGTGACGCAGGAAACCAACCATGCGCTCGATCCGACGGAAGCGACCAAGACCGAAGGTCCGAGCCAGCAACACTTGACCAGTCCGGGGTCGGCGCTGGGGACGGTGGCATATATGTCGCCGGAGCAGGTGCGGGGCAAGCCGCTCGACGCGCGCACCGATCTGTTCTCGTTCGGAATTGTTCTCTACGAGATGGCGACGGGAACGATTCCGTTCTATGGAGAGACGTCCGGCGTGATCTTCGACGAGATTCTGAATCGCACGCCGGTAGCGCCGATCCGGCTGAATCCGAAACTACCGTCGAAGCTGGAAGACATCATTAACCGCGCGCTGGAGAAAGATCGCGACCTGCGCTATCAGCATGCCGTGGATGTGAAGTCGGAATTGCTGCGGCTGAAGCGCGATCTGGATTCGGGCCGGAGTTCAGCAGTAAGCTCAGCGGCGGGCGTCTCAGCGGTTTCGTCGGAGGCGCAGGTTGCGGCGGAGGCCGTGCCTGCGGCCGCACATGGGGCAGAACAGAAGGCAGACCAGAAAAAGACCAGCGGGTCGGCGCGGGTGGTCGCGGCTGGAGCTTCGGTCAGTGTGAATCCGGGAAGCGTGGCCGCGGTGACGGAAGGACCTCCGAGCCGCGCGTGGTTGAAGTGGGTGATTCCGGTGGCTGCGGTATTGATGCTGGCGGTCATTGTCGCGGGATATTTCTTCCACAAGCGCACGACCGTGCAACTCACCGACAAGGATCAGCTGATTCTTGCGGATTTTACGAATCAGACGGGCGACGCAGTATTCGATTCAACTTTGAAAGAGGCGCTGGCGATTCAGCTGGAGCAGTCGCCGCTGCTGCAGCTGGTGAGCGACGCGGAGCTGCACAGCAATTTGCAGTACCTGGGGCAGGCGAAGGATCAGAAGATTACGCCGGAGCTGGCGCAGCAGCTTGGCCAGCGGCTGGGAGTGAAGGCATACCTGGCGGGATCGATCGCGAACCTGGGATCGTCGTATGTGATTCAGATCAACGCCGTCAATGTGGCGACGAGCGAGGTATTCGCCCGTGAACAGGTGACGGCCAACGACAAAACCGGAGTGCTGCAGGCGGTATCGCAGGCGGCGACGGCGATGCGGGCGCGGCTGGGCGAATCGCTGGCGTCGATTCAGAAACTGAGCACGCCGTATACGAACGTGACCACAGCCTCGCTGCAGGCGTTTCATGCGTTCTCGCTCGGCGAGGATGAACACCGCATGGGACACGACGTGCCACAGGCGCGGTCATTTTATGAGCAGGCCATCCAGCTTGATCCGAATTTTGCCATGGCGTATGCGCGGCTGGGGGTGACCTACAGCGGAGTGGGAGCCGTTGCCAAGGCTCTGGAGTTTATGAAGAAGGCCTACGATCTGCGCGAGCGCGTCACCGAGCGCGAGCGCATGTATATCGAGTCGCAATATGCCAACTTCCAGTACGACCTGCCAAAGGCTCTCGATTCGTACAAGCTGTTTTCCACGACTTATCCTCGCGATGCGGCCGCCTGGAACAACATGGCGATCGTCTATATCGAGATTGGCGATTATGAGCAGGCGGCGCAGGATTTTGAAAAGACATGGGAGATCGCCAAGTGGGATAACGTTGCAGCCAATAATGCCGCCAGCACATTGTTGCTGATCGATCGGCTACAGGAAGGCGAGCGTTACCAGAAAGAGGCGTTCGCTCAGGGTGGCGGGGATAACGTAATTTATCGTTTCAACGCAATGATGGACGACTTTGTGTCCGGGCGCCCGGACTGGGAGAAGCAGATTCAGTGGGCCGCCGGCCGGCCGGATGGCTTCGTGGTCGAGGCGGGGGCATCGACAATTTATTTCTATCTGGGAAGAATGCACGACGCGGATCAGCACTGGGAACATGCGGCGCAGCGGGCCGAACAGCAGCATCTCTCAGACGCTGCGGGCGGAATATATGCAGTGCGCGCGCTGCATGATGCGTTGGTGTCCGATTGCAATTCGGCGCGTACCAGCGCTCACAAAGGATTGGCTCTCGATCACTCGATCGCCACCGTTCCTGACGCGAGCTTTGCGCTTGCCCTGTGCGGCGAGACGGCTGCGGCCTTGAGCGAGGTGGAACGGGCGGCGGCCGCGGCTCCAACCAACACGCTCTACAACGAGATCTATTTGCCGGAAGCGAAGGCCGCCATTGCGCTGGGTCAGCATCATCCCGAACAGGTGGCGGGACTGCTGGCGTCGGCTGGCCCTTATTCCTTGGCTTCGAAGACGGCGCACCTGCTTGGGCGCGCGTCGTTGGACATGAACAAGCCGGAGCAGGCGGTCACCGATTTTGCGCCAGGCATTCGTTATCGCGCGCTGGCGTTTGGCGAGGGCGCGGGCGGCGGAGCGCAAGTGCCGGATTATGTCTTGTGTTTATTGGGGACGGCGCGGGCGCAGGCGCAATTCGACAAGGCCGCGGCGATGAAGAGTTACCAGCAGCTGCTCGATATCTGGAAGAACGCCGACGCGGATTTCGTTCCCGCGCAGGAAGCCAGGCGGGAGATGGCGGCGCTGAAGTAGGAAAGTTTCAAGGCGGTAAAGTTTCAAAGGTTCGAAGCAGTTTCCTTGCCCCACTCAAGCCGAAGTCGGGCTTGAATGGGGCACCCTTCTCAAAATGTCATTCTGAGGGGACGCGTTTCGTCGCTCTTGGCGTCCAGAAGGACCTGTGCAACTTTGCGGCTCGCGAAGAGTTGCATAGGTCCTTCGCAGCAAAGACCTGCCGCTCAGGATGACAAGGCGTTTGTCCCCATGTTGCGTAATGTTGCACCACCCGAACCGCCCGTTTGCTCATCTCTCCGCCGGGATGGGACAATAAAGGCTATGCCAACACCTTTCACTCGACTGATTCCATTCATGGCTGCAGGGATGATGCTGCTGGGCAGTGCGCTCGGGCAGCAGACTCCAGCGGCGCAAACCTCTTCCGGCCAGTCGTCTTCCGGCCAGTCGTCTTCAAGCCAAACCACGTCGGGCACGGCCAAGGCTCCCGCGAGCGCGGCGAAAAAGCCGGCGACAGCGGCCGCGCCTGTGGTGCTGAAGACGGACCGGGACAAACAGAGCTATGCCGCAGGTATGAATTTGGGTGGAAGATTGCATCATGACGGCATGACGCTCGATCCGGCGCTGGTGGCCCGTGGCCTGCGCGATGCACAGAGCGGCGCGAAGACGGCAATGACCATAGATGAGGCGCGCGCTGCGCTCACCCAACTTCAGAACGCGGCGAACGCGAAAGAGCAAGCCAGGGAACATGAGGAAGCGGCGACCAATCGCAAAGCTGGCGAGGATTTTCTGGCGGCGAACAAGTCGAAGCCGGGCGTAGTGGCGCTGCCCGACGGGCTCGAATACAAGATTCTGCAGGCAGGCAATGGGCCGAAGCCGACCGCGAGCGATACCGTTTCCTGCAACTATCGCGGGACGCTGATTAACGGAACCGAGTTCGATTCGTCAGCGAAGCACGGCGGCCCGATTTCGTTTCCCGTGGGCGGCGTGATCAAGGGATGGACCGAGGCTCTCCAGTTGATGCCGGTGGGATCGAAGTGGGAGCTCTATATTCCCGCTGACCTGGCGTATGGAGACCGTCCGCCGCAGGGTGGCGCGATCGGTCCCGGGGATACGCTGATTTTTGAAGTGGAACTGGTTTCGATCGGCGAGAAAAAGTAGGGCATTAAGAGTTTGTGTAAAAAAATCTGGGCTGGCCTTCCGTGAGTTCACTCGGAATAGCCAGCCCAACTTTTTTGAAGTGAGCTCATGTGGCGGAAGCGGGTTTTAATAAGCGATTACTCTCGCAGTGAGGCGAGTCAGGAATGTAAATAGAAATAAGAATGACGAGAGCATCGCGATGAGCAGGATGGTTTCCATTCGCAGCTAATCTTTTTTGCGGATGCTGCCGATGTTCACAGCGGAGACCAGACTGCTCATGAAAATTCTCTTAGTCGAGGATAGTCGCGTGATCCGGCGGGAGAACGAGTCGGCATTGCACAAGGTGGGCTACGAGGTCCTCTGCGCCGAGGATGGGGAAACCGCTCTGGAGATCGCTAACGACAAGAAGCCGGACCTGATTTTGCTGGACATGATTCTGCCCAAGCTGAGCGGGCCGGAGGTATTGCACCGGCTCAAGCAGGATCGAACGACGGCGGAGATTCCGGTCGTGGTGTTGAGCAGCCTTACAGAAAAGAACCGGCAGAAACTGGTGGAGGAAGGCGCGGAAGACTACATCGAAAAGAACTCGCTCATGCCGGTGCCCGGGATGAATCTGCTGCCCAAGATGCTGGAAAACATCATCTGTCGCATCAATCGCAAACGTGGCGTGGCTTTCTCAGATGTGCCGTTACACGAATAGTTTGTCGCGAGAGGAAAATTCTGCGGCACGAGTCGAAATGTACTGGCTCAGTTTTGATTCCGGCTTCTTCTGCGGCGTCATCCCGAAGGTCCGCGCTTTTACCAGCGGGCCGCGGGATTTCCCCGAAAAATAAATTTTGAGGCACGGGAGATCCCTCGCTCCGCCGGAAAGACGGCTGCGCTCGGGATGACGTCAAAATAGGGCTAGCGATCGAAATTCGAACGTGATTACCCTGAGATTACTGCCACATCCAGTTCAAACATAAGAAGTTGAGCGGGTAACCAGGCGGTGTGACTGACGTACGTTGCAGCCAGCATTGGCGGGGTCTAATGTCACTCCTCAATGAGCCTCAAGACGACGAAAAGCCACCTCCCCTCCG
>JASHOT010000070.1 GCA_030040965.1 Candidatus Sulfotelmatobacter sp. | reverse complement strand
ATTCCGCCGACTCCCGGTAGACGCGCCGTAAATTCTCCGCTTGTTGTGCAAGAGTAAAGCGATCGAGAATAGTATCGCGCGCCGCGGTGCCAATTCGCCTTCGCAATAGTTCGTCTCGCAGCAGCATGCCCAAAACCAGCGTCAGTTCCTTTTCGTTGTTGGGTCCGACCAGGAATCCGTTCGAACCCTGGCGAATGACTTCAGCAATCCCTTGTCCGCGACACCCAATCACCGGCTTGTCGGTCGACATCGCTTCCAAATAGACACACCCCAAGCCCTCATACCGGCTTGGAAGCGCGAACAGAGTGCATCGTCGCATGGCTTCTGCAACTTCCTTGCGTGAGCGCCTGCCGAGGAAGTGCACACGTCCGGTGATATCAAGTTGCCCCGCCAGTCCCTGCAAACGTGATCGCTGGGTTCCATCGCCAATGATTTCTAAATTCAGCGATGGAAATTCCGGCACAAGCGCCGCCACGGCACGAATCAGCACGTCATGTCCTTTGATCGGAATCAGATTGCCGACACTCAAAACAACGGGTCCTGCAGATGGTTGTTCGCCCCCAGGTGAGAACAATTCCGGATCAACGCCGTTGTAAATGACCGAGGTGCGAACCGAAGCCTTGCCACTCGAACTTGTGCCTTCCAACACTCGTTCTCGCACGCGCTCGCTGATGCAAATCACCCGCCGCGACGAGCGATAAACCCGCTGTGAAATTTTCCGGCACCACTGCCCTGCCTGCCCTTTCACCTGCTCCGTCGACAAAGCATCCAGGCCGTGCACTGAAACCACATAGGGAATCTTCAATTCCGCATTCAGGAGCATGGCGGCGTGGCCGCAAGGCAGAGGACCATGCGCATGGATGAGATCGATCTTTCCCGCGCGCTGCAAATCCCGCACCAGTCCTACGATGCGCGCGAACAGAAACGCGCCCGCGCCGGGAAGTCCGATTCCTCCAGGAAGCGAAAAATATCGCAGCCACTGCGCCGGCACACTCGCGGCTGCATGTGGGCGGAGTTTTGCACGGTAAAACGGCTGCGCCGCGAAAACGGTATTTACCACTCCGATTTGTTCCACGGCCGCCAGCGGTTCGGCAATAAAACAGCCACCAGCTTCATCTTCTTCGCTCGGATAAAAGGGTGTCAGTGTAAAAACTCGCAATGGCTGGCCTGCTGCCGCATGCGGGGATGAGACGTGTCCCGCAAGCTGGCCAGTCTGGTCCGCGCCCTTGTCCTGACCCAGGATCGGCGGCAGGTTTGGATTCGTGCTCAAACCGGCTGCGCCTCCCGGCAGCGGCGGCTCAGCACGAGCCAACGGAACAATTGATCGCTCCGGTCCGACCCGGCCTGATGCTCCTCAAACAGTTTCCACGCGGGCCTAACATCCAGCACATTCTTGAGCGATTCCGGAAACTCGCGCAGCGCATCCTCCATTTGCGGACGGAGACTGGTCCGCAGCCATGTCGCCAGTGGCGGTGTAAATCCGCGCTTCTCGCGCCAGCGAATCCGATCCGGCACCCACTCCGGGAGCGCCCGCCGTAACAGCGCCTTTCCAAGGCCGCGCTCGTAATGGTAGTTCTGCGGCAATTCTCGGACGAAATTCATCAGGTCGCGATCGAGAAATGGCGTGCGACACTCGAGCGCCGACCGCATGCTCGCCCGGTCGACCTTCACCAATATTTGCTCGGGAAGATAACCTGCCGTCATGGCTTCAATCGCCGATTGCGGATAGGGCAAACGCGCATGATGCTGCGCCGCCGCGAGCATCTCCTCCAACCCCTCATCCGCCATCGAAGAGAACGGAGGCAAGAATGTTTTCCCCAGCCCATTTCTTAGGCTCGCGGGATAAAGCAGTGTCCAGTCCGACGCAGCGAGGAAGTTCAGCATTCCAATGCCGCGCCAGTTCCCACTCCAGTGCGACAACAGCGCTCCCGCCATCGTATTCACGCCCGGAAATCGTCGCAGCCCATGCAGATTGTAGTAGCGAAAGAATTCGCGATAGCCCGCAAAGCATTCATCTCCGCCATCACCCGAGAGCATGACTTTGCAGTGCTCGCGCGCCGCCCGGCAAACCGCGAAAGTTGGAAACATCGACGCATCGGCAAAGGGCTCGTCATAGTGGTCAATCAGCGCATCGAACGAGCTGAGCACCTCCTCGGAAGTGAAGTGAACTTCCTGATGATCGGAGCCGATGTGTTCGGCGACCATGCGCGCGTACGGCGCTTCATCGAGTTCCTCATCGTCGAAGGAGGCGCAAAATGTCCGGAATTTCGTCCCCGGCATCAACTCCCGCATGGCCGTGACTACGAACGTCGAGTCGATCCCGCCTGAAAGAAACGCCGCCAGCGGAACATCGCTGCGCAACCTCAACCGAACCGATTCGCGCACTCGATGGTGAATTTCTTCCACCGCCTCTTCGCGGCTTGGCGGATTTGCGGCCGCACGACTCGGCAAATCCGCCGTCCAATAAGTCCAGCGACGAATCTCTTTATTCCGCTCGACAACGAGCGCCTCACCGGCTCGTAGTTTCTTCACGCTTTCCAGGTGAGTGCGCGGCGCGGGGACGTAACGCAGCGCCAGAAACTGTGCAATCGCCGCTACATCAAGCCGTCGATCCAAACCCGGCAGCGGAAGCAGCGCCTTCATCTCTGAGGCAACGGCAATTCCACGTGCGCCGACGCGCGTCCAGTACAGCGGCTTCTCACCGAACCGGTCTCGCGCGGCCAGTAACCGCTGGTTTTTCTCATCGAGCAGCACAAAAGCAAACATCCCGACAAGATCGTCGAGCAGCTGCTCGCCTTTCTCTTCGTACAGATGAACCAGAACTTCGCAGTCACTCTGCGTGCGAAAGCGGTGTCCTTTTTTGATCAGCTGTTCGCGCAGTTCGATGTAGTTATAGATTTCTCCGTTGCAGATCACCCAGACACTTTCATCCTCGTTGCGTAGCGGCTGCTTGCCGCCCTCCAGATCGATGATCGACAGCCGCGTGTGTCCGAGCAGGCATCGCCCGTTCAGCTCTTCACAACCGGCATCGTCCGGTCCGCGATGGCGCAGCAACTGCTGCGCTCGCTCCGCCCAGGCGCGCATGCCGCCGTTGAAGCGCGCCTCAGGATCGAAGATTCCGTAGATTCCACACATCTCAGCTTCTTTGCCGTTTGGCCACGGCCTCTTCTAACTCTTCTTGCCATTTGCCAGCGATTACATCCCAATCGAATTTATTGGCATGTGCGACCGCGGCCTGTCCCATTGCACACCGCAACTCGAGTCGATGAATAAGCAACTCCAGTCTTCCGGACAACTCATCATCGGTGTCGCAAAGATATCCCGTCACTTCGTCGACCACATAATCCGGACGATAGACTTTCATCGCCACCACCGGCAACCCACACGCCGCAGCCTGTCCCAGCACCTGCGGGTGTCCCTCAATCACACTCGGAAAGAAAAAGATATCGGCGCTCCGCATCTGTTCTCCGAGGTCGGCCAGCGACAAGTGTCCAAGGAACTCCACATTCCGACACCGGAGCTTCCGCGCAAGGGTCTTGCATGCTTTGTCGTCTTCCCCGACTCCTGCAATGCGAAACCTCACTTCGGGCCATCGCACCGCCGCGCCCACCACCAACGGCACCCGCTTGTACGGGCGCATTGATCCGGCATAGAGTACAGTCACCTTCCCTTGCTGCGCTCCCGTTCTTGGAGGCGGGAAAAAATATCTCCGGTCGATTCCGTTATGAATTACTGTCGCCTCGATCTCCAGCTTTTCCTTTAAAAGCTCCGCCAGATAGGTATTGTTGGCAATCACTAAATCGGACTCGCGAATGTTTCTCTCGCGTCGCTGCGAGTATGGCCCATTGTAGAGACCGCCCGACACCACATAGCTCACAACCGCTGTCTTCCATCGCAAAAAACGGCGCAGGCGGAGAAATGTCACGTCGAGTGGGCCTTCCCGCGGGAAGAAATAAATGTCGGGCACATGCCGCACGATGTGCCACGCAATGCGCGCCGTGTTTCCCCTCTTTCGCCACGGCAACAGCGTCGTATTCGAACGCGCAACAATCCGGGGATCTGCAACCTCGTCGTGCAGCATGGTCACACGAAATCGCTGGGGATCGAGCCTCGCCACAATTTCCTTGCTCGATAAGTTTTGTGCATTGGTGTCGGCTGCGTCCGCAAAAGAGGGCGTGAAGATCGTAATCATTCTCGGTCAGTAGCTGACATTAACGCTGGCCTGTCGTAGGCCGGGAAGTCGCTGATGCTTTTCACGCGCGCGAGTGCTTTCCATTCTAGCCGATGACCTCCTGGCCTGACCTTTCCTGGCCTGACCTTTCCTGGCTCGATGTCTCCTGGCCTGATGTTTCTTGGCGAAGATCGCGCAGCTGTCCCAGCAAGCGATTTTGCTCATCCACCGGCCTTTGCAAATGCTCTCGCGCCGCTTCGAGCAATCGCCGCCGCACCGGCCTTTGCGCATGCGGCGCCAGGGGCGCTTGCTCTCCCGGATCGGCCTCGAGATCGTACAAATACTCAGCCCGAGGATCGAAATGCAGCACCAGTTTGTAACGACCTTCGCGAACCGCGAGCACCCGCGGTCCCAGACGATTTTCCCGCCGAAGCGGATTGGTACATCCCGATACGCTCTCCGCAATCGCGATGGCATCGGCAAGTTCCAGTTGCGGCCAATAGCTTCGTCCTTGAAACTCCGGCGGACGATCCAGGCCTGCCGCATCGAGCAGCGTGGGAGCCAGATGCAAAAGGCTGAACGGCCCGTTCGCGACCTTCCTCTTCTCAGCTCCCGCCACTCGCAGCAGCAGCGGCACATGAATCAACTCTTCCATCAGCCGCGACGGCGGATGAAATCTTCCGCCATGATCGAGAAATTCCTCGCCATGGTCAGCGGTAAAAGCGAAGACGCAATTCTCCCACTGCCCGGATGCCCGCATGGCATCGATCAAGCGCTTCATCTGCACATCGACCCAGCGAATTCCCGCGTCGTACAGCTCAATGACCTCCGCCCGGTGCCGCATCAGCCGGCGCGCTCCAATATCGCCGCGGTTCCAATAAGAATTCAGATATCGCGCGCGAAAAGGCGTAACTGAATCCCGCCCCATGAGCGCCAATGCTTCTTCTTTCGGGTAATAAGGCGCGTGCGGATCCATCAAGTGCAGCCAGAGAAAAAACGGCTTGTCGCCAATCGATTCCAGCCATTTGCCGGCATGATCCACAATTACGTCCGCCGCCGGAAACCGGCGCAGCTTATCGAGAGATTCTGGAACCGGAGCAACGCGCTGGCAATACTGGAAATACAATTCGTTGTAAACGATTCCCAATTGCCCGAGCGCCGAATTCATCCTTTGAAGATTGCGATTGAAACGGCTGACCCAACCGTTTCCCTCAAGCGCCACGATCTCATTGGAAAGCGGGGCCGGTTCTTCCTTCAGGAAATCGGAATCGAGAAAATCGTGGAATGTGTCGAAGCCGCGCGCATATCCAAACCTCGCAGAAATATAGGGGTTCGCAGCGCCGAAAGAAGCCGTGGCATACCCGGCAGCTTTCGCAACCGACGCCAGAGTTGGCTCCTCGGGAGCCAAGCCAAGCACATCCCGTCCCAGCGCCAGCGGATACCTGGACCCCAAAATCGCCGGAAACGAATAATACGTCGGCGCCCCGGCTGCAATGCCGAGAGAAAAAATTGTGCTTTCCGCGGCAAGCGAGTCGAGAAACGGCGTAGTCGGCCCCTCGTATCCCATGAAGCCGACGTGGTCCGCACGCAGGCAATCGACGCTCACCAGAACGATTGATTTACGCGACATCTGCGCTCTCGCCCTGCACTGCTTTCAATTTGTTGAACTTCTTTTTGCGCACATTCACTGGCACAGCTCCAATAGGCGATCGGTAAGAACCACTATCCACAATCTCAAGAAGATTTTCGTCGTGCAGATATAACAAGTCGCTGTACCTCGATTCCAGCGCAGTTAGAAACTCGTCCAGCATTTTCAAGGTGCGACTGCGAAAATCCCTCACCGTGGAATGAAAATTGATGGAATGCACACAGACAATCGCAGGCAGGCCCTTCGCGAAGCAAGCTTCCGCCTGCCGCAAACAATCTTCAACTTGCAACCCTTGATTCAACGCCGGCTCGAATTCGATGGTTCGGGAGACCTGTAGAACCTCTTGCTCGAAGTGGGGAGGTACCAGCGCGGGCCCGCCCTGCGTCACGCGAATTCCATGCTGTATCCACGCCTGGTTTGTCGCCGCATCTGCACGATAAGCCGGCGCGCATGCCGTACGCGGAAGCGTCACAAACATTTTGGCAAAGGCTCCGACTGCCTGGCCAACGAGCTCGCGTTGCTCGTCCGCTCGCAGAAATCTCTCTTCTTCGCTTTTCTCCGGATCCCAATATTCATAGCCAATCCACGGCATCCGCCAATGGATATAGGGAGTGCCCGCGCGCCAGAACGTCCGCAGCAGATCCCCGCGCTCGCGGTTCGTCGAGAGATTGCGCTCCATCGCCGCCCCGCAAAAATGTGTCAAGCCATGCAACGCAGGATAGAAAACACCATCTTTAATTCCCTCTTTGTACGCCTCCGCCAGTCCGGGCCGGTTCCACGGTTGGGGCAAACCTTCCGCGAGAGAAAGAAGATGTGTCCGCTCGAAGCCCTCCGCGCTCATCCTGGCAAAATCCAGATTGGCAAGGATGAAATTCATCACCACACAGGGACTTCGACCCGTCGAATCGCGATGTTTTCTCAGCGTCGCGCGCAGCGCGTCCAGATCGCCTGCGGTCTCCAGCGTGTAGTAATCGTATGGCCGTTGCAGCGAAATACCTGCCCCACGCAGCTGCTCCAATCCTTCCCGATCGCGAAGTCCAACCCGGCCCCAATCGTCGCTTTGAAAAAGCACCAGCGGCCGATCGAAAGAAAAACCTGTCGTCGGCAGCAGCAGACTCCGGCCGCGCCGCCAAATCTTTCGTGCCAGGTTCACTCTGCCGCCGCCTTCGGCCTCCGCAATATCAGCATCGCAGAGTCTCCATCCGTGAGCGACGCATACTTCAGCACAATCCGCAAGGCCAGTGGGCCGATCATCGGCATGTAAGTCAGTCGGGACACAAATCTTGTAGCTGTCGCAGCAAATGAGCCTTCCGAGCGCTTCCTGAGAAACTCCTCCCGGTGCAGATCCGTCACAACATACTCAGGCCCCAGCGCAGCCAACCGCTTTCTTAATCTCTTGTGCGTGGTGTACGTCAACTGATCCAGCATCGCCCCACTGCGCCCGCGCAAGCGGAGATAGATTTTCCCGAGAACTTTCGGCAGCAGCGGCACCCAGAAGATCTTGTAATGCGGTTCACACCACCGCATATAATTCGGGCACGCAACATAAACCGCCCCGCCCTCGCGCACCACCCGCGCCGCCTCGCGCAGAACCTTCGCTTGATCGGCCACATGCTCGATCACATGATTCATCACAACCAGGTCAAAACAGCCGTCGGGAAACGGAAGACTCTCTCCCACTCCGTTGGCAAACACGGGCGCAATCAACCTGCGGCGGGCAATCTGAATCGACGTGATCTTCGCGCCCCGGCCGATGCGATCCGGCTCCAGCCCAAAAGCATGCAGCCCGCGATTGCGGCACGCCACCACAAAGCTGCCAACGCCCGAACCGAGATCGAGAACTCGCGATTCCCGTCCGATCGGTAAATAGCCTTCGAGCTCTCGCAGCAGTGCCAGCGCATCGCCATGTAGCATATCGTCAACGATCTGCCGCTGCGTTGACTCGGTCTGAATCCCCTTCCAGTTTTCGCGTCGATATTCGAGCAGCAACTCGCGCAATTCAGCCTCGGCTAATGGAACCGCCGAGTTCTGGCCGATTTGGAGAAGTGCATTCATTTTCTTGCGAAGGCGCTGAAGTTGGCCGAAAACCGATCGTCCGATTCCGTTCGCAGCGATTCTAACCAAGCGGCCATAATGTTCAGCAGCGGAACCAGCGTGACTCGCATGCAGGCGGCGAAAAACGCGCGACGTGCGAACGTCACAAGGAAAACGCAAATCGTCCGGAACAAGCCACTGATGCTTGAACCTTCGGCCATCACCCCAACGTCGCAGAAGTCATGAAGCAGCGCGCGCAGGTTGGCCGGGGAAAAACGCCACATGTCCCGATCGGTCTCGCGCGGATACACCGCGGGCGCGCTCAACAGCAACACGCCACCCTTCCTGAGAACGCGATGAATCTCGGCAACGACCACCGCTGGCTCGGAAACATATTGCAGCACCTGCGTGCAGATCGCCAGATCGAAGCTTGCGTCGGCCAGCGGAATCTGTTCCCCTCGCCCCACGATGCTCACCAGCGGCGTTCGTCGCAAATCGACCGCCACATAACTACGAATGCGTCCTTCCAGCAGCGGACGGTAGGGTTGAATTCTCCCGCCCAGATCCAGCACCCGCAACTCGCGCCCCTCCAGACCAGCCAGCCATTTGCGAAACATCTCGCGCCGCTTCCGCAAAATAAGCCAGCTGGGATTGGTCAACGACGGATAGAGCCGTTCCCTGCCCTCGCGATTGACGCTGTCCAGAGTCTCCATGCCTGCGAGTGAATGTTTGGAGCGATTTCAGTTCAGTGCGATTCTACGCGGTGTGACTCGATGCAGCGCAATTCTTAAAGATATCCGAGTTCCCGCAGCCGTTCTTCCACCAGCCGCTGTTCGGCTTGATCCAGCCCGGCAGCCTCGTCGCGAACCAGATCGCGCAAGATGAAAGTCAGCAACTCTTCCAAACTGCCGAAGGTCCGGGCAAATTTCTTTTCGGCCGTGGTGCACAAGTCTGACGGAAGCCGAATCTCCCTCATTTCCGTCATGCGATCTCCGCCGAACTGGCCCGTGTCCCGCGAATGCGCGACCAGACGGCGTTCACAATCAGCCGGTCATCGGCATCCAGTCCGATCATCAAGACCATGGTCGTAAAAAGCCCGTAGGCTGCCACCAGAGCCACTCCCACCGTCAGCCAGTTATGGCCAAAGAAGTATTCGTACTTCTTGATCGCGAGTGTGACCGCCGCAACCGCAAGCGTCGGCCACAGCATGCGAAGATAGCCTCTGTTATACGGTGATAGTCCAAGCCTCTCGCGTACCTCCAGCAAATTCCACGCGTTCATTCCGATGTTGGTCATGGCCGCAGCAATCGCGGCCCCAACAATTCCCCACAAAGGAACCAGCACCGCGCTCAAAATTACCATCACCCCGGCCATCACCATCTGCACTCGCAGCAGCCGCTTTTCGTGGCCCGACATCAGTAACAAATATCCCACTGAGCCGACTCCGCAGTTTACCAGTTGCCCGATCGTACCGATGACCAGGATCGGCCAGCCCACTTCGAAATACGCTCCAAAGATGCGCATCATGGGCCGGGCAAGAATGATCAGAACCAGTGCCAGCGGCAGCGTAATTCCAATCGCCCACTTGGTCAGCGATTGAAACAATCGAGCCAGCAGAGCATATTCGCCGCGCGTGTGCAGATCGGAGATCGTGGGCGCAAAAATCTGGTTGATCGAGCTCAACACTAGCGGCACATACACGACTACCGTTGCCGCAATCGCGTAAATTCCCACCTCGCGCGCATTGCGGAAGTAGCCTAAAGCAATTCGATCGGCCTGCCCCATCACGAATTCCATGCCGCCGATCCCGAGCATCGAGGCCGAAAATGACCAGACTTCCCGTTCCGGAAGCGAGCCAGACTGCGCCGAAAACCGCGCGGCCGCGGGCGTGAGCTGGCGCACGGCCAATAGCAACAGAAGCGATACGATCACCGCGCTCGCAATTTGCGCTGCCAGATAACCGAAGAGGCCCAATCCTGTCGTGATCAGCAGCATCGAAAGCAGCATGGTCAGCGGGCTGCCGATGAAGTTCACGATCAACGTGCGCAGCTTTACATCGCGGTAACCGACGAGTACCTTGCCATAAAAACCACTCAGCACACCCGCCAGCATCATCAGAGCGAACAGCGGAAGATACTTCACCAGCCGCGGCGCGTGATAAAAGTGAATCGCGAAGAACGGGCCGCAGACAAGCAGCAGGATCGCCAGCACCACGTTCGCGGCCAGCAATAAGCCCGCCCCACGCCAAAGCAGGGCATGCAGTTGCTTGAATTTTCCAGTCGCCTGGTAAGCGGCGACAAAACGCACCGCCGAGTGCGACAGCCCCAGGCTGTTGAAAATTCCAATGATTCCAATCAGCGTGATACCGAGCGCATAGAGGCCGAGGTCTTCGGGTCCGAGCACTCGCGCCAAATAAATTTTGAACGCGTAGCCGAACGCGGCCGTGAATAGCGTGCCCGCGAAAAAGATTCCCGATTGCCGGGAAATGTGGCCGACCTGCGAGCGAAATTCCTGCGTTCCCGCGGCGAGGTCGTCAGTCAAAGTTTCCACTGCCGAATTCACGAAGCCGACTTCGTCTGGCAAGACTCCTCCACTCCGCAGGTCAGCCATCGTTGCAGCAACACCGGATCCGCTTCCTTCGCGCCGCGCACGGGTGCCGGGCGCAGCCCCGATCGCGCCAGACGCTCCGGTATCTGCGCAATCTCTTCCGCGCAATTCAATATCTCTCCCACCCCGAAACGGGCATACTGCTTCGAATATTCGTAAGAGGAAAAAACCAGCCAACCGCACACGAAACACGGAACGCCCTGTTCAATACAATCCATCACGGTCGTCGACTCGACCGTCATACCGAACCACGTCCGCGCCAGCAACTCTTTCGTCAGCGGTCCGTCGATCACTTCCACCCGCACTGCATCGTCCACCGATAAGATTGTGCGCACCAGCCTCTCCCGATCGCTTCGGCTCTCAAACGGATGCAGCTTCACAATCAATCCGCATCCGCGCTCGCGCGCCACCCGCGCCAGCTTCGGCAGCACCTCGCGATACACCTCTTCTCCGCGCATGCCGACGGCTTCGAAAGGCTCGGAAAAATACACGACGTCGAGTCCCTGCGCGTAAACACGCGTGCCTTGCCCCGCACCCTTCTCGCGCTCTCTCGCCGGAGCCGCGATCGCGATTCTCTCTTCCGGAAGTTCGCAAACCCGGACAAGGTAATCCCGTTCCATCTCATTTTTCGCAAGATACAAATCGCAGGCAAACTTCTTCAACAAATACAATCCGTCCAAAGCCCCATGATGAAAATCCACCGACGGGATTTTCTTCCTCGCGGCCAGCAGCACCGGCAAACTCGTATAAAAGTTGCTGTCGTCGCCGCACAGTACGCCGCAAACCGGCTCCCGCTGCAATACCCGCTCCCACGCATTGCGCAGACACAATCCATCGCGGAGCCATGCTGCGAACGGTTCCATCGCTCCAGTCTCGAAGAGCATCCGCAATTCAACCGAAGATGGCAGCTCTGCTCTCAAACTTCTCCAGCGTTCAAGCATTGAATCAATTTCTTTCTCGGGACCATCTTGCTTCGCATAGCTGGCGAGATCGCGCACCTCGAAGTTCGCGGGCGCCGTAAACCGTTTCGCGCTTTCCCGAGTGGCGACCAGCAGAAACTGCTGGCCAGGCAGCATGCGGGCATACAGCGCCGCCGTGCGCGAAACGTTTCCATACGCGCTCGGGACCAACACCACTGGCTCGGTCGCCGGTTTCAATTCGCTGGCGAGGCGCGAGCGCCAGCGATATGCCGGGTCATACTTATCCAAAAAGATTTCCCGGATCTGCGCCGCAGAAAATCGCCGTGCCAATCCTGCATAGTGCCCGATTCGAGCAGACAGGCGCGCCAGCCGCCGGTGGCTAAAATTTCGCGCTTCGCCATCGCAGAGGGCTGCCAGCGCCTCACTTCTCCAATCATGACGAGTCGCCCAAAACTCGGCATCCGACGGCATTTCGAGGGCAAGCCGCCGCAACGCCAGCAACGTTAGCGTCTCCGATACCACGCACAGGCTCAGCAGTTCCCACCAGTCGATTCCTTGCTCATCCCGCAGGCGGC
>JASHOT010000069.1 GCA_030040965.1 Candidatus Sulfotelmatobacter sp. | reverse complement strand
TCCGGTCCTATAGGTCTCGTTCTGCATCTCGGCACTTACTTTCTTGCCTCAATAATCTCGACTACAATGCTGCTTCCCGCAAACCTTCCCCTGCGGACGCTGCCGAAGGTGTCGAGTTGAGTAACTTTTCAGAGAAAGTGTCTTTCATCTGGTCCGTTGCCGACCTGCTGCGCGGGCCGTACAAACCTCATCAGTATGGTCGCGTCATTCTGCCGCTGACCGTGCTCCGTCGCCTGGATTGCGTCCTCGAGCCGACCAAGGCCAAGGTGCTGGAGAAGCACGCCGCCCTCAAGGACAGCAAGATCAAGGAGCCGGAGCCGATCCTGAACAAAGTCGCCGGCCACGCCTTCCATAACGCCAGCAAGCTGAACTTCCAGAAGCTCAAGGGTGAGCCCGACAAAGCGGCGCAGAACCTGTCGCACTATATAAAGAGTTTCTCGTCCAAGGCCCGACAGATATTCGAGTACTTCGAGTTCGAAAAAGAGATCGCCAAGCTCGACGAGTCCGACCGGCTGTACCTGGTCATCGGAAAGTTCGCCGACATCGACCTGCATCCCGACGCCGTTCCCAATCACGAGATGGGCCTGATCTTCGAAGACCTGATCCGGCGCTTCAACGAAGCATCGAACGAGACAGCCGGCGACCACTTCACGCCGCGCGAAGTAATCCGGCTGATGGTCAACCTGCTGTTCACTCCCGACAGCCAGATCCTACGAACCAAGGGCATCGTCAAGACCCTGTACGATCCCGCGTGCGGCACGGGCGGTATGCTCAGCGTGGCGGAAGAACACCTGCGCGATCTCAATCCCGACGCGCGCCTCGAAGTATTCGGGCAGGACTACAACAACGAAGCCTTCGCCATCTGCTGTAGCGACATGATGATCAAAGGCCAGAACCCCGAGAACATCAAGTTCGGCGACAGCTTCACCCAGGACGGCCTGCCGAAAGACAAGTTCGACTATCTGCTCGCCAACCCGCCCTTCGGCGTCGAGTGGAAACCGCAGGCCGACATCATAGAAAAAGAACATGACGAACTCGCCTTCAAGGGTCGCTTCGGCGCCGGCCTGCCGCGCATCAACGACGGCTCGTTGCTGTTCATCATGCACATGATCTCGAAGATGAAGCCGGAAGGCTCGCGGCTGGCGATCGTCTTCAACGGGTCACCGCTGTTCACTGGCGATGCAGGCTCCGGCGAAAGCGAGATTCGCCGCTGGATCATCGAGAGCGATTGGCTGGAAGCGATCATCGCGCTGCCGACCGAGATGTTTTACAACACCGGCATTGCGACCTACATCTGGGTGCTGACCAACCGCAAGCGCAAGGAGCGCCGCGGCAAAGTCCAGCTCATCAACGCGGTTGATCTCTTCGTGAAGATGCGAAAGAGCCTGGGGAACAAGCGCAGCGAGCTGTCGAATGGCAACATCGCCGAGATCGTGCAGTTGTACGGAGACGTGATCAGGAACGGCCGCTCCAAGGTCTTCGACAACGAAGATTTCGGCTACCACCAGATCACGGTCGAGCGTCCGCTGCGGCTCGCGTTCCAGGTGACGCCGGAACGCATTGACGCATTCAAACTCGAAGCTGCGTACGAGAAACTCGCGAGCTCGAAGAAGAAGGGCAAACAGGGACAACAGGAGATCGAGGAAGGACAGCAGATCCAGGCCGAGATTCTGGCAATGTTGGAAGCTATGGCGGGGCCGAAGGTCGACCTGAACCGGCCCGACTTTGAAAAACGGCTGGAGAAGGCGTCCAGCAAGGCCGAGGTAAAACTCTCCGCGCCAGTGAAGAAGGCAATCCTGAACATCATGTCCGAGCGCGACGAGACCGCTGAGGTTTGCCTGGACGAGGACGGCCACCCCGAGCCCGACACCGACCTGCGTGACTATGAGAATGTGCCGCTCAAGGAAAACATTCACGCCTACTTCGAGCGCGAGGTGACGCCGCACCTGCCGGACGCCTGGATTGACGAGTCGAAGACCAAGGTCGGCTACGAGATTCCCTTCAACCGGCACTTCTACAAGTACACGCCGCCGCGTCCGCTGGAGGAGATCAGAGCGGAGATCAAGACGATCGAGCAGGACATCACGAAGCTGCTGGCTGAGGTGGCAGGATGAGATCAGCAGCCTATCCAGTCTACAGGTCATCAGGCTTGGATTGGATGAAGGAAATACCGGCACATTGGGAGGTCAAGAGGCTGAGGTACCTAGGTGATGCTTTGATCGGCCTAACCTACGATCCCGCAGATGTTGTTTCCGAAGATGAAGGTACTCTTGTTCTCCGCTCCTCGAATATCCAAAACGGAAGGATCGCGCTCGATGACAACGTATACGTTTCGACGAAGATTCCGGCTGAGCTGATAAGTAGGGACAAGGACATTCTTATCTGCTCGCGGAATGGGAGTCGGGCTCTTGTGGGCAAGACCGCAAAGATAGAGGGTCCTGCGGTTGGCAGCTCCTTCGGCGCATTTACTACCGTCTTTCGAAGTAAACTTAACGACTTTCTCTACTATGTTTTCAACTCGCAACTTTTCACTTTTCAAGCCGGTCGGTTTATGACGACGACCATCAACCAACTCACTACCGGCACACTGAAGGATCTCGAGGTGCCCGTACCTCCCGCGCAGGAGCAGCGCGCGATCGTGGGCTTTCTTGACCGCGAGACGGCCAAGGTTGATGACCTTGTTGACTGCAAGTCGACGTTGCTCCGCCAACTTGAGGATAGAGAGAAAAGCCTGATCACGAGCTCTGTGTGCCGAGGGTTCATGCGGCGGAAGTCTACAGAGTTCGCGGAGATTCTGGCAGCCGAGGCGGACATCGCCCGTGAATATTTGCGGAAGCACATCACGAAGCTCGTGCTGACCCCGAAGCAGATCGGCGATAATCAGGTGTTCGAGGTCTCCGGCGACATAAGCCTTTTCCAAGGAAATCCCGATGTAATGCTCACCAATTCCTTGGAGGGAATTGCCCAGCATTACATCGGTGCCTCGATCTCGCTTGCAGGTGTGATCCTAGATCCATCCCTTCCCCTAGCTGCTTGAAAATACGAAGTTCCCTCCAATGGACTCGCAGCAATACATCGACGTTTCAACATTCACTAGCGGGCATTATCTTGAACCCTGCGCTGCTTGAAAAGGTCTGCACCGGCGCGGTCGTGGCCGCTAGCTCATAGTAGAACCGTCTGAATTCTGCTGCTGGTTCAAAGCCAATACCGACTGCAAGGCGCGGTACAGGTACGGAATCGTGCCGCCACCGTGAGCGAGGATGAAGCGAATTCCAGGGTAGCGATCGATCGTCTCACTACGAATGAGACTTGAAGCCGTGCGTGTTGTCTCAAATGGATACTCGATAATTGGTGCGGCCATTCCTGTGCGCGAAATATCAAAGCTAGGAGGTGCTGTGGGATGTATGAAGACAACAGCGTTTCGACGATTTAACTCATCGAAGATCGGCTCAAAGTAAGAATCGCCCAGATAGGTGCCTCTATAATTGCTGAGCAAGCCAATCCCAGCGAGCTTAGCGCGTGGGCTTTCAAAATATTGAGCGAATTCTTGGATCTGATCTTTGGCTCCTCGCGAAGTTCCAGATTAGATTTATTGCGCCTGCATATCACCTGCGGGCGTCCTGCCAAAGAATCGCATTCAGCTCTTCTGCGTTAACCGCGTCAGGACGAGAAAAATTCATCTTTTCTGATTGCTTCGCACCCGGAGCTTTCTCATCGTTCATCTCGTAAAGCAGCCCGTTGCGCAGGTTCCTATCATCAGCTTGATAAGGCGGCTGTGTCCCAGGGCCGGTGAATGGCTCTGCCATTAGAGGTGCATGCGTGTCGAACAGGTTCATGGGAGGAAGGCCAAGCAGATTCTCCATGGTGTGGATCATGCCTACGGTGGTGTAGAAATGATGGTCGACAAAGGGCTTTTCCGTCCTCGGTGAATACTTGCTGACGACTAAGGCAGTCGAGCGATGCGCGTCCACATGGTCTGCTCCGCTTTGCGCATCATCCTCCACCACGAAGATCGCAGTATCATCCCAGTAAGCACTATGCGAGACGGCATCCGCCACACGCCCGACCGCGAGATCGTTATCAGCCACGGAGGCTCGTGGCGAGGGATGGCCGACGCGGGTTCCGCCGGTGTGATCGTTAGGCAGCCAAAGCAGAATGAATTGTGGCAATTCTTTCGCGGTGCCACGGGCCTCCACAAACTCGTCGAATTCGCGAAGGAATTCGTCAACGCGCAGCTGGTCTGGGTAATTGATATCAAAATCTGGAAAGAGCGGATCGGTGTGATCGCGCTGCGCAGCTTTCGTCGGACTAGTCTTTTTCAACCGAGGCACTGGCCACGGCCAGGGACTTGGCCCACCAGGTGGATTACCGACATTTGCCGGCAGAGGATCGCCTTTTTTGATCTCTGTGGACGGACACGCAGCCGAAGCCGGTGAGGGCTTACCCTCCCTGGGTGAACTCACTTTTTCGCTCTTGCACCACGTGGCATCCTGCATTTCTCCATAAATGCGGTAGGTGAAATTGTGCTTCGCCAGATTGTCCCAGAGGAAGCCGGTTCCCGGATCGTCCATGTCGGGTAGGCCCTGGTCAAGCTGGTTACCGTAATCCTCGGGACGCTCACTGCCTCGATAAATAATCGGCCAGGTTTTTTCCATGTAGTCTGAAGTAGAGGAGGCGTCGGACCAGAGATGGCCGTTGGCGGAGACTTCTCCGCTGACATAGAAGTTGTCAAGGACTCCAAACTGTAGCGCAAGTTTGTGCTCGTTGGGCGTAATCTCAGCGCCGTACATGGTCAGTGAAGGATCGCCATTGCCAGCCGGCAGATCGCCGAAAATCTGATCGTAGGTACGATTCTCTTTGAGAATGTAGATAACGTGGTGAATCGGATTCTTGCCGCTGGCAAATTCAATCTCGCCTGGATTGGCATGGAGAAGATTATCTTCTTCAACCTGTCGTGTGTAGCTGGGAAGATTCTTATCGATGTCGCTTAGATTCAGGCGCTGGATCGAGCCGCCGATCAAGGCTGCAATATAAGGATGTGGATCATCGGGGTGCAATCCTGTTTGCACCGCAGCCTGCATGCTATTCGGGCCGCTGCTTTCGCCTTTAGCACTGGCGATCAGCAGATCGCTTCCTGCCAGGGAGAGGGCGGTCGGATACCATTCCGTCGGGATGAAGCCGAGCGGCGTTTCTATAGCAGGGGAATCTGAAGCCCGCTCATCGGGTTCAGTTTTGAATACTGCAACAGAATTCAGCGATCCGCTGGCAACATAAAGATGCTTTTCATCTGAGGAAAGGGCAATGCCCATAGCAGCCGCACCCGCAGCATCGTAGGGGTTTAGCGCCACACGGTACATGCGGAGCCGGTCCCCCGTGCTCACGTCAATGGCCACTGCGCCATCGGAATCAGCCGCCCCTGCATTCGACATTGCCACATAGAGAATGTTCTCACCAGGGTTCAGAAGCATTGCCGTGGGATGCACAACGGCTGCAATAGGGTCAGAAGAGTGCCGGAGCTCAATGCGGCGCGCGACTGTGCCACGTTCCAGATCCAATTCAGCCACGCTGGAAGCGTTCCACAAGCTCACCCAGCCTTTGGTTCCGGCCTTGTTGGTGACGACGGTGTATGGGTATGCGGCGGGAACGTACTTGCTGATGCTCAGATCGAAGGATTTCAGAATTTGCCCTGAGTTGACGTCAAGTAGCACTGCATTGTCGGCAAGATTGTTCGCTACAAGCAGCCGGTCGCCGCCAGATGAAGCTAAAACCGCGAGCCCAGCCGGATACGGCGGAACAGTTCCCGCTGAATCTTTGCCCACGTCATATGTGACTTCTTTTCCTGGCGCAAGCTGCTGCGCAGGAATTCCGATGAAACCTTCGGGAGTCACTTCCCCGTCTGCGAATTTGTAGATCGCAATGCCACCGTTCGATGTTGCCGACATTGATGCATAGAGATGTCTGCCGTCGGTCGAAAAAGCAAGACCAATAAAATAGCTTTGCAGTGTCGATTTTTCGTCGCCGCGCAAGCGCTCGTCGGGAAAATCATGCAACTGATTGTCCCTCAGGTCGAGAATAGCAATCGACTGTCGTATTCCGCTTTGCTGAGTACCATATCCCTGGTTAAGCAGCGCAGCATAACGACCATCGGGGCTTAATGCGAAGCTCGCAGGGAAGCTGTTGGTGTTGGCAACGAAGCCGGGGGCCGGAGAGGTGACAGCCTTGCTCGTTGGCAGGCTAACCTTATGCGATCTCTCATTTGCACGCGCAGCCATGAGCAAGAGACCGGAAATGCCGAGTGCAACAGAGAGGAGCCTTATATGTCGAATCATTCTCCTTGCGTT
>JASHOT010000068.1 GCA_030040965.1 Candidatus Sulfotelmatobacter sp. | reverse complement strand
GCGCGTGGCCTCGCACGTCGGGAAGCTGTTGCAGTCGGCACTCGACAACGCGAATTTTCTCTCGACCGAGAAGGGCATCGACGTCGAGATCGACAACCTGTACGTGAAGCGGGCGATCGCCAATGACGGCCCGCGCATGAAGCGGATTCGTCCGGCGCCGCAGGGGCGCGCGTACCGCTATCAGCGGCGTATCGCGCACATCGAGCTGGTGCTCGCCGAGAAGGGCAAGAACGGCGAGGCGGTCGCGACCGTGGTCGGGGAAGAATCGGCGCCTGCTCCGGCGAAGGCCAAGCGGCGGGCTCCGGCGGTGAAGGCTTCGGGAAAGAAGAAAGCAGCGGCGAAATGACTGCGGTTTGCGGGCGTGAGCCCGCAGCGGTCATCCTGAGCGTTCTTTGCGAAGGATCCAAAAGCAGGTTCCTCACCGTCGCTTTGCGACGGTTCGGAATGACAAGAGATTGAGGTTCGGAAGATTTGGGTTTAGGAGATACGGATGGGTCAAAAAGTTCATCCTTACGGTTTTCGCCTTGGCTACACCAAGCCGTGGAAGTCGCGCTGGTTTGCCGAGCGCGATTACGACAAGCAGCTGCATGAAGACGTGAAACTGAAGGCCGAGCTGAAAGACAAGCTCAAGTCGGCGGGCGTCAGCTCGATCGAAATCGAGCGGCCGGGCAACAAGCTGCGCATCATCATCAAGACGGCGCGGCCGGGCATCATTATCGGACGCAAGGGCGCGGAAATTGACAAGCTCAAGGCTGAGCTGCAGAAGCGCACTGGCGGAAAAGATATTTTTGTCGACATCCAGGAAGTGCACAAGCCCGAGCTCGATGCGCAACTGGTCTCCGAAGCGATCGCGCTGCAACTGGAAAAGCGCGTCGGTTTCCGCCGCGCCATGCGCAAGGCGGTCGATTCGGCTCTGCGCTTCGGCTGCAAGGGAATCAAGGTTCGCGTCAGCGGCCGGTTGAACGGCAACGAAATCGCGCGCTCGGAATGGTACCTGCAGGGCCGTTTGCCGCTGCACACGTTGCGCGCCGATATCGATTTCGGCTTTACCGAAGCGCGCACCACGTACGGCGTGATCGGCGTGAAGTGCTGGGTGTACAAGGGCGAGATTTTGCAGCAGAAAAAGCGTGAAGGCCAGACGGCGACTGCGGGCGGGTTTTAGCAGGGAAACGCGAAAAGCGGGTTCCTCACCCGCGCCTGGTCGCGTGTTCGGAATGACAAGGATGGTCTGGCTAAGGGCCGAGAGCTAGAAGCTAAGAGCTGATTTTATGTTGATGCCAAAGAAAGTGAAGTATCGCAAACAGCAGCGCGGCCGCATGACCGGCAAGGCGTGGCGCGGTTCGGTGCTGGCGTTCGGCGATTATGGCCTGAAGGTGCTCGAGCCGGGATGGATTACCGACCGGCAGATCGAGGCTAGCCGTGTCGCCATGACCCGCTTCGTTAAACGCGGGGGGAAGATCTGGATTCGCGTTTTCCCGGACAAGCCGGTTACAAAGAAGCCGGCGGAAACCCGTATGGGCAAGGGCAAGGGCGCGCCCGATCACTGGGTTGCGGTAGTGAAGCCGGGAAAGATTCTGTTTGAGATGGAAGGCGTGACCCACCAGGATGCGTCGGAAGCCATGCGCCTGGCATCGCACAAGCTGGCGCTGCGCACGACGCTGGTCAGCCGCGAAGGGGCGCACTGAAAGGATTTGTAATTTGAGAATCGGGTAATTTGAAATTTTTCCTAAGCAGTGATCTCAAATCACAAACTTACCCGATTGCAAAATTGGAATTGATATATGAAAGCAGAAAAAATTCGCAATCAAACGGACGAAGAGTTGCAGCATCAGGAGCGCGATTTGGCCGACCAGTTGTTCAAGCTGAAATTCCAGCTGAACATGGGTCAGACCGAGAGCCTCAAAAAGATCCGGGGGCTGCGCAAAGACATTGCGCGCGTGAAAACTATCCTGGGCGAGCGCGAGCGTGCCGCGGCTGTGAAAAAGTAACAAGAGGAAGCGACGAGAACCAGTGACACAGAGAATTTCGGAGAAACAATGATGGCGGAAACGAAACCAGCGACGCCGGCCGCCGTGCATGTGCAGGGCCGCCGCAAGGAAGTGGTGGGCGAGGTCGTCTCCACCAAGATGAAGAAGACGATTGTGGTGCAGGTGACGCGCAAGAAGTCACACCCGTTCTACGGGCGCGTGATCGCGCGCAACAAGAAGTTCTACGCGCACGATGAGAAGAATGAAGCTCACGTGGGCGATGTGGTGCGGCTCGAAGAGACGCGCCCGCTTTCGAAGCTGAAGCGCTGGAAGCTGAAGGATGTTGTCCGCAAGGCCGCGCTGGTGCCGGAAGCGGCGACGGAAGTGGCGAGCTAGCGAGCGGCTGTTCCGGCTGAGAAAGCAGGTTCCTCACCGTGCCTTCGGCACTGTTCGGAATGACATCAGGAGATTGACGCCATGGCTGTGATGATGAGATCGATGCTGGAGGTCGCCGACAATTCCGGCGCCCGCAAGCTGCAGATGATTCTGCCGCTTGGCGGCTCGACCGGCCTGAACGCCGGCTTGGGCGACGTGATCACGGCGGCGGTAAAGGAATCGGCGCCCGAAGGCCAGGTGCAAAAGGGCAAAGTGGTCAAGGCCGTCATCGTCCGCACGCGCAAGGAGCACCGGCGGCGCGATGGAACCTACATTCGCTTCGATCAGAATGCGGCGGTGCTGATCAACGAAGCGGGCGAGCCGGTAGGAACGCGCGTGTTTGGTCCGGTGGCGCGCGAACTGCGCGAGAAAAAGTTCTTGAAGATTGTGAGTCTGGCGCCGGAAGTGATTTAGGACATTTTGCGATTGAGTAATTTAGTAATTGGGTAATTAAAAATCATGGCGACGGCAATAGTTGGACACAAGCGAGTGGACATCCGGCGGAACGACACCGTGAAGGTGATCACCGGACGCGACAAGGGCAAGGAAGGACGCGTGCTGCGCGTGTTTCCCAACGATGCGAAGATTCTGGTTGAGCACGTGATGATGGTGAAAAAACATGTGCGCCCGAATCCGCAGCGCAACATCAAGGGTGGAATCGCCGAGCAGGAAAGCCGCATCGCGATCTCCAACGTGCAGCTCGTCTGCGCGACCTGCGGGCCGGTGCGCATCGGCCACGAAGTGCGCGGCGACCGTAAAGTGCGGGTGTGCAAGAAGTGTGGAACGACATTGGACAAGTGATTGGGTAATTGCGTAATCGGGCAATTTGGTAATTGAAAATCCAGGCGACGAAGTTCAATTACAAAATTACCCGATTACAAAATTACAAAATGCCTCACGAACCGGTAACCACTCCGAAACCGTGAGCAAGGATTGAAGGAAATGGCAAAGGATAAGAAAGCATCGAAGGAATCGGCGCAGGAGCAGAAAGCTCCCGAGCAGGCGCGGCACAGCGCGAAAGAGAAGCCGCGGCTGCGCGCCAGGTTCGAGAAGGAAGTGGCTCCCAATCTGTTGAGGGAGCTCGAACTCAAGAATGTGATGGCGGTCCCGCGGTTGCACAAGATCGTCGTGAACATGGGTGTTGGCGAAGCCACGCAGAACGCCAAGGTGCTCGACCCAGCGGTGAACGAACTGGGCCAGATCACCGGGCAGAAGCCGGTGGTCACCAAGGCGAAAAAATCGATTGCGGCGTTCAAAGTTCGCGCCGGGCAGTCGATTGGCGCCATGGTGACGTTGCGCGGCGATCGCATGTACGAGTTTTTCGACCGCCTGGTGAACATCGTTCTGCCGCGCGTGCGCGACTTCAAGGGCGTTTCCACGCGGTCCTTTGACGGCCGTGGCAATTTCACCCTCGGCCTGCACGACCAGCTGATCTTCCCGGAGATTTCCTACGAGAAGGTCGACAAGCTGAAGGGCATGAACGTGACGATTGTGACCACGGCGGCGAACGACAACCAGGCGCGGACGCTGTTGAAGCATCTGGGAATGCCGTTCCGGGCGTAACGGTTTTGGGTTTGGCTAAAGCTTAAGAGCTAGAAGCTAGGAGCGAATTTGGCAACGACAGCAAAACGAGTGAAAGACGGCGTCGGGCTGCATCAGAAGCCGGAAGACGTGAAGAAACCGAAATTTTCCACGCGCAAGCACAATCGCTGCCGCATGTGCGGCCGGCCGCGCGGCTATCTGCGCAAGTTCGGCATCTGCCGGCTGTGCTTCCGCGGGTTGGCGCTGCGCGGGGAGATTCCGGGAGTTTCTAAGTCGTCGTGGTGAGCAAGTCGTCGTTGGTCGTCGGTCGTCGGCGATGAGCCAACGACCATCAACGAGCGACTGACGACGGAAGTCAAAGCCGTTGCAGGTTCCCCGCTGACGGTTCAAAAATGACGCGGGGCGAACGAACGGCCAAGGAGAAGCAGACGATGAGGTTGACCGATCCGGTCGCAGACATGCTGGCGCGAGTGCGCAATTCGCTACAAGCCCGGCACCAGAAAGTGGATGTTCCGGCTTCGCGGCTGAAACTGGAGATTGCCCGCATCCTCAAAGAGGAGGGCTACATCTCCAACTACAAGGCTACCGAGGAAGAGGGGCACAAGATTATCCGGATTTACCTGAAGTATGGCGCCAACAACGAGGCGGCCATCTCCAAGGCCGAACGTGTGTCGCGCCCGGGCTGTCGCGTGTACGTGCGCCGGAGCGAGATTCCACGCGTGCTCGGGGGCATGGGCATCAACATTTTGACCACGCCGCGTGGCGTGATGACCGGCCGCCAGGCCCGCAAAGAGGGCGTCGGCGGCGAGTTGCTGTGCCAGATCTGGTAGAGGATCCGCTCTTGGCTGTTGGCTCTTGGCTTTTGGCCAGAAGCACAACGGCAAAGCCAAGAGCCAATAGCTAAGAGCCAAGAGCGATTTATGTCACGAATTGGAAAAAAGCCGATCGCGATTCCCAAGGGAGTCACGGTCAAAATCGAAGGCAATACGGTCCTGGTGCAGGGGCCGAAGGGCAGGGTGGACACGCCGCTGCCGACCGGCATCAAGGTCGAGCAGAAGGACGGGCACATCGTCGCCATCCGCGAAAACGATTCGCAGTCGGCGGTGCACGGCCTCGCCCGCGCGCTGGTCAATAACGCCGTTGAGGGCGTGACCAAGGGCTGGACGCGAGAACTGGAAATCGTCGGCATCGGCTACCGCGCCGAGATGAAGGGCAAGGCCGTGGTCGTGTTTAACCTCGGCTACTCGCATCCCATCGAGTATCCGCTGCCTGCCGGTGTGGATGCGGCCGTCGATCCCAAGCAGACCCGGATCACGCTGACCGGCATCGACCGGCAAAAGGTGGGACAGGTCGCGGCGGAAATGCGCGCGCTACGTCCCCCCGATCCGTACAAGAACAAAGGTGTGCGCTATGTGGGCGAGCGCCTGAAGAAGAAAGTTGGAAAGACCGGTGCCAAATAGAGCGTCGTTCGTCGCTGGTCGTTCGTCGACCGACGACCAACGACCGAGGACGATTGTTATGCTGACGAAGATTGGAAAAAACGAGAAGCGCGGTTACGTGCACGAGCGTATCCGCAAAAAGATGCAGGGAACTGCGGAGCGCCCGCGGCTGAACGTGTACCGTTCGCTCAATCACATTTACGTTCAGGTGATCGACGACTTGAACGGAAAGACGCTGGTGTCGGCCTCGACCGCGGAAGGCAAAAAGGCCGAGGGCAAGAGGGTCGAGGGCAAGAAAGCCATCGGCGGCAACGTCGCCTCCGCGAAGGCTGTCGGCAAAACCATCGCCGAGCGGGCCAAGGCGAAAGGCGTGACGAAGGTTGTTTTCGACCGGGGCGGATATCTGTATCACGGGCGCGTCAAGGCTTTGGCCGACGCCGCGCGCGAAGCAGGGCTGCAATTTTAGAATTTGGTAATCGGGTAATTTTGTAACTTGAAAATCGACCGTCGGTTTTCAATTGCAAATTTCCAAATTACAAAACTACGAAATAGGTTTCGGAATGCCAACCGTACTCAAGAAACTCGATGCAGGCGCGTATCAACTGAAAGACCAGGTGGTCGCGATCAATCGCGTGACCAAGGTGGTCAAAGGCGGCAAGAATCTTTCCTTTGCGGCGCTGGTGGTTGTCGGCGATCCCACGGCAGCCGTTGTCGGCTACGGATCGGGCAAAGCGAAGGAAGTGCCGCAGGCCATCCGCAAAGCGATCGAATCGGCGAAAAAGAATCTGGTCAAGGTCAACCTGACGCAGACCAGCGTTCCGCACCTCGTACTGGGACGCTACGGCTCGGGCAAGGTTTTGCTGAAGCCGGCCCCGGAAGGCACGGGCGTGATCGCAGGCGGAGCGGTTCGCGCAGTCATGACTTCGGCTGGCGTGCAGAATGTGCTGACCAAATCGATTGGCACCACCAATCCGCACAACGTAATCAAGGCCACGTTCGACGCGCTGAAGCAGCTGAAGAACAAAGAAAGCGTGGCCACGCTGCGCGGCAAAGTGGCGGAAGAGTTGTAAGCAGTCCGGAACGCGCAGAAGATCGGCAAGGGCGCGAGTTTTGCTCGGGCCGCATGAGACGCACTAACAAGGGGCTTTAGCCTCTGAGGTTTTGAGATGACGGCAAAAACGAATTCGGGCGGCGGAAAAATCCAGTTGAAGTGGGTTCGCTCCGCGATTTGCGCCCCGGAGAAACAGAAACTGGTGATCAAGGGACTGGGATTCACGCGCCTGAACCAGGTGATCGAGCGTCCGAACACGGCGGCGATCCGCGGCATGGTGGCCAAGGTCCCGCACCTGGTCGAAGTGGTGGAATAAGATCAGGTTTCAAGGTGGCAACGTTTCAAGGTTCAAGGTGAAAGTCGCGAACTTCGAAACGTTGAAACTTCGAAACGTTGAAACGTGAAACATATGAATTTATCCAACATTCACGCACCGAAGAAGGCAGCGGAGAAACGCAAGCGCGTTGGCCGCGGCATGGGCTCGGGGATGGGCAAGACCTCCACCCGGGGACATAAAGGGCAGCGTTCGCGCTCGGGTTCGCGCATGATTCGTGGTTTTGAAGGCGGGCAGATGCCGCTGCATCGCCGCATGCCGAAGCGCGGCTTCACCAATATCTTCCGCAAGGAGTTCGCCATCGTCAGTCTCGAAAAACTGGCCGCACTGGGAGAGGCCACCATCACTCCCGACGTGCTTCGCAAGGCGGGCGTGGTCAAGACAAATCTTCCGATAAAGATTCTGGGCGACGGGGAAGTAAAAACGGCGCTCACGGTGAGCGCGCACAAGTTTTCCAAGTCCGCGCAGGAAAAGATCACCAAGGCGGGCGGCAAGGTCGAGGTCTTAGCAGCGAAGGCGGGGCAGTAATGTTTGACAAGCTGGCCAATATTTTTCGCATTCCCGATCTGCGCAAGCGGATCCTCTTCACGGCAGCATTGCTTTTCGTGTACCGGTTGGGTGGACACCTGCCCACACCCGGCGTGAAGTGGGAGCAGCTGGAAAACTTCTTTAACCAGAATCGCGGAACCTTCCTGGGATTCGTCGACCTGTTTTCCGGCGGACAATTGCGCCGCATGACGATCTTCGCCCTGGGCATCATGCCCTACATCACGGCGTCGATCATCCTGCAGTTGCTCACGGTGGTCTATGAGCCGCTCGCGAAACTGCAGAAGGAAGGCGAGCTGGGCCGCAAAAAGATAACCCAGTGGACGCGTTACATCACCGTCATCCTGAGCGCGGTGCAGTCGGCCGGCATTGCGATTGGCTTGCAAAAGGGAGGCGACTTCGTCATCAATCCCGGCCCCGGCTTCATTCTGATGACCATGCTGACCCTGACCACGGGCAGCGCCTTCATCATGTGGCTGGGCGAGCAGATTACCGAACGTGGCGTGGGCAATGGCATGTCACTGCTGATCTTTGCCGGCATTGTCGTCGGCTTGCCTCGCGGCGTGAGCGATCTGATTGAAAAAGCCAAGAGCGCAACCTGGGGCCCGATGACCTTCCCGATCATGGTCATACTGGTCGTCTTCATGATCGCGGTCGTCGGATTCATCGTCTATGTCGAGCGCAGCGAAAGAAGAATTCCGGTGCAGTATGCCAAGCGTGTGGTGGGACGAAAGGTGATGGGCGGGCAGTCGACGCATTTGCCTCTGCGTGTCAACGCGGGCGGCGTGATGCCGGTTATCTTTGCGTCTTCCATTCTGACTTTGCCACAGACCGTCGGCTACGGATTGCGCAACAGCCGCTACTTCGGCGATCTGATTCGCTGGCTGGGTTGGGGCGAGCCGCTGTACACCGTTCTCTATGCGGTCGGTATCATTTTCTTCGCTTACTTTTACGTTTCGATCGTGTTCAATCCCAGCGAAGTCGCCGACAACATGCGCAAGTATGGCGGATTCATTCCCGGCATTCGTCCGGGCAAGCGCACCGCGGACTTCATCAACGAAGTGCTGACGCGGATCACGCTGGTGGGAGCGCTTTATCTGATCGTGATTTCGTTCATCCCCGAATGGCTGATGGTTGGTATTCACCTGAACCACTTGTGGGGGCCGATCGGGAGATTCTTCGAGAACCTGCCGACTCAGATCACCAATGGCTTGGGCGTGAATTTCTATTTCGGGGGTACGTCGCTGCTGATCGTGGTGGGCGTGGCCATGGACACGGTGCAGCAGATCGAGGCGCAATTGATCATGCGCCACTACGACGGGTTTACTCCGCGCAGCGGTCGCATTCGCGGCCGCCGGGCGTGGTAGGTGGATTTGCAGACGCCCGTTCGCCACGTCGCGGCCTCGGGGATCTGAAAGAAGTTGTCCGCAGCAGGAGTTGGGCAAATTTTTTGGGGTTGCTGCGCCGCGGCGCTCCGGGACGCCGGGGAACTCTGGATCGGGAGGCTTTGGCCAGCCGATGACGCAGGAAACCTCGCATGACGCCGGCCCATTGGTTTTGTTGGGTCCGCCGGGAGCGGGAAAGGGAACGCAGGCCAAGCGCATCATGGCGCGCTTCCAGATTCCCCAGGTTTCCACCGGCGATCTGCTGCGCGAGAACGTGGCGCGCGGAACCGAGCTCGGACTGGCCGCCAAGTCGGTGATGGCTCGTGGCGAGCTGGTTTCCGACGACCTGGTCTGCACCATGGTGCAGCAGCGGCTCATGCAGCCGGACTGCCGGCGCGGTTACGTTCTGGATGGTTTTCCCCGGACTGCGGCCCAGGCCGGGTGGCTCGATGCCCTGCTCGAGCATGAGCTCTTTGATAACTCGCGGCCGACGCGAGCCTGGCCGATTGTGATCAGTCTCGACGTCGACTATAATCAGTTGTTGCTCCGGATTACTGGACGCCGTTCTTGTCCCACCTGTGGAAGGATCTATAACGTCCACTTCCAGCCGCCCCGCGTGGATGAACTTTGCGACTTGGCCCACGCGACCAGGCTGGTGACCCGTAATGATGACCGGTTGGAAGTGATTCAGCCCCGACTGACGGCCTATCAGGAGCAGACTCGTCCCGTCGCGGATTATTATGCGCACACGGGCCGTCTGGTATCAGTCAATGGAGATCTGCCGGTCGACGACGTGAGCGACCAGATCTACCGCGTTCTGGACGATCATCACGCGTAGAGCATCACGCGCAAGATCACGGGCGCAAGATCACGCGCAGGAAAGTCATGGCAATTGTCTGCAAATCGGCGAGCGAGATTGAGAAGATGCGGCACAGCGGCCGCATCGTGCGGCAGGTTCTCGATCACGTGCGCACGCTGGTCGCCCCCGGCGTTACGACCATGGACCTGGAGCGCGCCGCCGAGACGAAGATCAAGGAACTCGGGGCGAAGCCGGCGTTCAAGGGATACTACGACTACCCTTGTGTGCTGTGTACATCGGTGAACGAAGAGATTGTCCACGGCATCCCGTCGGAAAAGCGCGTGCTGCAGGAAGGCGACATCGTTTCGATCGATTGCGGCGTGGTGCTCGATGGCTATTATGGCGACGCGGCGGTTACGGTGCCGGTGGGAAAAGCTGTGAAGCCGGAGCTGCAGAAGTTGCTGGAAGTGACGGAAGCTTCGCTCTACCGCGGCATCGAGCAGGCGCGCATCGGCAACTCGGTGGGCGATGTTGGTGCGGCCGTGCAGGAACATGTGGAGGCCGCTGGTTTCAGCGTGGTACGCGAATTTGTTGGACACGGCATCGGCACGCGGCTGCATGAAGAACCGCAGGTTCCAAACTTCGGCGCCAAAGGGCATGGGGCGAGGCTGCGGGAAGGCATGGTGATCGCCATTGAGCCTATGGTGAATTACGGCAAGCCCGAAACCAGGGTTCTCGGCGATAAGTGGACCGCGGTAACCGCTGACGGCAGTTTCAGCGCCCACTTCGAACACTGCGTAGCCGTGACGAAAGACGGACCGGTGATTTTGACGCAGTGAGGCCTCTAGCTGCTAGCTTTTAGCTAGTCAGCTAGCGAAACGGGCTAGAAGCAAGGAGCGAATGAGCAAAGAAGACGCGATTGAAGTCATGGCCGTGGTTCTGGAACCACTGCCCAACGCCATGTTCCGGGTGGAGTTGGAAAACAAGCATCAGGTGCTGGCGCACGTTTCCGGCAAGATGCGGAAGAATTTCATTCGCATCCTTCCCGGAGACAAGGTCGCAGTGGAGCTTTCTCCCTACGACCTGAATCGCGGACGAATTGTGTACAGATACAAATGACGCCGACCCTAGCCGGTTTTGCTGACGGCTGAGGGCTGACGGCCGAGGGCTGGTTTTTCATGAAAGTACGAGCATCGGTTAAGAAAATTTGCGACAAGTGCAAGATCATCCACCGCAAAGGCGTGGTGCGGGTGATCTGCGTCAACACCAAACACAAACAGCGCCAGGGCTGAGCCCTGGAAGGGCACGACTTCAGTCGTGCCGCTGACCGCTTGAATGCACTGCGGCTTCAGCCGCCGAGGTCAAAGAAACATGGCACGTATTGCAGGCGTGGATCTTCCCCGCCAGAAACACATCAACATCGCGCTGACCTATATCTACGGGATCGGCAACCCGCGCGCTGGCCGCATTCTCGACGAGGCCAATGTCGACCCCATGAAGAAGGTCCAGGACCTCAGCGAAGAAGAGGTCAACCGCATTCGCACCGTGATCGAGGGCGAAGGTCTGGTTGAGGGCGATCTGCGCAAGGAAGTTTCGATGAACATCAAGCGTCTCATCGAAATCGGCTCCTATCGCGGATTCCGTCATCGCCGCAACCTGCCGGTCCGCGGGCAGCGCACCCACACCAACGCCCGAACCCGCAAGGGTCCGCGCAAGGGAACGGTTGCGCAGAAGAAGAAAGCGACGGCAAAGACATAGGTTTCAATGTGGCAAGGTTTCAAGGTTTCAAAGACCTTGAAACCTTGAAACTTTGAAGCTTTGAAACTTGAGGTTCTATGGCAAAACCAGCAGCAGCGGGCGCCGGCGCATCGGCGGCACCGGAAAAAAAAGGCAAGAAGAAAACCTTCAAAAAGAAGGAGCGCAAGCACGTTCCGCATGGCATCGCCTACGTGCAGGCGTCGTTCAACAACACCATCGTGACCATCTCCGACATGAACGGCAACGTCCTGTCGTGGAAGAGTTCCGGATCGCTCGGCTTCCGCGGGTCGCGCAAGGGCACGCCCTTCGCCGCCCAGCAGGCGGCCATGAACGCCGCCAACATGGCGCGGGATCACGGCGTCCGCAGCGTCGATGTCCGGGTCAGCGGTCCCGGTTCGGGCCGCGAGTCCGCGGTGCGAGCCTTGGCTGCGGCGGGAATTGAAGTGCGCTCGATTCGCGACACCACGCCGATCCCGCACAACGGTTGCCGTCCGCCGAAGCGGCGCAGAGTGTAAGGCGGGGTTGAAAGGAATCCGCGGGGTGTGTCATGAGCGTTTCAGCCGAAAACGTTGAAGCTTCAACGAAGGTTGCGCCGAAATCAGTTGTAGCCCTGCTGAATGTTGCCGACGTGGATCGTTCGATCGGTTTTTACGAAAAGCTGGGCTTTGAAGTCGGCAACGAGCCACTGAGAAATGATCAGGGCGTTAAGACGTTTGTCTGGATGCACCGCGGCAACGCCGCGCAGATCATGTTGACTCGCGCGGAGCAGCCGCTGGGGCCTGGCCCACGGCACATGATGTTTTATCTGTACTCGACCGATATGCCGGCCTATCGCGAGCAACTCATCGCGCGCGGCGTGGAAGTCGGCAAAGTGACGTACCCGTTCTGGTCGCCAGACGGTGAGTTTCCGGTGAACGATCCGGATGGTTGGGTTTGGATCGTTTGCTGAAATTTAAAATCTAATCCAGAGAGGCGTTTCGGCTCTCTGCAAAACGGATCGGGAAGAAGGGACCGCCAGTCCTGTAAACCGATCGGCACCGAAGTAAAGGAGAAGCAACTTGGCACGATATACCGATGCAGTCTGCCGTCTATGCCGCCGGGAGGGCATGAAGTTGTTCCTCAAGGGCGCAAAATGTTTCAGCGATAAATGTCCCATCGAGAAGCGCAACTTCGCTCCCGGACAGCATGGGAAAGACCGTAAAGCCAAAGTCGTCGGCTACGGTCTGCAGCTGCGCGAGAAGCAGAAAGCCAAGCGCATCTACTTCACGCAGGAAGGGCAGTTCCGCAACTACTTCGAGAAGGCCGCACGTTCCCGCGGCGTCACCGGCGAAAAGCTGCTGCAGCAACTCGAGCGCCGTCTCGATAACGTGGTCTTCCGCCTCGGCTTCGCGCAATCGCGGCGCCAGGCGCGGCAGTTGGTTCGCCACGGGCATGTTGCCGTCGACAATCGCAAGGTGAACATTCCTTCGTATGAAGTCAGCGCTGGCGAGGAGATCGCAATCCGCGAAAACTCGAAGAAACTGGTCGTGCTCGAAGCCGCGAAGGAGTTCTCGAGCCATGCAACCCTGCCGAGCTGGCTGGAAGTCGATCGCGACAATTACAAGGCGCGGGTGCTGAATTTGCCCAAGCGCGAAGACATTCAGCTGCCCGTGAACGAGCAGTTGATCGTAGAACTTTATAGTAAATAATGAGTGATTGAGCCATTGGGCCATTGAGCGATTGAAAAATCACTTAATCGCCCGATCGCCAAATTACTCAAGCGGTCCATTTTTCGATCCAGAAAAGCCTGCGTAGGCGCTTGACCTGAACCCGGACCGGTGCAGGGAGCAGACGTTGAGCCACATGGTCGAAGGAGAAAAAACACATGCTTTGGAAAGGTTTTCAGAAACCGAAACGTCTCGCCGTTGATCAGTCCACCCTCACCGACAAGTACGGAATTTTCTGGGCGCAGCCATTCGAGCGCGGATTCGGCACCACCGTCGGGAACGCGTTACGGCGCGTGCTGCTCAGTTCGATCGAAGGCGCGGCCGTCACCGCAGTGAAGATGGAAGGCGTGTTGCACGAATTCCAGTCGATCCCCGGCGTGGTTGAGGACGCGACCGACATCATCCTCAACCTGAAGCAGATTCCCTTCAAGCTGGCTGGTGATGCGCCAAAAGCCATCTATCTGCGCGCCGATCAGCCCGGCGTCGTCACCAGCGGCATGATCGAAGCCGACGGCGACGTCGAAGTGCTCGACAAAGACGTCTATATCGCTACCGTCAGCGAAGGCGGCAAGCTCGACATGGAAATGCGTCTCAAGCGCGGGCGCGGCTACGTTTCCGCCGATAAGAATTTCGACGAGGATCTCGGTATCGGTTTCATCCCGATCGATTCCGTCCACTCGCCTGTACGGAAATGTAATTACACGGTCGAAGCCGCGCGTCTCGGTCAGATCACCGACTACGACAAGCTCACCCTCGAAGTCTGGACCAACGGCTCCATTACGCCGGCCGATTCCATTGGCTTGGCGGCGAAGTTGCTGAAGGACCACATGAATATCTTCATCAACTTCGAGGAAGAGATCGAAACCGGCACGTCGGCTGCCGACGACCGCAAGCCTGAGATCCACAACGAGAACCTGAATCGTTCCGTCGAAGAGCTCGAGTTGTCGGTGCGCAGCTACAACTGCCTGAAGAACGCCAACATTCAGACCATCGGTGAGCTCGTGCAGAAGACCGAAGCCGAAATGCTCAAGACGAAAAACTTCGGCCGCAAGTCGCTGAACGAGATCAAAGAGATTCTCTCGTCGATGGGACTGAGTCTCGGCATGAAGATCGACGAGCACGGCAATGCCGTGCCCGGACCGACATCGAACGTCCCGTTGCCCGCGTCGGCTTACGGACCGGACGACCAGCTGTAACATGCAACGTTTCAAAGTTGTAACGACTTGGGAAGGGCACGGCTTTAGCCGTGCCGCCCCGAGTGAGATAGATTCGCGGCTTTGGCCATTGAGGTTTTGGTATTTAGCTAGAAGCTAGCCGCTAGAAGCTGAGGTTCCCATGCGTCACAAAGTTGCAGGCTACAAACTCGGACGTAACACCGCGCACCGCCGTTCGCTGCTGCGTAATCTCGTCACCTCCGTCATCGTTGAAGAGCGCGTCGAAACCAGTGTTCCCAAGGCGAAAGCCGCGCGTCCGCTGGTTGAAAAAATGATCACGCTCGGCAAGCGCGGCGATCTTGCCGCCCGCCGTCTCGCCGCCGCCTACCTGATGACCGACGAAGCCGTCGTGAAGCTGTTCGACACCATCGGACCGCGTTTCGGCGACCGCAATGGCGGATACACCCGCATCATCCGCACGGCTTGGAACAAGGGCGATGGCGCCGACAAGGCATTTCTCGAACTGCTCGGCAGCGAGAAGGTTCTCGACGAGAAGCGCGAGAAGCGCGCCGAAGCTCGCGCCAAGAAAGCGGCCGAAGCCAAAAAAGCGATGGAAGAAGCCGAAGCGCAGGCCCAGGCCCAGGCACAGGCCGAAGCCGCTCCCGCCGAAGGCGGCGAGAAGAAAGAGTAATCTCTCGGAAATGGAACTTCCGAAGGCACGGCAGCTTGCCGTGCCTTTTCTTATGCCGTTGCGGAAGCGGCCCCGTCGTCTTGCCCATTGCTTCCGCCCTGTCCTGTAACCTCGGCTCTTGCTCGCGGCAGCGATTGCGGATAATTTTGCTGCAGAAATTCCACCAGCTTCTCGCGTACGTAGCAGCGCAAATCCCACGCCTGCGAACTTCCCGGAGCACTCATCAGAGCTCGTAATTCGACGGTCCGCTCCGACAAGTTCGTGACCTGGAGTCCCCACACCTTGCCGTCCCACATTCCGGAAGACTTCAAAACCCGATGCAGTTCCTCGCGCACTTCGCTGACCGGAACCGTGTAGTCGGCGTAGACGAACACGGTACCCAGCAGGTCGGCTGTGTGCCTTGTCCAATTCTGAAAGGGTTTCTCAATGAAGTAGGAAAGCGGCAATACCAGACGGCGTAAATCCCACACTCGCACGACCACGTAGGTGGTAGTGATTTCTTCCACCCAGCCCCATTCGCCTTCGACAATGACGACATCCTCCAGGCGAATCGGCTGCGTCAAGGCAATCTGCACGCCGGCCATCAGGTTCGACAATGTGGAGCGCGCGGCCAGTCCTCCGATGATCGCAGCCAGACCCGCCGAAGCAAATAGGCTCTCGCCGAGATGGCGAATCTGGGGAAACGTCATCAGCATGATCGAGATGGTGACGACCACAATGACGAACGTGGCGATGTGGCGCAACACTTGTACCTGGGTGCTAAGACGACGGGACAGCAGGTTGTCGCCCGACAACGGATGCTGCTGGCCTACATAGCCCTCGATGGTCGAGACCATTTTTATGCCGCGCCACCCGAGGGCCGCGATCAGCGCCAGACCGATCGCATGCGTCAGAGCGGCGAGCAACGGAGCTTCGAAGCGCAGCCAGGGAACCGCCAGCAGCAAGGCGAGCAGTGGAAGAACCAGTTGCGTAGACTCCACCCCGTACGTCACCAGGGTTAGGAACAGTGGCGTCGATTTCCGCGTGATGGCCCGCCTGCCAATGCTCACGATGACTCGCTGCACGAGAACTGCCACCAACACTGCTCCTGCGGCAATGGCCAGCGAGATGACGGTGCGGCGAAAATCCGGCAAACTCGCATTCCAACTCCAGGCGAGCACCATTGGAAAGGCAGGAATCATTTTGGGCTTAACTCTGATGCCCACGGCGCATCGCTGGATGCCGCGAAACTGGCGCTAGTGCCACGCACCCGTACATGTCCTGTCGCGTCTCCCATTGGTAATCTTCCGTCGCTCTTGACCACTCCATAAACTCGTTCTAATGGCCTTCACCAAGTCTCAGATCGGCATCGCCGTCGGCACCGCCGCCACCTTGGTGCTCGTGTTCGTCTGTTATCTCTGGTGGTTAAGCAATCAGCCGCCCGTGCTCGCAAAATCCGAAGATCACGATCCGCTCACGGGCCTTCCCGTCAGCATCAAGATGAATCCACTGCGCGACCGCTCCACCGAGCACGCTGCTAACAATTTTTTGCGCGAAATTCGCGACGGCCATTGCGACGATGTACTCAGCAAATGGGAGCACGACTATCACAAGAAGTACGCTCGTTACATCTGCAAGCAGGAAGCCGAGCATCCGCTGCAGTCTTGGGAATTGGTCGATTGGGAAGACGATCCGCCGCTGGTCATTCTGAAATATCGCGGACGGCGCAGCAATCAGGCCGGCCAGCCCGGCACCTACCAGGACTACTTCTCCGTCAACATCGAGCACAAGGGCCCGCAGTGGATCGTGACCAAATACATGCCGTTTGACTAGCAATCAGTAGAGGCACGGCTCCAGCCGTGCCAAACAACTCACCCAAAGAAATGGGCTTTAGCCCCTGAGGACCCGGCGGCCCTGCCGTGATAAAAACATTTCATGTCCGCAAGCCCCGGGCGTTCCCCCACACGCAACATCTACGCCTTCGGCCTCACCTCGTTCTTCAATGACACGGCCACCGAGATGGCCTACTGGGTGCTGCCGGCGTTTCTCGTCTCACTCGGTGCCGGGCCTGCGCAGCTTGGCCTGATCGAAGGGGTCGCAGAGAGCGTTGCCTCTTTCGCCAAGCTTTTCTCCGGATATCTCACCGACCGCATCACGCGCCGCAAACCTCTCGTCGTCGCCGGATACTTCTTCGCCAACGCGGTAAAGCCATTGCTGGCCCTGGCGACGGCGTGGTGGCACGTTCTGCTGATTCGATTCACGGACCGTCTGGCCAAAGGTGTTCGCGGCGCGCCGCGCGATGTCATGGTCGCCGAGTCGGTCGCTAAAGATAAACTCGGATCGGCGTACGGACTGATTCAATCGTTCGATTCCGCGGGCGCCATTGCCGGGCCGCTTGCGGCTCTTGTTCTTCTCGCGCGCGTAGGAATGCGGGGCGTTTTCTACGCTGCCGCGATTCCGGGGGTGATTGCAATAATGGTCGCGGCAATCCGAATCCGCGAGACGTATCACCCCGCAGCCACTTCCCCGCAGAAGCCGAGCAGGCAACAGTCTGGCGGGCTGACTGGCGATGGACTGACTGGCGATGGGCTGACTGGCGATGGGCTGACTGGCGATGCCCGGCTGCCGGGGCCCTTCTATGCAGTGCTCGTCGCCGTGACGCTTTTCTCCGTCGGAAACTCGAGCGATATGTTCCTGGTGATGCGCGCAGAGAGTATCGGCATACGCAGCAGTCTCGCGCCGCTTCTGGGGCTGGTCTTCAACGTGACCTACACGCTCGGTTCCTGGCCAGCCGGATGGCTGAGCGATCAGTTTTCCCGCCGCGGCTTTTCACGAAAATGGATTTGCGGCCAGCGGATATCTGATTTTCGCCGGAGTCTATTTCCTGTTCGGGCTGGCGCCTTCGAGGTTGGCAATATGGATCACCATGTCGATTTACGGCCTGTACTACGCGTTGACTCAACCGGTGCTGAAGGCCGTGGTTGTTGAGGTGGTCGAGGCCAACTCGCGCGGACGTGCTCTGGGCCTTTATTTTTTCCTCACCAGCGTGGCAACGCTTGCCGCCAGTCTCATCACCGGCGAGCTGTGGAAGCATCACGGCGCGGCCCGGCCCTTCTATTTTTCAGCAGCTCTGGCGCTGCTGGCCGCGTTCCTGTTGCTCGCGAGCATTCACCGTATCCGGGCCCGTGACATCTTCATTAGATAGCAGGTGTCGTGTACGGCATTGCCACGTTCGTCGGTTTTGCAGTGGATCAGATCGATTGGCTTTCCGCATATCGCGCAAACCACGCGATGCAACCGTGGGAAGACCACATCTTCTTCTGCAACTTCCTTGACTACCGCCAGCGGAACCTGCTCAAAACGCGTTTTGGATTCGGCCATTTTTGCTTTCGCCATTGTGATTGCCCCCAAACTCGACTTGCGTACTCGAACATAGCAAGCGGCGAATCATACGGGGAAAATCTTTAGCATCTTGCTGCTCTGAGCTGTTGCGGGTCGCATCGACGAAACAACGGCATTTGCCGTCGCTTCTGCGCGAATCAGCGCATCCGATGCGCTTCGGCTTCGCGATGTACTGATACGTTTGTTTTACTTGACATATAACGTTACGCTATCGTACGATTACGATACGGAGTTTAACGATAGTTTATCTTTTAGGAGTTTTGCGATGACTGGAAGACGCAATCTCTCACCCATGAATTTCAAAACCATGTCTATCCCGGATGTTCCGCAGGGGAGAAACGGCAAGCACAAGGGGATTGTCGACCAGATCCTTTCCGATCTCAGTCAGGTGAAGGAAGGCATGGCGATCAAAGTGCCGCTCGCCGAGTTGGCGGAAAGCAAGGAAAAAGTCCGCTCCGCGCTGAATCGCGCTACGCACAAAGCGGACCTTAAGGTGGCTACGGCCAGCGACAAGAACTTCCTGTACGTGTGGAATCAGAAAGTCGCGCCCCCTGTTCCACCGAAGCCGCGGGATTAACGCTGCGCGCTCACGAGCCACAACAGGATTTGCGCCGCGATGCCGGCACAGGTGTCAAGGATGACATCCCGCACGGTTCCCGTACGCGATGGAATGTAGCTCTGGTGCCACTCGTCAAGGCTCGCCACCAGCGCCGTTCCAAAGACGGCGATGCTCGCCCATCGCCAGGTCCAGCGCGCACCGCGTACTGAAGGTAGCGTTTCACGCCATGCGCGAAACAGCAGAATGCTCAGCAGCCCGTAGCCAAAGACGTGGCCCGCCTTGCGCAGCAAGAAATGCCACGGCTCGAACTGCTCCCAGCTCAGGCCAAACAGAAAATGCAGGATGGGATAGAGAACGCGGCTGGTGTTGCTCGCCGAAAGATACTTCGTCGATTCAATGGCAATGACGATCAGCCACAAAATCGCGGCGATCCAGGCTTTCAGGACTTCGTGGCGATCGCTGCTCAAGCGGGCTGAGGACCGTCCCCCTTCGGAGAATGCAGGAAGGATGGGCCGCTTCTTTGCAATTTCGTCACAGACTCTGAGTTACTCAATCGCATAGTTGGGCGCCTCGCGGGTGATCATGACGTCGTGCACGTGGCTCTCGCGCAAGCCTGCGCCGCTGATGCGCACAAAGCGCGTCTTCTGCAGAAGTTCGGGAATCGTGGAACAGCCGCAGTATCCCATGCCTGATTTCAATCCGCCGACCATCTGATAGACGATCATCGAAACCGATCCGCGATACGGCACGCGGCCTTCGATTCCTTCGGGCACCAGCTTGTCCAGCCGGTTTGACTCGCCATTCTGCGCGGCATTGACGGCTGACGATTCTCCTTCGGCGGATTGGAAGTAGCGCTCGCTCGACCCCTGCGCCATCGCGCCCAACGACCCCATGCCGCGATATGACTTGAACGAGCGGCCTTGATACAGAATCAGTTCGCCGGGACTTTCATCGGTTCCGGCGAAAAGTGATCCGATCATCACCGCACTTGCACCAGCGGCCAGCGCCTTGGTGATGTCGCCCGAATACTTGATGCCTCCGTCGGCGATAATTGGCACACCGGAATCTTTTGTGGCGCGATAGGCTTCAGCGATCGCCGTGATCTGCGGCACGCCGGCGCCCGTGACCACGCGCGTGGTGCAGATCGATCCCGGCCCGATGCCGACTTTAATCCCGTCGGCTCCGGCGCGCGTGAGCTCGCAGGCGCCATCAAACGTGGCCACATTGCCGGCGAGCAGCTCGATGTGCGGAAGCTTCGATTTCACCGCCCGCACCGCGTCGAGAACTTTCGTCGAATGTCCATGGGCGCTGTCGATGGCGAGCACATCGACTTTCGCTTCTGCTAGTTCCTGCGCGCGCTCCAGGAAATCTCCCGTGGCTCCGATCGCGGCGCCCACACGCAACCGTCCCTGCGAATCTTTGGCCGCGTTGGGATATTTCAGCTTCTTCTGGATGTCTTTAACCGTGATCAGGCCCTTGAGGTTGTAATTGTTGTCGACGACAAGCAGTTTTTCGACGCGATGCTGATGAAGAATTTTTTCCGCTTCATCGAGCGTGGTGCCGACCGGCACAGTGATCAGATTTTTCTTCGTCATCACGCTGTCGATCGGGATATCGAAACGCGTTTCAAAGCGCAGATCGCGGTTGGTGAGAATGCCGACGAGCTTTCCTTGTTCGGTAATGGGCACGCCGGAAATCTTGTACTTGCGCATGACTTCGAGCGCGTCCGACACTTTGTCCGTCGGATGCATCGTCACCGGATCGACGATCATGCCGCTTTCCGAGCGCTTCACCTTGTCAACTTCATTGGCTTGCTGGTCGATCGTCAGGTTGCGGTGAACGATCCCCAGTCCGCCCTGCTGCGCCAGCGCGATGGCCATGTGCGATTCGGTCACGGTATCCATGGCGGCGCTGACGATCGGGATGTTCAGGCTGATCGAGCGTGTGAGCTGCGTCTGCGTGCTCGCGGTGGCGGGGACGACGTCGGAGCGCGCCGGCAGCAGAAGAACGTCGTCGAAAGTAAGAGCCTCGGGAACGGGAAAGTGAATCATGAGTTTTCAGGAGTCTCCCGGGAGTGGGTGATTCCTCATTGTAGAGAGCGGCAGGAGATTGGGCAAATGAGGAAGCACTTTTGTTGGGAAGGTTAAGGCGCAATCTCAGGGAAGAGCTGCTGGATGCTCTGCATCGGGAGGAACATCCGATTCGCGTGACCGGGCAGACCGATGAACCCGTATGACCGGTAGAAAGCGACGGCCGTGTCGTCCTTTGCATCGACAACGACGGCGAATGAGGCGATGAGCTGGCTGTGCACGAGCGAGCGTCGCAAGGCCTCGGCCAGGAGCATTCCTCCCACACCCATGCCCCTGAATTCCTGGCTGCGCGCCAGTCGTCCGAGCAGTGTCGCTGGGAGCCTTTCATATTTCGGGGCACGCAGTTTCTTAGCGACTTCAGTCGGCAGGTCTCCCGGATCGATCGCGTACTGCGAAAGAGTAAAGTATCCGGCGATTGTTTTCCCGTCCGCAGTAAGAACGTAGACTGCGGCCACTCGTTTCTTGATGTCCTGACTCGCCTGTTCGCGCAGATACCTGTTGAGAGGTTCATGCTCGCACGAAAAAGCCGCCCGATCGTGTTTCTTTTTGTCGAGCGGCTCGAATTGGAATCTGAGCTTCTGCGGATTCGGCTGAGAAAACAACTAGCCGACCTCCTGGCGAAGGCGTCGCGCGGCTGCAATCAGCTTGGCGTTGGGCTTAGGGGGATCGAGCAGCGCTTCAACGAAAACACGCCTCGATTCCTCCGACAAGGTGAGGACTTCGTGTTCGCGGATGGTTTTGAGAGCCGCCTCTTTCGTAACCATGCGGACGAAATCGGAAAAAGACGTGCCGCGAAGGTTGGCCGCAGTTTCGATCATTTCTTTCTCCTCGCGGCTCACGCGGGCATCCAGACGCTCGGTTCGTGCTGCGGTTGCCATGGAAGTTGCCTCGATTTAAGTGTACGGCAAAATGCCACACACGTCAAGAGTGCGAGGGAGCCTCGCCTATCAGCGCGGGTCAAGGTTTTATTGTAGAAAGCGGCAGGGTTGGGCAAATGCGGGAGTCGCGTATGCGGCGGTAATGAGAGGTTACGTTAGCTACGAAAAGAATCGTCAAAGTGCGTCCTTGTTTATAATGACTGTCGATGTGGCAGAAATTTCACATCCTTAGCCGAGCGCAGGTTTTCCTCGTGGCTTCGGTGAGCGCCGCCGTGATTTCGCTTGCTGTTGCCCTTGCTTCGATTCCGGCTGATGGTGTTTCGTGGAATCGTTTCCTCGGTCCCTCCCGTCAACTCGATCCATTCATAAACTTCGGGGCCACCTTTGTATCGGTGCTTCCTGTCTTCCTCGGCTATTACCATCTGGCGCGGCTTGGTGCGTTTCTTGGGGCTGCCATTTCAGCCCTGGCGTGGTACGCCACCCACTCCTGCGCATGGATCATTTTTGGATTCGAGATATTTGGTCGCTCGCTCGTATTGCAAGGGTCTACGTACGTGGCAGTGTGGGTACTGCTTAGTGGACTCCTGCTATGGGCCCATATAAGAGCTTCCGATTCTCGCGCAGTCCGAGATGCTCAGCGATTGGTGCCGTTCCGGCGCGTGTAACGGTGTGTATTGGCGTCGGGCGGTAACAACTCAGGCCTTTTCACGCGTGACCACCCCGTTTGTCTTTTCCCCCCGCGCGGGCGTATATTAGACGACGAGTAACTGCTGTGTACCGGCATTTGGCGAAGCACACCAGTGGGCGCAAGCCCACTTTTTCGTTGGAGCCTCTCAGGTGTCAGAGCCATCGCCTGTAAGCTATTGGATTCATGGCGCTTGACGTTGATCGGGTACGGGAGATCGCGGAGCGCGTCGCTGCTTCCAGCGGACTCGAAGTGGTCGAAGTCGAGTTCCTCGGAGGAGGCAAGGCGCGCATGCTGCGCGTCTTTCTGGATAAAAAGCCGCCCGACGCGCCGGGAGCGCAAACGGATCCTCTGGCCGGAGTGGCGCACGGTGTGACGCATGAAGACTGCGCCAACTTCAGCCGCGAGTTCGGCACGATTCTCGACGTCGAAGATGTGATGCCGGGATCGTACACGCTGGAGGTTTCGTCGCCCGGGCTGGATCGGAAGTTGACGAAGGCTGCGGACTTCAGTCGTTTCACCGGCAGTCGCATCAAATTGATGACGCGCGAACCGGTCAACAACAACCGGCACTTTGAAGGACGGCTGGAAAGTTTTGCCGATGGCCGATTGACGCTGGATTTGAGCGTGGCCAGTCACAAGTCGCGCAAGAAGATGGGCGCGGCCGCGGGACAGAAAATTGAAATCGAATTCGCCAACGTGGAAAAGGCGAATCTGGTTCCGGAAATATAAAGTTTCAAAGTGGCAAAGGTTCAAGGTTGCAAAGACGAAATCGCGCGGGCGATGTCTTCCCCTTGAAACATTGAAACATTGAAACTCTGAAACTTAGGTTCTTATGCCAAGCGAGCTCTACAACATCATCGAAGGCGTGAGCCGGGAAAAGGGAATCGATCCGCAGATTGTAGTCAGCGCGGTGGAAGACGCCATTGTTATGGCTACGCGCAAGCACTACAAGTCGCAGGAAAATTTCCGCGCCAAACTCGACAAGGAATCGGGCAAGATCAGCGCCTATGTCGTGAAGAGTGTTGTGGAGACGCCCGAGCAGATCGAAGATCCCAACCTGCAGATCACGGTCGACGACGCGCGCAAGGTCGATCCCAGCCTGGAAGTCGGCGGCGAGTTGCTGATTCCGAAGACAATCGACGGAATTCTCGGCCGCATCGCCGCGCAACTGGCCAAGCAGGTCATTTTCCAGAAAGTGCGAGAGGCCGAGCGCGACACGGTCTACAACGAGTACATCGGCCGGGTCGGCGAGATTGTCAACGCGACCGTGAAGCGCGTCGAAGGACCGGATGTGATTTTCGACATCGGCAAGGCCGAAGGGCGCATGCCGCGCAAGGAGCAGTCGCGGCTGGAATCGTTCGCCATCGGCGAGCGCGTCCGGGCGGTCATAGCTCGCGTCGAGCGAGCCTCAAAAGGTCCCGGCGTGGTTGTGTCGCGCGCGGCGCCGGAGCTGGTGCAGCATCTGTTCCAGACCGAGGTTCCGGAAATCTACGACGGTACCGTCGTTATTCGCGCCATCGCCCGCGAAGCCGGCGAGCGCACCAAGATTGCCGTCATGTCGAAAGACAAAGACGTCGACGCAGTCGGCGCCTGCGTCGGCATGAAGGGCATGCGCGTGCAATCGATCATCCGCGAGCTGCGCGGCGAGAAGATCGACATCATCGAGTATCACGAAGACGCGGTCACCTTTGCCGAAAAAGCTCTGCAGCCGGCGAAAGTCAGCCGCGTCACCGTGATTGATAGCGGGGAGAAGCATCTGGAAGTTGTCGTCGACGATAGCCAGCTCTCGCTTGCGATTGGCAAGAAGGGACAGAATGTCCGCCTGGCAGCGAAGCTGTTGGGATGGAAAATCGACATCAAGAGCGAAGAAGAAAAGCGCCAGGAAGTCGAGCAGCAGATGGCGGCGATGGCTCCTGCGCCGACCACGCCGCTGGAAAGCGTTCCCGGACTTGGCGAGGGCGTCGTCGAGAAGCTGACGGCTGCAGGCGTAACTACGGTCGAAGCTCTCGCCGACATGACGCCTGAGCAGCTTGAGGCGATTGAAGGCATTGGCCCCAAGACGGTGGAAAAAATCAGCCTGGCGGTGAATAATTATTTTGCCAGCCTGGAAGGCGCCGCCGAGGGCGAAGGCGTAGTCGAGGAGATCGCCGCCGAAGCCGCTCCTGAAGAAACGGCTGAAGCCGCCGCCGATGCGCAACCGGCAGAGTCCTCGGAATCCGGGGAACAAGCCGAGACGGCCCCGGCGGAACAAGAAGAGCACGGGCCTGATCACGGCTCGCAATCAACCGAATAACTATGGCACGTTCAAAGCGTACTGGGACGTGCCCATGCAAAAACTGAACTCCGTGAGGCTGCGATGAAGACTTAGGCATAACGCGGGGTACAAGAAAGGCCGGATGAGTAAAGTTCGAATCAACGATCTCGCCAGAGAGCTGGAAGTCAAGAGCAAAGCCATTCTTGACGTGCTACCGCTTGTCGGAGTGACCGAGAAGAAAACGCATTCCAGTTCTCTCGAGGACCACGAAGCGGAGAAGGTGCGCCAGCACCTTCGCGGATCGTCGGAGCCGCAGGGTGCTGCGCCCTCCAAAGCCGCCCGGCCCATGCGCGGCGAAGAAGAGATCAAGACCAAGATTGATCTGTCGCACATCTCCCGTCCCGGCGATGTGCTGAAAGCCATCACGCAACAGAAGGAAGCAGTCGTACCGCCCGCGCGCCCGGCCGCGCCTCCGACAGTTGTCGCCAAACCGGCAGTCGCGCCGCCTCCCGCGAAACCCGCCGCGCCCGCAGCTCCGCCGATCGCGACGCCTTCTGTACCCGCAACTCCGCCAGCGCCAGCGCGGCCCGCGGTCGTTGCGCCCCCAGTTGCCGAAAAGCCCGCGCCTTCAGCGATTCCGCCCGCTCCTCCGGTTTCTCAACCGGCTCGTCCTGCGCCCGCTCCGCCAGTTGCCGCGGCGCCTCCGGTGCCCATTGCGCCACAAATCACGGCATCTGCGCCAACGCCTGCCGCTCCCTCGCGCCCGGCTGCGCCTCCTGCTTCCGCAGCGCCGCAAGCTCCTGCTCCGCGCATGATCGTTCCGCAGACCGGGCCGCGCCCCGTTTACAAAGCGCCGCCTCGCCCCGCGCCCACGGTCCAGCCCGGAACGCCGATCGCCGCCCGTCCGGTTCCCGGACGTCCCGTGCCCGGCCAGCCCATTTTCCAGCGCCCGCGTCCTTCTGCGCCCGGAGTCGGTGCGCCGCGTTCTCCGCTCCGTCCCGGCGAACGCCGGCCGATGCATCCGACGCGATCGGCTCCAACCGGCACTCGTCCCATCGGCGTCGGTCCCGGACTTCCGCCTCCCGGACCGGTTCGTCCCGGCAGCCGTCCTGGCGCACCAGCGCGCCGGCCCGGCCAGCGCTACATTCCCCGCGGAGTCAAAGAAGGCCCGATGAAGGGCTACGTTCCGCCGCCGCGCATGGTGGTGTCGAACGAGCCGCTGCCCATCACCCGCAACATCACCATCACCGAAGGCATCAGCGTGAAGGATCTGGCGGAGAAGCTCGACATCCGGGCGAAAGATCTCATCTCGCGTCTTCTCGCCCGCGGAGTCTTCGCCACCATCAATCAAACCCTCGACGCCGAACTGGCCAGCGAAATGGCAAGATTCTTCGGTGCGGACACAAATGTAATTACATTTGAAGAGCAGGCGGCAAAAGATATCGACGCAGCTGCCGCAGGTAGCGAAGAAACTGCCTCCGAAGCGCTGCCGCGTCCGCCGGTCGTCACGATCATGGGCCACGTCGATCACGGCAAGACCACGCTGCTCGACGCCATCCGTCTGACCAACGTCGCCGAAGGAGAAGCTGGCGGCATCACGCAGCACATCGGCGCTTACAAAGTTCGCATCACCGATCCCGAATCGCCGGCCTATGGCCGCGAAATCGTCTTCCTCGATACGCCCGGTCACGAAGCCTTCACTCGCATGCGTTCGCGTGGCGCCAAGGCAACTGACATCGTCGTGCTCGTGGTCGCCGCCGATGACGGTGTTATGCCGCAGACCCTCGAAGCCATCGATCACGCCCACGCCGCGGAAGTGCCGATCATCGTTGCCGTGAACAAGATCGACAAGCCCGAAGCCCTGCCCGATCGCGTGAAGAAGCAACTCGCCGATCGCGGCCTGATGCCGGAAGACTGGGGTGGTAAGACGGTCTTCGTCGATGTTTCGGCTAAGAAGAAAACGAATCTTAATTTGCTGCTCGAAATGATCTGCCTGGTCGCCGACCTTGCCGAGCTCAAAGCGACTCCCGATCGCGCCGCGTCCGGCGTCGTGCTGGAAGCGAAACTCGATCGTGGACGCGGCCCGGTTGCCACCGTGCTTGTGCAGAACGGCACGCTCAACGCCGGCGACAATTTCGTGGTCGGCAATGTCTACGGAAAAGTTCGCGCCATGTTTGACGATCGCGGCCTCGGACTCGAATCCGCTCCCCCCTCCACGCCTGTCGAAATTCTCGGCATGGAAGGTCTGCCCCAGGCCGGCGATCAGTTCGTGGTTGTCGCCGACCGCGACAAGGCTCGTGGCATCTCCGAATATCGCGAGCAGAAGGCCCGCGAAGCCGCGCTGGCCAAGAGCTCCCGCGTTTCGCTCGAGGGACTCGCCGAGCAGATCAAGACTGCGGGTACGAAGGAACTCAACGTTATCCTCAAAGGCGACGTGCACGGCTCCGTCGAAGTGCTCAGCGACCTGCTGCAGAAGCTCTCGAACGACAAAGTGCGCCTTAAGCTGCTGCGCTCCGGTGTTGGCGCTATCACCGAAACCGACGTTCTGCTGGCTTCGGCCTCGAACGCCATCATCATCGGCTTCAACGTGCGTCCCGAACGCAAGGCGCAGGAGCTTGCCGAACAGGAAGAAGTCGATATCCGCCTGCACTCGATCATTTACGAATTGCAGGACGAGATCAAGAAGGCCATGAGCGGCTTGCTCGAGCCCACGATCAAAGAGACGTACCAGGGCCGCGCCGAAGTGCTCGAAACCTTCCGCATCCCAAAGGTCGGCGCGGTGGCCGGCTGCCGCGTCATCGACGGCCTCATCAAGAACAATTCCGAAGTGCGCCTGCTGCGCGACAACGTAGTCGTCTTCAAGGGCAAAGTTGGATCGCTGCGCCGCTTCAAAGACGATGCCCGTGAAGTTCACAACGGCATGGAGTGCGGTATCTCGATCGCGAACTATGGCGACGTCAAGGTCGGCGACGTGATCGAGGCGTTCGTCACCGAGAGAGTCGCGGCGGAAGTGATCGCGTAGAACTGTCGTTGGTCGTTCGTCGTTGGTCGTTTGCTCAGCTGCTTCTGCCAACGACCAATGACTACCGACTAACGACTGCATGCCAATCGCCTTCCTCACCCTCGAACTCCACATTGAAGCCGCGCAGTCCCTCAAAGATCGTCGCCAGGTGGTTCGCAGCCTGAAAGACCGGCTGCGCGCCGGTTTCAACGTTTCCGTGGCTGAACTGGATCCCAGCAGTTTGTGGAATCGCGCCACGATCGGAGTGGTCAGCATCTCCGATTCGCGCGACTATCTCGATGGCCTGATGAAGAAAGTCGAGCGCGCCGCCACGCGCATCGCCAACAATCACGGCGCCGACGTCGCCGATTCCTTCGTGGAATTTCTCTAAGGAGCCGTCTGCGCAGGTCGGCCCAACTGCACTTCCACCAGGCGGACTTCGCTGGTAAAAGCTCCGGTCGCCCGTGAGTACGTTACAAAAATGGTCTGGCCGCCGTTCAGGTCATACTCCGCGTGTGCGTGCGCGTCGTAGACGTTGCCGGAAGTCGGCTGCATCGCCACGAATGCGGTAATCTCCCGCGACCAGGGCCCTTCGGGCGCAGGCGCCGTCCGCATCAGCACATTCTGCGAAAACAACTGGCTGTAGACAGCGACATACTGTTGCAGATAGTCGTTCCACGAAATGCTGAGAATATTTGCATTCTCGAACACCGACATCGCGTCGCTGATTTGCGGCGACCAATTGCCGCCGCCCGCGTAGTAACTCCACGCGGAAAGATCGGTCACGTTCGCGGGATTCACTTTCGCCAGCCTGCAACCCTTATCGCGGCTGTTGCTGGGTATGCCGCAACCGTAGACGTAGAGCGTTCCATTCGCAATGAATGCAGCTGAACCGAAGTTCGGCTGATTCTCGTTAAACATCAGGTCTGCATGTCCAGGCACGATCGCCGGATTAAACGTCGGCCGCTGCGGTTGCCCGCTGAAGTTCTGCCACGTTGCGACCGAATTGCCGATGCCCTGAAAATTGAAGGCTCCGGGCAACGCGTAGACGAGATTGTAGAAAATGAGAGCCTGATTATTTGCCGTGTCCGTTACGATTGTCGCCGGCCAGAGCGCCCAGCGCGCGCCGCAAGGCGCCACCTGGCACGCATTGCCGTTGTGCTGCTGGTTGAACGTAAACTCCGCCGAGGTCTCGGGCAAGATCATCGTCGGCGCGCCGGAAGAATCCAATCGCTCTTGGAAGCCGCTAATTCCATTCTGCGCGTCGAGATCGGTCGTGTATGACCACGAGTCGCTGATCAGCGTCCGTCCATTTGCGTTTTGGCTCGCGAGAAATGTGTCTCCATAGACCCAGACCGAATAGCCCTGAAACACCGCGCTAAATCCGCCGTCTCGGCCAAGGATGTCCGGATTGGTCGGAATCGCTCCGAGGTCGGTGGTATTCACCACCGTGAGCGCGGCCGGCGGCCCCGGATTCGAATCGCAGCTGAAAGCGACCAGAACCAGCAAGGCGATGGCGAGTGAAAAATGCCACGGGTGATCATGTCGCGACCGAATTCCTGGGGCGAACGCGCTCACGGCAAAACCTCGCAAGTTATTGTAGGCGGGGCGAATCCGCGAGTTGTCAATAAGGTGTTAAGCCTCACCCGCAACAGATCCGGGCCGTCGCCTGTGGAGATTCATTTGCCGCATGGCGCGAAATGGCGCATCCATGGCGCTTTCGGGCCAAGACTTGCACCGCATTTTCTGATATTCTCTTGCGTTTTACTTTCGGAGCTGGAGCTGTGGAGAAGCGCACAGTCAAGCATCATCGCGGACGTTTAGGCGAGGCGCTGCGGGAAGAAATCGAAACGTTGGTGGAAGGCGAGCTCGCCGACCCGCGCATCGGCCTGGTCAGCGTGACCGGAGTGCACCTGGCCGAAGATGGCCGTTCCGCGCAGGTCCTCGTCGATGTCGAGGGGGACGAAGACGAAGCCGAACGCAGCATGCAAGGACTCGACGCGGCCAAGGCTTACATCCGTCACGAACTCGCAGATCGCCTGCGGTTGCGGCGGGCTCCTGAACTGTTCTTCCGCCTTGATCGCTCCGAGCGTGAGCGTGCGCGGGTGGAGGAGTTGCTGGCTCGGGCCAAGAAACGCGGCAAGTCGTTAGGCAGGGAAACTGCCAGGGACACCAGTGGAGAGAAGGCATAGCGACATGCTTGAGGACGTCCTCCGGCAGATCGGAGAGCGCGAGCGATTCGTGCTGACTTCGCATGCCCGCCCCGATGGCGACGCCATCGGCTCGGCTCTGGCCTGCTGCCAGATTCTGCGCTCCATGGGCAAGCATGCCGACGTCGTGCTGCACGATGGCGTTCCGCGCATCTACCGCTCTTTGCCCTTTGCCAACGAAGTTGTCCAATCCACTCGCGTGCTCGGTTCTTACGAGGCGGCGATCATTCTCGAGTGCGACAGCATTCACCGCACCCGCCTTGAGGGACTCGAAGATCGATTCCTCATCAGCATCGATCATCACGTCAGCGGACGCCCCTTCGCACACGTGAACTGGATCGATCCCCACGCCGTGGCCACGGCTGAAATGGTCTTCCGCCTCGCGCGCGAGGCCGGCGTGAAGTTTTCTCCCGAGATCGCCACCTGTCTTTACACCGCGCTCATGACCGACACCGGATCGTTCATGTTTCAAGGCACGAATGAAAACACGTTCTCCTTGGCCCGCGAGCTCGTGCTTGCCGGCGCCGATCCCGCTCATTGCGCCCGCGGAATTTATTTCGCTCACTCCGTTGCCAAGATTCGCCTGCTCGGTGAGGCCCTGCGCAATCTCAACGTCGACGGTCACATCGGGTACGTCTGGGTCACGCAAAAACAGATGGAGCGCTGCGAAGCGAGGGAAGAAGACTGCGAAGGGTTGGTCAATTACGTGCTTTCGATTGGAGGAGTTGAGGTCGCTGCGTTCTTCCGCGAATTGCCCGACGCCCGCTACCGCGTGAGCCTGCGCAGCAAAGGGAAGCTCGATGTAGCCCGAGTGGCGGAAAGCTTCGGCGGCGGCGGCCACGAGTGCGCCAGCGGATGCTCCATCGATGGCCCGCTCGCCGACGCCCTCCGGCAGGTTCTTCTTCAGATTCGCCGCGGACCCTCCGTACAATGAAGCGATTGCCTGATCGAGTGATTTGCGATTGAGTGATTCAGATTCGCTACGAGGAGATAATCAATCGCACGATCGCAAATCACTCGATCACCAATATCCGCATGACCACGCGCACCCGCACCGACGTTCTGCTCCTCGCCGGCTTCTGCGCTTTTCTTTTCTTCTACGCCTCAGGTCGGTTCGGCCTCATTGGCGCTGACGAGCCGCGCTATGCCCAGGTTGCGCGCGAAATGCTCGACCACCGCGACTGGATCACTCCCACGCTCAACGGGCGCCCGTGGCTCGAGAAGCCTCCGCTCTACTACTGGCAGGCCACGCTGGCCTATTCGGCTTTCGGTGTCAACGATGTTGCGGCGCGAATTCCTTCGGCCCTGGATGCGACGCTGCTGGTGGTTGCGATTTATCTTTTCTTTCGCCGCTTTCGCCACGGAGTGGAAGTCGACGCCGCGCTGATCGCTGCTTCCTGCGCGGGGGTGGTCGGCTACGCGCATGCCGCGTCGACCGACGTGGTGCTGGCATCTACTTTCGCAATCGGCATGCTTTCCTGGTGGGCCTGGCGCGAAGCTGACAAGAGGATCTATCTCGCGCTGTTTTATTTCTTCATGGCGCTGGGAATGCTGGCGAAGGGCCCGGTTGCACCTTTTCTCGCGGCGATTGTCATATTTCTATTCGCGGCAGCGGCGCGCGACTGGCGGCTGATTATTCGCTCACTCTGGTTCCCGGGAGCGCTGCTTTTCTGCGTTGTGGCTCTGCCTTGGTATCTCGCCGTCGAGATGCGCAATCCGCAGTTTTTTCACGAATTCATTCTCCAGCAAAACTTTGCGCGCTTCTCGACAAATCTTTATCACCATCCCGAGCCGTTCTGGTACTTCTTGCCGGTCGTCTTGTTGGCACTGATGCCGTGGACAATCTTTGTGATAGCCGCCTTTGCGCAATCGGCGCGCGTTTGGTGGGCGGAGACGAACTCGTTTAGAAAGCGGCATGATCCTGAGCCCAGCGGCTTTGCGGGAGGAGCCAAGGATGCATCTACACATGCGTCATCCCGAAGCCCCGCGCTTTTACCAGCGGGGCCAGGGATCTCGCGTGCATCGGCACCGGATGCGGCGGGCGCGAGGCCTGATCTTGAGTTGCAGTTGAATGTCTTTGCCTGCCTCTGGCTCATCATTCCAGTGATTTTCTTCTCGCTCTCGCAATCGAAATTGCCAGGATACATTCTTCCCGCAGTGCCGGCTGGTGCCGTGCTGCTGGCGGAATATCTGCGCCGATATGATCTGGAAACGCGCATCGCGAAGTGGATGGCCGCGCTGCATGGAGTCGTAGCTGCCGCACCCATCGTTCCCGCCGCACTCATCGCATACATCGTGACAGAGCATCACCTGCCCGGCGGGCGGCCACTCTACATCGCGCTCGCGGTTGCAGTTGTGCTCGCGGCGGCGATCGCACTCACGCTTATGAGCCGGTTCGGCCTGCGCATGCTGCGTTTCGTCACGCTGATTCCGGTGGTGCTTGCGGTCGCCGCCGTAGTAAAGCTGGGAACGACGGCGATCGATCAAACACTTTCTGCTCGTCCGCTGGCCGCGGAACTCGCCGCTATCGAGACGCAGAAACTCCCCGTCGCCGTCTGCGGCGCATCCCGCGAACTCGAGTACGGCCTCGCGTTCTATCGCAATCAGAAGATCTCGCGCTACGAACTGGGAGAGACGCCCGCCGAGGAGCATCTGCTGGTGGCGAATCCGACGTGGAAGGTCGCCATCGCCGATCACACCGCCGGCCGCCGCATATCGTTCCTCGGCCACTACCCGCCGCAAAATGTGGATTATTATTGGGTGGCCGCGAAGCCTTAAACCTGCGCCGCACATCTTAAGATCGCCCGAGCAAGGCCATAAGGAGAGAGTGAGTCCATGGCTTTTCGAGTCGCCATGATCGTTGCCGTTCTGATTGCGCTCCTTCTCATATTTGCCGCGACCAAGCCAGCTACTCTTCATGTTCAGCGTTCGATCGTGATCAATGCTCCTCCCGAAAAGGTCTTCGCCCTCATCAACAACCTGCATCGCTGGCCGGATTGGGAGCCACAGGACGACCCCACCGTCATGCGCGCGTTCAGCGGCCCGGAGAGCGGCATTGGCGCGGCTTCCGAGTGGGATAGTCGTGGCAAAGCGGGCAAGGGAAAGATGCTTATCACAGATTCGCAGCCGTCAAACCGGATTGCGGTCAAGGTCGACTTCGTGAAGCCATTCCACTCCCATAACCTGAACACGTTCACGCTTACGCCGAGCGGATCGGCGACCAACGTGACCTGGTCATGGGAGGGGCAAAATCTTTACTTCATGAAGGTCATGGAAATCTTCATGAATATGGACCAGATGATGGGGAAACACTTCGAGGATGGGCTGGCCAATATGAAAAATCTTGCGGAAAAGTAGGGCGAGCAGCTTCTACTCTTCCGCCACCGCAACCGCTTCCAGTTCCCGTCTCGCCGGACCGGCAGCCATCACGTCAACTCCGTAAGCGTATCCTTTCTCGAACGCCTTCAGGTTTAATTCACGGAAACTCGGAGGCACCGAATCCGCCACTGCCTTGCGCACCGCATCGGCGCTGAGCAGCTTCGTCACCGCGGTGAAGAATCCAACCATCACCGAGTTCAGGACCATGCGCTTGCCCAGTTCTTCCGCAAACCGCGTGGCCGGGATGGCATAAACCTGCTTGTCGCGATTGATGTTCGAAACCCGCACCAGGTCTTCTTCGATGATGAGCAGGCCGCCCGGCTTGAGTTCCTGCGCGAAGCGGTTGTAGGCCTCCTGCGAGATGATCACCATGATGTCGGGCTGCGTCGTGTAGGGATAAAGCACCGGCGAATCCGAAACCACCAGTTGCGAGCTGCACGCGCCTCCGCGCGCCTCAGGACCAAAATTCTGCGTCATGGTGGCGAAGCCGTTTTCATAAATCGACGCTGCCTTGCCTAACACCACCGCCGAGAGAATCACTCCCTGCCCGCCGAATCCTGCAATACGAATTTCCGTTAGCCGCATGCGCACTCCATTTCTGGTTCTGCCTCACCCGTGACTTCGATGTAGCGTTCGCCCAGCGATTCCACATATTGCGCCCGCATCAGCGTCTGATAGTCAGGGCGTTCGCGGTCCACAAACTTGCCGACCGCGATTTCGCCGTTCAGCGTGAGCCCGACTTCCCCCGTCGGCGCGCCGTTCTTCACCTTGCTCTTTTCCTTGTAGTACTTCATGGTGTCGAGTCCGTCGCCCATCTTGTTGCGCCGCTGATAAAGGGTCGGGCAAGGCGAGATGACTTCGATGAACGAGAATCCTTTTTTCGCGAAGGCCTCGCTGATCGAGCGGGCCAGTTGCCGGACATGGAACGTCGTCCACCGCGCCACATAAACCGCACCCGCAGCGTCGACCAACGCCGGCAGGTTGAAGGCCGGCTCGAACGTGCCGTACGGATTCGTCGAAGTCGTCGCACGACCCGGCGTAGTCGGCGCGGTCTGACCACCGGTCATGGCGTAAATCAGGTTGTTTACGCAGATCACTTTCAGATCCATGTTGCGCCGCGCGGCATGAATCAGGTGATTTCCGCCGATCGCCGAAAGATCTCCGTCACCCGAATAAACCACAACATTCAATTTCGGATTCGCCAGCTTCAACCCGGTCGCGAATGGAATCGCGCGTCCATGCGTGGTATGAAACGAGTCGAGCTTCACATATCCCGCCACCCGACCCGTGCATCCGATGCCTGAAACCAGCGCGATTGAATCGAGGTCGACCTTCGATTCGACCAGCGCGCGCGAAAACGAATTCACCGTCGTACCGATGCCGCATCCCGGGCACCAGATGTGCGGCATGCGGTCGGTGCGCAGAAACTGTTCTACGGGATTCACTGTCGAGTCTTCGATCACATTCAGCATCGGCTCGCCTCCACGATCGCGTTCAGGATTTCATCCGGATTGTGCACTCCGCCGCCGGCATGCGGCACGGCGAAAGTCTTCGCCTTGCCATTCGCAGCGCGCTCCACTTCGCGCACCATCTGTCCGAGATTCAGCTCGGGCACCACGAACGCCTTCACGCGCGAGGCGAGGTCGGCAATTTTCTTGTCGGGGAAGGGCCACGCGGTGATGAGCCGCAATTTGCCGACCTTCAGCCTGCGCTCGCGTGCCAGATCGATCGCCCGCTGCGCCACGCGCGACGTGATGCCGTAGGAAACGACGACCACCTCAGCCGTATCGAGCGAATCCTCTTCGAGCAGGCAGATGCGGTCGGCCGCGCTGCGAATCTTATTCTGCAGGCGCTTTACCAGCTTGTCCTGCGTCGCCGGTGTCATGTTCGGGTAGCCACGCTCATCATGCGTCAATCCCGTGACGTGAAATTTGTAACCCTCGCCCGCGTGTGCCATTTCCGGCACCATGTCGCCGTTCGTGCCGTAAGGCAGATACTCTTCGATCGATTTCTTCGTATGCTTGCGCGGCACAACTTCAATTTGATCCGCCGCAGGAATCACCACTTTCTCCGTCATGTGGCCCACGACCTCGTCCATCATGAACATCACCGGCACGCGAAATTCTTCCGCCAGGTTGAAGGCCTTGATCGTCAGATCGAAACATTCCTGCGGCGAGTTCGGACACAACGCGATGATCTCGTAATCGCCATGCGATCCCCAACGCGCCTGCATCATGTCGGCCTGCGCGGGAAGCGTCGGAAGCCCGGTCGAAGGGCCGCCGCGCTGCACGTCCACAAACACACACGGCGTTTCGGTCATCGCCGCGTAGCCGATGTGCTCCATCATCAGCGAAAATCCCGGTCCCGATGTCACCGTGAACGCCTTCGCCCCGCCCCACACGCCGCCCTGCAGCGCGATCGACGCCGCCAGCTCATCTTCCATCTGGATGAAACTTCCGCCCACGGTAGGAACGCGCGACGCGAAACGCTCCACCACTTCGGTCGACGGCGTGATCGGATATCCCGCCGCAAACCTCGCCCCGGCGGCCAGCGCGCCCTCGCAGCAGGCGTGGTCGCCATCAATAAAATGTGTGCCGGTCAATACTCCTCGCGGATCGGCTTTCATTTCTCACCTCCGCCGGCCTGCGTCTTCGTGCCCGCAGCCTTCGCCTCAGGAGTTTTTGTTCCGTAGATCGCGAAGTCGGGGCAGTACATGCCGCACAAATCGCAGCCGCTGCATTTTTCCGGATGCACCACGTGCGGCGGGTGGTATCCCTTGGAATTGAAAGCGGAAGAGAGCGCCAGCACGTGCGTGGGACAAAACTCCACGCAGAATCCGCATGCCTTGCAGCGCTCCACGACGATTGAGACGCGTCCTTTTGCCACTTGATCCCCCAGCGAAGGAGTGAGCCATCACTCCGGTTGACCAGCGTAGGACTGCAGTATGCGTTGGAACTGCAGGGAAATGGTGTGATGACGGTCACAGATCGTGGTGAGGCCGCGCACCTGCTGGCTTCTTTGTTTAGGAACAGTAAATGGCTGTAAATAAACGAGTTAGCGATGACAAACTGCTGCACAAGTGTCCGCAGCCACACGGGAGAAATGGCGCGCAAGTGATCGGCATCACACCAACAGAAGAGGTGAACAAGAAAAGGGAACACCTGCCGCTATCTCACACACTCGCCTGTTGCCGTGCCTTGTTCACCGCGTTTGCCTCTCCACGCCGAACCCACTACACTCGGATTTTTGCCGCCCTGTCAGGCCCGTTCCCTGGCGCCGGCGCTCCTGCGGGAGCCAGTGGGGAGACCGCTTTTTGGAAATTCTTGACCTCAGACATTTTTCTTCCGCCGACCTGCGTCCCCTGCTCGATGATGAGACGCAACTCTGGTCGCGCCTGCTCTCCTGGGACTATTCCGGCTCCGCCGACATGATCCTGCGCTACGTCGACGCGAAGATTCTGCCCGGCTACGCCGCCGTCGAACGCGGCCGTGTCTTCGGATATTCGTTTTTCGTCTACGAAGGCAGCAAGGGAGTCATTGGCGATCTCTACGTGCTCAACGGATCCCGCCTGCCCGATTCGCGCCCGGTCGAGCTGCGCCTGCTTACGCATGTCATCGAAACCCTGCAGCAGTCTCCCGGAATTCATCGCGTCGAGGCCCAACTGCTCGCGCACGACGCCAACGTCGTCTCGCGTCCGTTTCTCGACACCGGATTCCAGCGCCATCCCCGGCTGTTTATGGTGCTGGCGCTCAGCCAATCATCGCAGGAAAAAATTTCTCCCCATCCCGAGGTCGAAATCCGCCCCTGGACCGAAGCCGACTATCAGCCCTCCGCCGCCGTCATCACAGCGGCTTATCGCGGCCACGTCGACGCCCAGATCAACGATCAGTACCACACGTTGAGCGGATCGCTGCGCTTCCTCAACAACATCGTGCGCTTCCCCGGATGCGGCGTCTTCGATCTCGAGTCGTCCTTCGTGGCCGCCGATCGCCGCACCCATGGCCTGATTGGCCTCATCCTGTGCTCGCGCGTGCGCAACGACGTTGGCCACGTTACTCAGATTTGCGTGCTGCCCGAATACCGCTCGCGCCATATCGGCCAGTCGCTGCTCGCTGCCACCGTCGGCAACCTGGTCAAGCGAAAGTTTTCCATGCTGTCGCTGACCGTCACCGAAGCCAACGCGGGAGCGGTTGCGCTCTACCGCCGACTGAATTTCGATACGAAGAGAATCTTCGACGCGTTTGTGTGGGAAGGGTAAAAGCGGCCGTCAGCTATCAGCCGTCAGCTTTCAGCCAAGACCTTGTCACTTCGTTACCTCGACCCTGATCTTGTTGGAGACGATCGTTCCTCGTTCTCGCCCCCACAAGGGCAGCCGAGGCAGCTGGACGGATTTCCGGATGAACTCTTCTGATAAGGGGCAGGTGTATTCCACAAGAATGTCGTACACGCCGGGTACATTGACGAAGTGTGTTGCTGCCTCATCTAATTGGATTCCAAAAAACTCATGCGGTTTGAGCTCTATGAAGTCGCCCTTGTCCGGCGGGGGCGGAATCTGGTCCGCCAGAAAAGTTGTGAAGACCTCTTTTCCCGCGCTGTCAAAGACCCTGACGTAAGTTCGCCCGACGCCCCATCCCCACGAACGCCACAGCAGCAGAGATTCATTCCCACCGTTTTCAAGCCGTATCTCAAGGCGAATATTTTGCTTGGTCCCGACTGCCGGCTCTGGGCTTCGTATGGCGGCGGATAGCTCGGGCCGAACCGGCTCTTCCTTCTGTGCCGAGAAGCGCGAGGGGGCGATGGCACCGGATAGAAAAGCCACGGCGAAGATCGCGATGCCTCTCAAGTCACTAATCTACACTTGGTTGAACGGCGAGTGAACCCCGCCAGGCTAAGGCGGGGATCGAGGAACCGCCAGTCAGGAACTGGAACCAAATCGGGTGTGAGCTGAAAGCTGATGGCTGAGAGGTGACAGCTGCCTGTGACAGCTACCTTCGAAGGAGCCACATTACCCAGCCGGCCACGAACACGCCGCCCAGGAACATCACGAAGCAATACGCGCCGTACCGGATCATATCGCGCGTCGTCTCGCGGTGCGTGATTCCGAATACGATCGAGGCGAACAGGGCAAATACCGTCGCCGCGCTGAAATGGCTGAGAGTGATGGTCAAAGCTTTCCTATCCGCAAAAGGCTTTTACTGGCAACTGGGTACTGGCAACTGCCTCTACTGCTTCTTCCCAATCGCAATGTGATACGCGTCCGCGATCGAAATAAAATTCAGCAATCCTGCCACGATGATGAACTTCGTTCCATAATCCGCCGTGGCAAAGGCGATCGCGCCCTGCCCCCAGTCGTTCATCAGCGTGAGAATGTAAAGCGCGCCCGAGCCGACATCGCCGACAAATCCGAGCATGTCCAGAATATCGCCGCCGTTTGCTTTATAGATGCGGCCTTGCATCGCCAACCCGAGCAGAAACATCGTCACAATCGAAACGAACAGAAGTACGCCGCGAATCCAGCGCTTCTGAATCATGTGTCCCGCGCCGGGAATCAGCCATCCCACCGCCGGCGCGAGCACGCTCATGGTGCTGATCGCCTGCTCCGCATTTTTTTCTGTTGTGGAATTTGCCATTCAGATCTTCACAATTCTAGATGGTCACAATCTCGCGTTGGATTTTTCCCGTCACTTCCGCTGATTTCGCCCGCACCAGCACATTCACCTCGCTGCGCACGCCGAACTCCGGCAAATAAATTCCGGGCTCGATCGAGAAGCAGGAATTGGGCAGAATCTGCCGCTCGTCGTGAATCTCCAGATCATCCATGTTTGCGCCATTGGAATGGACGTCGGTGCCGATCGAATGTCCCGTGCGATGGATGAAATAATCTCCGTAGCCGGATTTCTTGATGTGCCCGCGCGTGGCGCGATCCACCTCCCAGCCCGCAATCCGTTTTCCCGCACCGATCGCATCCAATACAGTCTTCACGCCCGCGTCGCGCGCATCGCGCACGATCTCGAACACCTGCCGCATGCGATCCGACGGCGACTTGCCCACGAATCCCATCCACGTAATGTCGTAAAAAACCGCGCCCGGAGTATTTTTCTTTCCCCAGACATCGAGCAGAATCAGATCGCCCTCGCGTACCGGCACCGGCCGGCTCGCATGCGGCTCATAGTGCGGATTTCCCGCGTTCGCGTTCACCGCCACAATCGGCGGATCGTCGGTCACAATGTTTTCGCGCCCGAACGCCTCCATGAACCACTGCTGGACTTCATGTTCCTTGATTCCACCGTTGCGCACGCGCCGGCCAATCTCCTGGAACGCCGCTGCCACGATCGAGTCGATCGAGTCGCGCGCGGCAAAATGCGAAGCAATCTGCTCCTCGCTCCAGGTCGATTCGAACTGCGCCACCAGATCGGCCGAGCTCACAACATTTTTACCCAGCCCGCGCAGCAGATCGATCGTGCCGCCATCGACCAGCGAAATCGTAAACACGCTGTTGTTCGGCGAGTACTGCATCGCCAGGTCGCGATACTTCGAAAGAATCGACTTGAGCTGGTCAAACAGCTCCTGCCATCCCGAATACAAATGTTTTTTCCCTGGCAACGAATCGAGATGGCCGGCCTCGATCTTGTGCACCAGCTTGACCGGTTCGCCCTCAGCCGGGACCAGATAAAACCAGCGCCGCGTCACCATCAGGCTCACTGGCAAGCCGAGCACGCGGTAGGCAATCGGATCCCGATGATGATGGTCGTAGAAAAGCCACGCATCGATGTTGCGTTCGCGCAGCGCAGATTGAATCGCAGGAAGCTTCATGGACAAACTTCTATTGTAATCAAGAGCTCGACTTTCGGCGAATTCTCCGCCAATCAACATTTGGTTTGGAATTCAGCGGGTGAGGGCGTCATCCCGAACGGCCCGCGTTCTTACCAGCGGGACGGAGGGATCTCCCCTGCAACGGTCTTTTGTCACTGCTGTTCACTCGCACATTGCGACCAAACGAAATCTGTGTCGGTGCCCCCTCCTTTTGCTAAGCTACCAGACCAGAATGTCCGCGGTCGCCCAACCCGTCGCCCAGCCCGTTGCCATTCGCCGCGCCCGCCTCGAATCGGTAGATCTGTTGCGCGGCATCGTCATGATCCTGATGGCGATCGACCACAGCCGCGACTTTTTCGGCACGGCCATCAACCCGGTCAATCTCAACGTGACCACCACGCCTCTGTTCTTCACCCGCTGGATTACGCACCTCTGCGCGCCGACTTTTTTTCTGCTGACAGGCACGGGCGCGTTTCTCGCCCGCCGCAGAAAATCCACCAGCGAACTGTCGCGCTTTCTTCTTACCCGCGGCCTCTGGCTCATTTTTCTCGACGCCGTTGTCATGCGCTGCCTCGCCATGCAATTCAACTTCGACTTCCGCGTGACGTTCTTGATCGTCTTATGGGCTCTGGGATGGGCGATGATCGTGCTTTCCGCTCTGGTCTACTTTCCTGCGTGGGTGGCGACCTCGTTCGGCGTCATCATGATCGCGACCCACAATCTGCTCGACGGTCTAACCTGGCAGAATCCGCTCTGGTCGATTCTGCATGGTCCCGGCTTCGTCCTCAACACGCCGCGGTTTGTTGTCTTCACCGTCTACGCGCTAATTCCCTGGGTCGGAGTGACCGCGGCCGGCTACGGCCTCGGACAAATCTACAACTGGCCCTCCGAGCGCCGGCAGCCTTTCCTGCTGCGGTTGGGATTGCTCCTCATCGCCGCCTTCATTGTCGTGCGCGCCATCAACCGCTACGGTGATCCTCTTTCCTGGAGCGCGCAAAAATCGGCGTTGTTCACCTTGATGTCGTTTCTGAACACGACGAAATATCCACCGTCTTTTTTGTTTTTGCTGATGACGCTTGGTCCGGCCGTGATGATTCTTTGGGCGGTAGACAGTTCGACGCCTCGGTGGCTGCGTCCCGCTCTCGTCTTCGGCCGCGTGCCCATGTTTTATTACCTTTTGCACTTCCCACTGATCCATTTGCTCGCCGTCGCGGTCTGCTACGCGCGATATGGTCACGCGTACTGGATGTTCGAATCGCCGACACTCGACCGCTTTCCCTTCACGGTGCCGCCCGGCTGGGGATACTCGCTCCCAGTTGTCTATCTGGTCTGGTTCGTCGTGGTGGTAGGACTTTATCCGCTCTGCAGATGGTTCGCCGGCGTGCGCCAGCGCCGCAGCGATTGGTGGCTGAGTTATTTCTGAAGTGAGTACGTCGCGAAGAGTTCTGCTGCCAAATTTAGGCCAAAAAGCAGCGGCCCCAGCAAGCCGGGGCCAATTGCAAATCACGTGGTGTACTTCAGCACTCTGTCCGACTCCAAGATCGCAAACCGCCTGCACAATGTCAAGTTACAGAGGGATTATCTCTGCATTTTCCCTCCAGGATTCTCCTTCGTGCCTACACACCCAGGAGATGGACCCGGCGGGATTCGAACCCGCACCTGCGACTTGGACAGAGTGCTGTGCTGCCGTTACACCACGGGCCCACGCTCCGATCGTGCATGGCAAATCCAAGCCAGGCAAGCACCGCGGCCGAATTTTTCGAGAAGCTCCCGGAACGGGAGGCGTCAACGCCGACTTTCCAATATCCGCTTCTTAACCGCTGCGGGCAGCGTTTCGCACGCGGTTCGCAGTACCAGCCGCGGAGCGCGCTCACGTATCTTCATCAGATACGGCACCGTCCGCTTCGCATCAAACTTCGCCGTCTCGCGTAGCAACCATCCCAATCCTTTCTGCACCATGTCGTCTTGATCGGCGAGCAGAAAATTCGAGAGCTTCACGATCTTGGCAAAGAACATCCGCGCCCGCGCTCCGCGAATCAACGCCACGCACGCCGCCCTGCGATGCCAGCGATTCTTCGATCTTGCCCAGCGAAAATACTGCCTTCGCCCGGATCGGCTTGGCCACCAACATCGGCGCAATCAGATCCTGCACCAGCGCATCATGATCGGCCCAGCTGCTGATCCGGTCGAGCCACGTTTCGAAGAGCTCGAACTCGGGTTCGGCGCGCTTCGCGTCTAAGTTCTCCAGCAGGAAAACCGCGGCGATTTTTTCTTCCAGCACCGATCCCGAAAAGAGCCGATCGGCCACCTGCACCAGAAACTGAAACTCCCGGTCTCGCAGAAT
>JASHOT010000067.1 GCA_030040965.1 Candidatus Sulfotelmatobacter sp. | reverse complement strand
GCCCCGTCTCTGTGTCCCGCTTTAGCCGTTGCAATTCCGTTCGCATGTCGGCTGCATTCTGGTAACGGAGATTGCGGTCTTTCTCCAGAGCACGATTGATGATGTCTTCCAGCTTCGGAGGAATGTCACGGTTGAAGCGAATCGCCGGAGGCGGATCAGAGTGCAGTATGCCGTCGAAGATCAGGCCCGAAGTCTCTCCATGGAACGGCAAAGTTCCGGTCGCCATCTCGTATAACACCGCCCCGAAAGAGAATAGGTCAGTGCGCGGATCGAGTTCCTTTCCCTTGACCTGCTCAGGCGACATGTAAGCGACAGTTCCAAGTGTCGAGCCGGGGCTGGTCAAATGATCAGCGTCCACTGAACCCGTCTGCGTGCCTGCCGCTGCGATGTTGCTCGCGGAACTGGCTGAGACACTGACTTTTGCCAACCCGAAGTCCAAAACCTTAGCGTGACCTCGTTTGGTCACGAAGATATTCGCTGGCTTGATGTCACGATGAACGATGCCTTCGGTGTGAGCGGCGTCTAGTGCGTCTGCAATCTCGATTGCCAGCGACAGAATCAGTTCGGTTTCCAGTGGGCGACCAGCGATCTTATGCTTGAGTGTCAGCCCGTCGAGGAACTCCATGGCAATGAAGTGTTGTCCGTCACGTTCGTCAATCTCATGTACCATGCAGATGTTGGGATGGTTCAGTGCCGATGCTGCCTGTGCTTCACGCTGGAAACGAGCAAGAGCTTGCGCGTCGTTGGCGACGTCGTCGGGCAGGAATTTCAGGGCGACGAAGCGATGCAGCTTCACGTCCTCGGCTTTGTAGACCACCCCCATCCCACCGCCGCCCAGCTTCTCGACGATGCGGTAGTGGGAGATGGTCTGCCCGATGAGTTGGGACTCAGGAGCCATTGGCGGAAATGTTATGCCGCAATCGGGGGAGGGTCAATTCAGTCGTTCAATAGTGACAAGAAAGCTATGCGGAGTTCTCGTCCTTGGCGGTCGCTTGCTTGAGAATAGGAATCTCTGGCAGACAAGCAGATGGCGCACGCCTGTAAAATCGCCTTATTTTAGGAACTACCTTTTTGTCGCATCTGAACCTCATATGCCGAACACACGTTTTAGTAGCTCCACTGCCTGCGGTGGACCGAAGACGAACACAATCGCAATCAAGTAAGCAAGGGCAATTACACCCCCAACAAGAAATTGCACCCACTGGCGTGTGGCAGGCTTTATTCGAATGAATCCGACAGCGCATCCGATGATGATCAGCAAGTGCCCGCAAAAGGCGAACAGACTCACCAGAACATCCGGATGCTGAGTCTGCCCGGTTCGTGCCAGTGTCCAGAGTTCCCGTAGACCATCGCGAGTATCTCCCGTAACGAAAATGCTGAGGGCATTCCAGAACAGGGGAACAGACAAGCCAGCACCGAATCCCATTGCGCTCTTGCGTCGTGTCATCGCGACCACTACGACGTAGATGAGCGCTTGCAAAACATGCAAGACTCGCCACTCAGGTGCGAACACTGCGGCAATTGTAAGACCGAGGACAAACATACCGGAGCCTATCGCTATGGCTGCGTTTATCCTCCGGTCGGCAAGGGAGATGTCCGGCATTCTTGAGGGAGGCGATAGCTCCGTTTTCATTCAAAGCAACTGTAGGATGCCGCAGATGAGGCCGTCAATTCGGTGCGGAGTATCGCGGAGAAGGCAAAGTCAAACGGGCACAGGCGCAGCGGAGAAAACTGCCAAAAAGTGTCGTTTTAGTTGTTTTCTTCAGCTTGCAAGGTGGTGGTCAAGAGGGGTGTCGCCGCAGTCCCGATTGTTCGGGGTGTTTCTTCCCCGGCTTTTCCCGGTTTCTTGGGATGCCGAAAACTAGCCTGCGGGTATACCTTTTGACCACCGATCACTGCGGCAGCCCCACCTTCCGCACCAACTCAGCAAAGCGTGGGTCGGAACGTATGGGGTCGAACAAGAAGTCAGTCTTCAACGCCACCATTGAATTATCGCGTTCCTGATATGCGGTGCTGAGCCACCGGAAAGCTTGATCTTTGTCTCCCAAGTCGGCATAAAGCTCAGCAATCTCGTATGCGGACGAGTGCCCAGTCTTGCGCTGGGCTTGCCGTGCTTCAATACCTTTGCTTAGAGCGCCCTTCCAGCCCGCAGAACGAAATCCCTGCTCCACAGCTGAAGCGAATGCAGATTCGTTTGGATCGCCGGAAAGCTGCCCCCAAGTTTTCCATTCGGCGATGACCCGCGGGTACACGCGCTTCCCCCAATACGCGGGGGCTAAACACTCGTCGTGGACAATGCCGAATGTTGGGTTCTCATTTGCCACTTTCTGGCACACGGCGATGGCCTCGTCGTACTGTCGTGCCCAGATGTGAACGTATCCAACGCTCTCGCTGATAACCGGCGACAGTGGATCAAGCTGATGGGCACGATTGATTTCAGCAAGGGCTTGCTGCTCCCTGCCCCCAATCAAGGCAATATCGTTCGCGTACCAATGGTGTGCCGTAGCATCGCTGGGGTCGAGTGCGAGAGCCTTCTTGTACTCAGCCTCTCCTCCGGCAAAGTCCCAGTCGTAGTCCATCTCGTTGGCACCCAAAACGGCGTGGGGATGTGCCAAGGTCGTGTCCAACTCCAGTGCTTTTCGGGCGGCGGCATTCGCCTTCGGAAAGTCTTCGCTCGGAGTGCCGCCATGGCTAGGCAATACGGAATAGGCATCGGCGAGACCCAAATACGCCATAGCGTAGCCGGGGTCTTTAGCGATGGCTTGATTGAAATAGGAGATTGCCGTTTCAAGGTCTGCAAGCGTCCGTTTGTTCCAAGCGTAACGACCCTTCAAATACAATTCATAGGCTTCTGGATTTTGCGTGCCCTGTTTGGTAACTTGCTGCTTTTCAGCGACGTTAAGCTTAGAGCGTAGTTTCTCTGCGATGTCGCCCGCAATCTGCTTTTGTAACGAAATGATGTCTGCATTCTTGCCGCTGTACTGCTGCCCCCAAATCACAGTGCTGTCCCGAACATCGGTCAACTCGGCGCTCACTTCGATGCTGTCCCCACGCGGCACGATTCGTCCGACCACAAGCGCCGACACGCCCAACTCGTTGCCCGCCTTTTGTGCGTCAACGTCCTTCCCTTTGTAGTGGAAAACCGTGTTGCGAGACTTCACCTTAAGGTCGGGTACGTGAGCGAGATTGTCGATCAACGATTCGGTGATGCCGTCGCTTAGATAGTCGGTATTGGCATCTCCACCCCCATTGGTGAAGGGCATAACGGCAATGGAGTCAATCTGAGTTGCTGCCCTGCCGGATCGCAGATACCAAGCGCCAATTGCCGCCAGCCCGATGACGGCTATACAGGCGGCTAGGACGACCCACAGCTTGCTACGTTTGAGTGTTTGGTCAGGCGATGCTGATGTGGCAGCGGTCTTGCCGCTTTCGGTATCCCGCTTTAGCCGTTGGAGGTCAGCACGAATGTCCGAAGCGTGCTGGTAGCGGAGATTGCGGTCTTTCTCCAAGCACTTGTTGATGATCCGTTCCAATTCCACCGGGAGGTCGGGGTTCAGCCGCACCGCTGACGTTGGCGTACCGTCCAGAATGGCCTTGAAGATGACCGCAGAACTTTCGCCACGGAAAGGCAACGAGCCCGTCGCCATCTCGTAGAGAACGGCACCGAATGAGAACAGATCAGTGCGGGCATCCAATTCCTTAGCACGCGCCTGTTCAGGTGACATGTAACAAATCGTCCCCAACGCAGCGCCCTGACTGGTCAAGTGCTCGGCGCTCGATTCGACCGTCGCCTGCGACATACCTGCCGCACCAATCGCGGTGCTTCCCATAGGAGCAACTTTCGCCAGCCCAAAATCCAGAATCTTCGCCTGACCGCGAGCCGTCACAAAGATATTCGCGGGCTTGATGTCGCGATGGATGATGCCCTTCGAGTGCGCGGCGTCCAGCGCGTCGGCGATCTGGATGCCAAGATCGAGCACTGTTTCGATCTCTAACGGCTTGCCCCCGATCATGTGCCGGAGAGTCTGCCCTTCCAACAGTTCCATTGCGATGAAGGTTCGCCCATCGGACTCGTCAATCTCATAAATCGTGCAGATGTTCGGATGGTTCAAAGAGGATGCAGCCTTGGCTTCCCGCTGGAAACGGCTGAGGGCTTGCGCGTCGTTGGCGAGTTCATCAGGCAAGAACTTCAACGCAACGTGGCGACCTAGCTTCAGGTCTTCGGCTTCGTAGACCACGCCCATGCCCCCGCCGCCGATCTTGCGAAGGATGCGGTAATGGGAAACCGTCTGCCCCACGGGTTGGGACGGCGTAGCCATTGGGATGAAATGTTAGGTGCGGGTGGTGGGTGAGGTCAATCGTTTGGCTTCGCGGAATCACAGCATCGTTACAACTTAGGCGGAGGAACCGCACCCAGAACACGTTCAAGGCTTGATCCCAATGCTAGAAGTGAACGGTCACTGTCCGCCTGACCGTCAAACTCCAAGGCAATCGGCAATCCTCCGGGTGCCATGCCCGCTGGAAGAACCAAGCCGGGCAGCCCCGCCGTACTTCCCGGTGCGATGTTGCGTGCAACCGCCGTTTCAAACGCTACTTTCTTATCGCCGATGGACACTTCAGTATCTTCGCCGATAAGCGGCGGCGGTATCATCGTTGCGGGAAACACAATCGCAGCCACACCCGTTCGGGCAAAATAGTCGCGATAGACCTCTTTCAGCTTGGGAAGGTGCTGTTCGCGCACCACTTGATACTCGTGCTCTCCAACGAATAACTTGCCTCCGGGCAAGAGATCGTGAAAATCTCGCTGAATGTCCCCGCTCGCCTGAGAGATCAACTGATTGAATGTAACCCCTGCCCCGTACTCGTCCAGATATTTTGCCAGCGCAAAACGCACATCATGAATCTGAACCGGGATCGTGGTCAGTTCGACGAGTCGTGCCAGATCAGGCACGTCTGCTTCCACAATTTCCGCGCCCGCCGCTTGAAGCTTCTTCAAAGCCTCATTCGTAACGCGCTCCACTTCACCATCGACACCACTAAACCAATAGTTTCGTCCCACACCGAGTTTCGTTCCCTTGAGTTCTGTGACAGACAGAGGACTCCAATCCCCGGTGACCACCGAATCAAACAACGCCAAATCGCCGACCGTGCGTGCGTGTGGCCCCACTTGGTCGAACAGTGGCGAGATGGGCACTACTCCAGTCGATATATATCGTCCCGTCGTTGGTCGGAATCCCACGATACCGCACATTGCCGCTGGTACCCGTATTGAACCCTCGGTGTCCTCGGCTACGCCGAGCGGTGCCATTCGCGTAGCTATCGCCACGGCGGTCCCTCCACTGCTTCCGCCCGGAATACGCTGCGCGTCATAGGGATTATGTACCGCACCGAAAGCGAGATTGTTGCTCGTCCATC
>JASHOT010000066.1 GCA_030040965.1 Candidatus Sulfotelmatobacter sp. | reverse complement strand
TCATCGTTGCCGGAGGCATCCGCAGCCAGGATGAAGTTGCCGCCCTCGACGCTATCGGCGTTGACGCGGTGGTCGGCATGGCGATTTACCAGGGCCTCATATCTGCCTGATAGCTCTGCCCGATATCCGCCCTCCGAACAAGAAAAAAGGCCGCCCGGTCAAGCGGCCTTAGTCACAACGCCTCGTGTCTATTTCGTTACGTTGATCACCCCGAAATATCCTGCCGTATCGTTCGGTCCCGCAGTGAAGTAAAGTGCGTTGGTCGCGCCGTTATTCGTCGTGCCGCCGCCGAATTCGATTCCCCAGATTCCGTTGATCTCAATCGGATCACCGGATGAGTTGTTGATTGTTCCTACCAGTTTTCCGGTCGTCAGACTAAATCCATTGATGGTTCCCTTCCCCGTGTTATTGGTCACCAGCAGTGTTCCGCTCAATGCACCAAAATTACTCGGCGCGACCGCCAGCCCCCACGCCTGATTCAGCGGCTTGCCGACGATCAACCGCTTCACCAGCACTCCGGCTTCGGTGAAGATGTCTACCGCGCCGTTCGGCCCGCCATTCTGTGCGGCATAAGTCACATATACCTGGCCGCCAATATCCTGAATCCCGAAGGGCGCAAATCCCGCCGGAACCTTCGGATCGGTGAACGAATTCACCAGGTTGAAGCTTCCGTCGTAAACATCCACCTTATTATTGGCCGCATCGGCCGCGTACAGCATGTTTCCCGAACTGTGACTGGAAATCGCCAGTCCCGTGTACGACGCGCCTGAACTCGTTACCGCGATCAGCGTCGTGCTCGGATCAAACGACGACCATCCCTGGACGGTCCCATCGAGCGTCGCGAACAGGAACACAGAAACCCACCCGTCGATCGCAAATTCATTAGACGCGTTGTACACGATCCCAGTCGGCATCCCTGATCCCGTGCCCGATGCGGGAGGAACAATCACCTGCAAACTTTGCGGCTGTCCCGCGCCGTTATAGAGCGTCGACCAACCCGAAGCCTCGTCGCTGATCCAGAACGGCTCGCCCGGCTGATACGCCAATCCCCACGGATTCGCCAGCAGCGGATCCGTATACGTTGCCTTTCCCGTGGTGTTCGAAACCAGAGCCTTGACTGTGTACGACTGAGCCAGAGCCGTGTTCGCGATCAACAGCAAAAGTGCGCACGCCATGGCCAGAGTGATGTTGCGGACAGAACGTTGCATGCAAATTCTCCTTTGCGATGGATTTTGGGGGGAACCAGAGTCGCAAGCAGGCTCTCCTCAAACGCCTCGTCCTGCCGGCCCCCAGATGCTAGGTCCGACGCGCCTTTTCACTTGTCATTACCTTGTCACCAATTTGCACATTTCCTGTCGTCACCCGCGAAACGTCACAGGCGAAGCTTCAATTGCGGACAGCCTGACCAACAAAATCTTCACCGGCGATCCATCCCCAACCGGCATTGCTGAGCAAAAAAGGCCGCCCTACAGGCCTCTGATGAGGTTGTGGTGTCGTTCCGGTCCCTAGTTCATGGCAAGGGTTGAGGCCGCTTATTCCTCTACTGTGCGACCGCCGAAATCACCCCGAACGTTCCGGCAACGTTATTGTTCGGTCCCGCGGTAAAGTAAAGATCGTTCTTCGCGCCGTTATTCGCGGTCCCTCCCCCAAATGTGATTCCCCACAGTTGGTCGATCTTGATTGACACACCACTGGTGTCCGTCAGCGTACCCACGAATTGTCCGGTCAGCACGTTGAATGCGTTAATGGTGGAACTCTTGTTGATGTTGTTGGCCACCAGCAGCGTATTGCTCAGCGCTCCGAAATTCTTCGGCGCAGCCGCTAACCCCCAGGGCTGATTGAGCGGAGACACTTGCGCCACTTGCTTCAGCAGCACGCCGCCTTCGCTGAACAGGTCCACGAAAAGCAATCCGTCGATGTCCTGAATTCCAAACGGCGCAAAACCAGCCGGAATCGAAGGATCGGTGAACGAACTCACCAGGTTGAAATTCGTGTCATACATTTCGACCATGCCACTCCAGTTATTCGCGGCAAAAAGATAATTCGTGCCTGCGGCATGATTCGTAATGGCCAGCCCTGTGTAAATCGCGCCTGAACTCGCATTGTTCACGGCAATGATCGCCTGATTCGGATTCGACTGGGGCATGGGGTTGACCTATGGGCCGAGCGGGCCATTCTGGATCAGCGATGAAGGCACGGGCTGCGTTCACCAGCAGTGGATCGGTATGGCTGGCCTGTCCCGACACACTCGACACCAGATTCGTGAGTTTGTATTGCGCCATCGCTGCGCTTGAAAGCGGCAGAAGCACGGCGCTCATGGCGACGGCGAAGCTGCTCCTGCGACGTTGCATATGCACTCTCCTCGGATATTGATCGCTTGTTTTGCCAGATCAGGGGCAGGGGGAGTGACCTTGCATTTCGCACGAATCACACTTCTCTGACCAGCGCTTGCCATGCTAGGCCTCGCACCGCACAGGGATTTGTCAGCGCCATGTCACGAGTTTGTATTTTTCCTGTTTCTTGAAACCGCAGTTCGGGATTCTGCGGGCATTGTCATTCCGAACCGGCGCGCAGTGGCGGTGGGAAACCTGCTTTTCGTTCCGAATCGTGGTTCTTAATCGTCAACCCATGAGACTTTTCTCTCCCGTCCAAGGACTTCCTGCCGACTCGCGCCACTCGCTTGACACTCTCGACCGCAAGCTGCAAAACTTCCTTGCCGCCCATAGGCAGCCACAAACCTGCCAAACCCGCGATGGGCGCGCTTTCCATCATTTCGTTCAGGAGGCCTTCCCAGTGACCCACTCCCTCTTCAGTCAGACAACCGCTCGTAAGTTTTTCATCTTCTTCTTCGCCGCCGTTCTCGCTCCGCTTGCTTTTGCCGACGGCCCGTACACCATCGGATCGGCCAACACCGTCACCGCCGATCAGCCCATTCCCCGCCCCTCCACCACTCCCTGCGTCGTCACTCTGTTCAGTGACTTCACCTTCGACAACAACTACAATCTCAATCCTTTCTCCTTCACTCCGCCCGAAAACTGTCCCGGGCCATGGGCGAAAGTTGTTCTCGAAGTCGATATCTCCGTCACCGCCGGAATCCAGTTCGATCGCACGGCCAACATTTGGCTCGGCGCCACCAACATCTTTTTCGGCACAACCGCAGAGCCTTCTCCCACGCTGGCTCCCTCCTGGCACGTCGAGAGTGATCTCACGGACTACTCGCCGCTTTTTACCGTCGCGCAAAGCGGATCCGTGTATCTCGGCAATACCGTCAACAGCACCTATACCAGCATCCAATCGGCAACCGCGACACTCGAGTTCTATCCGCTTGCCTCGGGCCAGACCGCGCCCGTCACGGCCAACGTCGTTCTCCCGCTTTCTTCCGGACCCAGCGGAGGCACCGTTACTCTCAACACCGGATCCAACACGCTCGCGGCAACCTTTTCCTTGCCCACCAACATTCAGAACGCTTATCTCGACGTCTACTCCCAGGGCCAGATCGGAGATGAATTCTGGTACACCTGCGTCCCCGACGACGTCGCCACTGAACTCGAGAGCTGCTCGAACACCGCTTTCCGCGAAACTGAAATCACCATCGACGGCCAGCCCGCCGGCGTCGCCCCCGTCTTCCCCTGGATCTTCACCGGAGGTCTCGGCGATCCCTACCTCTGGTTCCCGATCCCGGGCGCGCAGACTCTGAACTTCACTCCCTATCGCGTCGACCTCACGCCCTTCGCCGCCTTGCTCTCAAACGGCCAGCAACACACCGTCTCGCTCAGCGTCTATAACGCCAACGGATATTTCTCCGACACGGCCACACTTCTTCTCTATCTCGATTCCGGCTCAACCACCGTCTCCGGCGCACTCACCAAAAACACGTTGACCACTCCCAATCCCGTCGTCACCGAAAATCTCAACGTGGGCACCACTGCCATCACCGGTACCGTCAAGGTCACCTCCAACCGCAGCTTCACCATCAGCGGATACGTGAACACCTCGCACGGCAAAGTCACAACCACGATCTCCCAGGACGTCAACTTCGCGAACAATCAGACGTTCATTATCAACAACAACGAATACGTTCAGAACATCAGCCAGACCAGCGGCGCCACCTCCACCAAGACGGTCGCCACTCCCGGACAGCCCGCCGTCACCTACACCAACAACTTTGAGTTTCCGCTCACCGTGGATTACTCAGAGGTTGTTCAGTCCAGCGGCAATATCAACATCACCACCAAGGCCTATCAGACCTACGACCAGCAACAACTCACCAAGCAGAGCGGCATCATCACCTATGCGGGTCTGCTCACCAACACCGCGCAGCACCAGGACACACTTGAGTTCGACTCCAATTTCAACTTCCTCGGCAACGAGAATCAGTCTGCGTCACAGCTCTACAACGACACTGATTCCACCGGCCTCAACCTCTACTGCACGCTCGCGGCCGCCAACAACGTGCTGACGGCATTCGCGCCCACGTGCCAGCAGTAGAAAAGTAGTGATGTCATTCCGACGCGCGAGCGTAGCGAGACAAGAGAAACTGCTTTTCCGCAACGCTCGCGTTTCAGATCGCGAAAACCGGCTTGCGAGCAAACGCCCGCGCTCCGGCCCCGCGCTCATCGCTGACGACCGACGACTGACGTGACGGCCGGCCCGAATGTTAGCCTGTCCTTGTGCCCAAAGAATTGTCCAGCAGAGATCCGTCCAGCCAGGTGCTCGTAATCGACGGGCGTGAAGTTCGCATCACCAATCCCGAAAAACTTTATTTCTCTGCCCAGGCGCAAATTACGAAAATCGATTTGGTTCGCTACTATCTTTCTATTGCGCCCGGTGCGCTGGCTGGAATTCGCGATCGTCCCATCGTATTGAAGCGATTCGTCAACGGAGCCGAGGGCGAGGCCTTCTATCAGAAGCGCGCGCCCGAAAACCGGCCCGATTGGCTGCGCACCGTCACCTTGTCGTTTCCCTCGGGCCGGACCGCCGAGGAAATCGTCGTCGACGAT
>JASHOT010000065.1 GCA_030040965.1 Candidatus Sulfotelmatobacter sp. | reverse complement strand
GTTTACTCGTCGCGAATCTTCGCCCGCAGGCACGTCCCGCGCCCTCGGCTGGGATACACCCTCGGCGCCGTCGCAATCGGGCAAGTATTTTTCTCCCGCCTCATTCGGTCACCTCGGTTACACGGGTACGTCGTTGTGGATCGATGCCGAGCGCGAGCTTTCCATCACGCTCTTGACCAACCGCACCTGGCCGGACTGCGCCAACCAGGCCATCAAAGACGTCCGACCCATCTTTCACAATGCGGTTGTCGAATCTGCGAGAATACTCGATCCCTCTTAACAGAGGAACGAGTGGAGGAGAGATTGAGTAAGAACAATTCGCCCGACCTGCGCGCACTCTCGACGGAGCAGCTCTTGCCCGCGGCTCGACATCTCGATCGCATGTCGTCGCTCGAAATCGTGCAACTCATGAATCAAGAAGACGCGACAGTTGCGACAGCGGTTCGTGGCGCTCTTCCACAGATAGCGCGAGCTGTCGACCTTGTTGTGGCCGGAATACGGCAAGGCGGACGCCTCATCTATGTCGGTGCGGGAACCAGCGGACGCCTGGGTGCGCTGGATGCGTCCGAGATTCAGCCGACGTTCAACACCGATCCGCGCACGGTGCAATTCATCATGGCCGGAGGTCCGAAAGCACTCGGCGCTTCCACCGAGGCCAGTGAAGACGACACCGCTCTCGCCATCCGCGAAATCAAGAAGCGCAAGCCCGGCAAACGCGATGTAGTTCTCGGCATCGCCACCAGCGGGCGGACTCCCTTCACCATCGCTGCCGTCGAATACGCGCGCAATCGTGGAGCCCGAACCATTGCTCTCACCTGCAATTACAATTCGCCGCTCGAGCGCGCGGCACATTTCGCCATCGTGACCCCCGTCGGTCCCGAAGTTCTTGCCGGATCGTCGCGCATGAAAGCCGGTACGGCCCACAAGATGGTTTTGAATATGATTTCGACTGCAGCCATGACGCGCCTCGGCTACGTCTACGGCAACCTGATGGTGAATGTTTGGACGAAGAATGAAAAGCTCATCCAGCGATCGGTTCGTATTGTCGAACAGGCTACAGCAGCCAATCACGAGGCCGCCGCGAGGGCGCTGAAAGCCGCAGGCAATCGCACGCCGGTTGCAGTCGTCATGCTCGCAGCAGGCGTAAATAAATCTGGGGCCGCTGCCGCACTGAAGAAATCAGGAGGCCACGTGCGCAACGCGATTGAGTTCGCACGCAAAGGCTGACTCTCAGCAATCAAAAAAACGTCATCTCAGGTGGCACGCTTCTAAGCCTTGTCATTCGAATGGGCGAGCGCAGCGAGACAGGAGGAGCCTGCTTTACGTGGCCAACGCCAACGTCACCGCCCGTCCCTGTCCTCTCGTGCTCTCGCAGTCAACAAGCTAACGGCTCTCACCCGCTACAATAAATTCATCTATGGACAAGTTCGTCATCCGCGGTGGAGAGCCGCTGCTCGGCACGGTCCGGGTCAGTGGAGCCAAAAACGCTGCTCTTCCCTGCATGGCCGCTGCCCTGCTTACCGATCAGCCCGTCATTCTCGAAAATATTCCTCAAGTCCGCGACATTCAGACCACGCGCAACCTGCTCACGGCCATGGGCGCCGAAGTCGAACTCGGCTACGGACGCGCACAGCATCGCACGACCATCCACTGCGCCAATCTGGCCGCGCCCGAGGCCAGCTACGAACTGGTCAAGACCATGCGCGCCTCCACGCTCGTGCTCGGCCCGCTCGTCGCCCGCTGTGGACGCGCCCGCGTTTCTCTTCCCGGCGGCTGCGCCATCGGCGCACGGCCGATCGATCTCCACATTAAAGGACTCGAACAGCTTGGCGCGAAGATCACCCAGGAGCACGGCTATATCGAAGCCCATGCCGATCGCTTGAAAGGCGCGGAAATCGTCTTTGACAAAATCACCGTCACCGGCACCGAAGACTTACTCATGGCCGCCGCTCTCGCCGAAGGCGAAACCGTTCTGCAGAATTGCGCTCGCGAACCGGAAGTCGCCGACCTCGCCGACCTGCTCAACAAAATGGGGGCGAGGATCGAAGGCGCCGGAACGCCAACCATCCGCGTCAAAGGCGTCACAACGCTGAAAGGCGCGAAGCACCGAATCATTCCGGACCGCATCGAGGCCGGCACATTCATCATTGCCGCCGCCATGACCGGAGGCGATCTCAATATCGCCGGGTGCGATCCCACGCACGTTGGTGCGGTTCTCAGCAAACTTCGTGAGGTCGGAGTGAAGACAAAGACAAGCGACGACTCGGTTCGGGTCATGGGCGACAACCCGTTCACCGGCGTTGACATCACGACCGAGGAATATCCCGGCTTTCCTACTGACTGTCAGGCTCAATTCATGGCGCTGGCCACGCAGGCGGAGGGGACGTCCGTCATCACGGAAAATATTTTCGAGAATCGATTCATGCATGCGCTTGAACTGGTGCGCATGGGCGCGAACATCAGAATCGAAGGCCGCCGCGCCGTCGTTCGCGGCAAGACTCCGCTCAGCGCCGCCGCCGTTCTCGCCAGTGATCTGCGTGCCTCGGCATCTCTCGTTCTTGCCGCTCTCGTTGCCGACGGCGAAACCATCATCGACCGCGTCTACCACATCGACCGCGGCTATGAACACATCGAAGAAAAGTTGAAAGACGTGGGCGCGCAAATCAAGCGCATGGGCGAAATGTTCCCGAAGAAGTCCGCCGCGCATCCTTCGCGTTAGCTCTCATGGAGTAGTGCGACATCCCGGTTTCACGCTGCTCGCGCCATCGAAAATGCCCTACTACCCGCCCGGTCATGTCGTTTCACAATTTTGGCTGGGACTCCCGCCACCACCGCATACGCTGGCACGTCGTGCGTTACCACGCTATGAGCTCCTACGATCGCGCCCTCACCCACGGTCACACCCTTGAGCACCATTGAACCAGTACCAATCCACGCACCTCGACAAATCCGCACGGCCCGAATCTCCTCCGCGGCTGGTGGTAAATCCTTGATTCTTCGTTCGAACAGCGCGGCGTGACCGTCGTAGTCCGCGATCTTGCATTCTGCTGCGATTAGCACATCATCCTCGATCACCACCTCTCGATTGCACGTGATCGCCACGTTATGGCCCAGAAAACTGCGATCGCCGATCCGCAGTACGGGATGATCCACAAACCGGCCGGAACAAACCGAGAATGATCCGCTGAATCGCACGTCATCACCAATGTACAGCAGGGTATGACCACTCACATTGGGCAGCGCTTCGAGCACGACTCTTTTCCCAATCGCATCGCAGCGGCACGCGAAAAGCGGATACGCCCACAGAAAGGTTTTGATTCTCCTCCATCCGCAAAGCACTAGAGCCCGCAGCTCGTAGAGACTGCGGCCCGGACCTCTCAACACCTGCGGAATCCGAAGATTCGCTCTCATCACCCACACGGCTATATCTTTTGCCTTCTTGGAGGCGGGAGTTTCGGCGCGCCGCACTCGAAGTAGAAATGTTCCGACACTGGCAGCCATTAGAAATCCTCCTCATTCACGGACCGGGACTTGTCGTGAGGGGCGGAATCTTATCACTTTTCCTAAGTATTTGGTGATATTTAGGTTAGTCCCGGGTCAGCTTTGCGATCACATCCCGATGTTGCTCGAAGCTCTCCATCAGGACCTCGCGCCTTCCCAACTCGAAATCTTCATACTCGAATCCTGGAGCCACGGTGCAGCCCACCAGTGCCCACGACTTCCAATTCGCCACATGCGAGGCGAACCAGCATCCTGCCTTCACCACTGCCTGAAAAACTTGCCCAGCGTCTGGGTCGTTGCCTAACAGAATCGCAGAATACTCACCTGCCGAATCGATTACGTGAACGATCAACGGCGATCCGGCATAGAAGTGCCAGGTCTCATCCGAGAGCAAGCGATGAAAGGCAGAAAAGTTCTTTCCCTCAAGTAGGAAGTAAATCGCGGTTGATGCTGCGCGCTCGCCTGGAAAAGTCGGCAGCGCAGTGTGATCAATCCGCAGAGATGATTTGTAGGTTTGCCGGAAATATCCACCCTCGGGATGCGGCTCCAGCCCGAGCTTTTCAATCCAGTATTTCGCGTCTCTCACGTCTGGCAGTCAATTCCTGCTCGCGGTTTAGCTTAAATTTCACGCGCTCTTAATTGTTCTTCGACGGCGTCATCCCGAGCGGAGCCGCTTTTCAGGCAGAACGAGGGATTCCCCATGCGAGAAATAGCTGCCAGAGAGACCCCTCGGCTCGCTGGTAAAAACGCGGGCCATCGGGATGACGCACTTCAAGTGGGCGACACTTCAAACTGTACCGCCAGCCAATTCCTGCTGACTTTCGCGGATAGCGTACAG
>JASHOT010000064.1 GCA_030040965.1 Candidatus Sulfotelmatobacter sp. | reverse complement strand
TAAAAGCCATAATCGAGTTATCACCTTCCCCGGCAGGACCGATCCCTGACGAAAGGAACAGACGGCCATCGTGACCGAAACCAAATCCCCGGGGGAAAGGCACGACCCGAGACGGCAATATCTCCTCCATGGCAGCATCAAGACTGGGCGACAAGACGCCAATTGTGCGTGCGCTGCGCAAACCGACGAAATATCGGCCATCCGGGCCGAAGATGCCACCACCGGGATTCAGGCCTTTAATTCGTCCAGAATCGCGAACAACGCGCCCCTGCGAAGAGATTGCTAACACCCGGTCGGCCCCACTGTTGAGAAACAGCAGGTTTTCCTGTGGATCGACGGCAAGGCCACGCGGATCGGCAATGCGATCGTCATCGATGAAGGTGCCGCGCACTTTGCCATCCAATTCAAAGGCGAGCAGCGCGCCAAATCCGTCCCCATTGGCACCAGACGCACTCGTGACGAGAAGGGGCATTCCTTCCTTCACAAAAACTTACAGCGACACGCTTTCCTTCACCAGCAAAGGTTCCCGCAGCGATTGTCTAACCGGTCCCTCCACCAAGGAGCTCTCATTACGACTATGCCACTTTTCCTTTTTGGGCAGGTTCCTTCCGAGCTTTCATGGATTTGACGAGGTCAGCGGCTGAAGCTCCTTCGAGCGACAATCCATACCCAACTTCTCGCACAATCCGCTCCTTAAGCGGCTGAATGAAATGCACGCGAGTGTTGCGGCGCGTCACTTCCGGAGCTTTCAAGTAGAGCTCAGCCAGTTCACGCGCTCGACTGAGTGCCTTACCGTTCGGGACAACCTCGGCAACTACTCCCCATTCGTGCGCAGTTCGAGCCGGCAGCGGTTGCGGCTTCAATAGGAATGCCTCCGCTCGTCCGGCTCCAGCGCGATAACTCCATGTGGTAAAGACTCCATCGCCAGGAGCGACACCCGCGGAGAAGTGGGCCACATCCTGGAAGGTCGCACCCTCCGTCGCCACAATCACATTGGCAAGTAGCGCATAATCTGAGTGCACATGGGCACGTCCCTCGATCGCAGCAATGACTGGCACACGTATGTTGGCGATGTTTTCCAGAACCTGAACGCCCTCGTCGTGAACCTGGCTCCAGACACCGGGATCGGCAACGTCGCCGAAAGATGACCAGTCGACATCGGTAATGAAATCCCCGCCTGCGCCAGTCATAATCACGATCTGATTTGCTCGATCTTGCGCAATCCGGTAGAAGGCATCGACAAACTCGGTGTGAGCTTGCGCGCTCATAACGAACGGTCCGCCATTGTTGTGGAACTCGGCCACGAGCACACCATTGGCATCTCGCACCAGCTTCAGGTTGCGATAAGCGTCGAAGTAGTTTTGTGGAAGTTGCATAGGATTCTCCTCTCTGTTTGTGCCGTCAAGTTGTTAATCTGCTGCGGCCGCACTCAGCGCCCGCAACTGCTTTAGAGTTCCGGAAGGCTCCGTACGGACTGTGTAATCCGCGTTCACATCGGCTGCGCGAATGATGCCGGCCTTGTCAATGATGTAGCGGGCAGGCATTGGCAATCGATATTCCGGTTCATCGTTGAATCTGTCCAGAGTGCTTCCAAAAGACTTATAAAGGTCGCGTAAATAATCTGGCAATGTGAAAACGAGCCGAAACTGCTCCGCAACCTTCAAGTGAAGATCCGTTCGCTTTGACGGAAATACTTGGTCGCGAAGCATGTGGCGCAAGGCAAGAGTACTACTTTAGGCACTTCAAGAGACCGGCATTCCCACCCAACCCCTCGACCAACTTAACGACGGCGGAGTGCGCCTGGCGAAACACGAATTCCGCCTCGTCTGAAGTCTGATACCAACTTCACCAAACAAGCAAAGGTTTAACCGCTGAATTTCAGATCACCTTGTAAACGTGAGCGCCAAACCTACGATGCCCAGAGCGATCGTGAAAGCCACGAGGCTTAAGGTGATAAACTTTGACTCCATTTTGACATCGCTCCTCTCCCCCCTCTTCACACATTGTCCAGTGGATTAGTGCGTACCTATTTACTGCCTTGGTTACTCGTTACAAAATCCGTACAGAGCAAGAGGACAAACTTTATGCACCAAGACGAACTAAGAAAATTGACCGACGATGTACTGCTCGCGCTGGCCCGCAATCCTTGCGCGAAAGACTCGCGGGCTATGATCCGTTTGCTTATCGAGCGCGGCAGCAATCACGTGCTACACCCTGACCTCTTACCTGTGGCGTCTGAGATGATAATCAGCAATCCGCCGATCTTGAAGGTGATCGACCCGGTGTGGGAGGCGCGGAACGCTAAGTCGCTAGAGGGAGTTGCGGATATTCTTGAAGCTCAGCGCCTCAAAGCCGAGAACCTGGCCCATCCCATGTCCGAAGTCGATGCCAAGCATGATTTCCAACTCGCCGAAGCTCGGGAGAAGCTCACGCAGTCCCTGGCGAAGAAGAATCCGTAAGAAGCGCTGCCGTGGAGAATGCCAGCAGTTTGAGTAACGGGAAGAGCGTTACCTCTACTTTACGGCAAGAGCCCTGTGAACTGAAGAACATTGACGTGAACTCCACGCGGGGCCTACTATCTGTCGATTGCCCGGCGCATCTGATCCAGTTCGCTACCTGCGCTTTCAGAACGTCCACGTCGAATCTCGGGAAGTCTCTGCGCAGTGCAACCAGTGTGGTAAACCCTTCAAGGCGACGCTAGGAGCGGACGAGCCCTTCGACGTAATGCTTCAGAGGGTCCGTGATTTATTCGATGCTCACGAGTGTAAGCCCTCGGTGAATACCTAAGACCTTGCCACTTGCAAAAAAGCCTACGAAAGCTCGTAGGCGCGCGAGCGGCTCACTGATTTACTTAGAGGGAAGGCACGTCGCCAATGAGCCCTCGTCTTTATTGGGCTAAGTAGGAGAATGACTCGGTCCGTGCTTAGGTTCTTCTGCTCACCGGCTTGCAGACGTTGTTTCGGCCTACCGTCGCCGGAGATCATGAAACGACCATAACCGTAACCCAGAGGCCCGCCCATTCAGTATCCAATTCCAGCCAGGCGCTGATCGCCGGTCCAGTCCGGAGAGAATCATGAAAGCGATCGCATTCACCCTCCACAACCGATTGAAGCCCCGGATTCGCTGTGAAGTTGGACCTGCCGCGGGCCGGAAGTCGCGCCGCGTGATTTGATCGTCAACGTGCGGGCTGTTTCGGTCAATCCCAAGAAGCCCCGCAATTTGCTGCCCATCCTCCCCAACCTTGAGGAACAAGCGTCGGCGATGCTTCGTCGAAAATTCATGAATCACCTCGCCTTCCCAGTCACGGTTGCTGTCCGGGAAAGCCCGAACATGGTTCCAAATCATTCGGCCCGCCGCCCCTCCCCACTCAAGCCAATCAGATGCGGATGAGTCCTGAAAGCCGGCTCCGGGCTTCCGAAGTGGCGTTCATCCCTCCGACCATGACTCGACAAGTTCATGTAGCACTTCAGTGGGATAGCATGGCCCACGTAAGCAGTTACCGCACGGTACTACCTTCCATTACGTTCTTGCGATTGTGCGAGTACATGTCCTCACGTAATCTCGACACATGATCATGCCAATCAAACCTGCCCCTACAGCCAACCGGAAGCGCGGCGCTGTGCAACAGAAACCGGCCTGCAAGAATGCGATCATCCAATCCCTTATCTTTGCCATGGCCATACTCATTTTGAGCGGAGTTTGCTTTGGTAAAGATGATCTGCCTGACGCCCCCAGTACTGTAGCAGCGGAGACTAATGGTTTCACTGTTGAGCCCGTCGTCCCACGGTCGACCTTAAACATTGGGGGAAGAAGGCCGATCGATCTCACGTTTGTGAGCCTCGCCTTGATTTCAACTGGCAGCTCGTTTGCCGATTCCTACACCACACTTTTTGCGCGAGAGAACTGGCTTGCTGGCAAGAAGAATGTCTGCAACATGGAAGTGGAATCCGCCTATCTATATGGAACTCACCCGACTGTCGGCCGGGCTTACGCCGTCGCCTCAGTCAAGAGTGCCGGTTCCATTCTTGCTGCCTACTACCTGCACCGTCATCACAGTAAGTTCTGGAGCTTGCCGCTGATTGCCAACTCCGCTATTAGCTTGCAGGGAGTTACCCAGAACATGATTCAGTGCAATTGATTCGGCGATCGTAGGACGACAGCCGCTCCAGTGGCATTCGCGGAGATCACGTTTAGAGTCAGCGATACCGAATGTTGATCTCCTCCCGAGGTTCCGGTAACGGTGACTTGGTAGGTTCCGGGAGCAACATCTTTGGTCTGCTGCGAAACTACGCCCGTTCCGCCAGCGCACGCGGACATCATCAGCACCGACGTAATGAAAAGCGTCAGCACGATCAACGCTACGTGCTTGTTCTTTCGCTTCGTTCCAATCAGCAGTGTTCCGAACACGCCAAGTCCAGAGAAGCACACAGCGAAGATGGACTGTTGCCGAGGCGGCCACACGGAAGCGGCCGCAGTGGTCGTAGTAATCGTGACAGTTGCCGATGCCGTATTTGCGCCGGGAGTGACAGAGATGGGGGAAACGCTGCAAGCCGCATTGACCGGTGCTCCGCTGCAAACCAGCGTCACCGGACTGTTGAAGTTTCCTCCCAAACCAGCAACGTTCAGGGTGTAAGTCGCAGTGTTCCCCACTTGTACTGTGGCTGCGTTGGTAGATGTCGTGAGGCTGAAATCTGATCCGGTGCCGGACAACGTGACGGTCTGGGGGCTCGTGGCCGCGTTGTCCGCGATAGTAAGCGATCCCGTTTGATTGCCGGTCGCGGTTGGTGCAAAGACGATGTTAAACGTGCAACTCGCACCCGCCGCGACAGAAGACGAACAATTGTTGGTTTGCGCGTACGCGCCAGTAATCTGGATGTTCGATATGCTGAGAGGAATGTTGCCCTGGTTGGTCAATGTCACCTGACGGCTGCTCGAGCTGTCAACGGGCGTACCCCCAAACGCCACGCTGAGCGGAAGAACCAGAGCGAGTGCTCCCTGTCCTGTGCCTGACAAACTGACAAGTTGAGGCGATGACGCGCCCGTATCAGTGCTCAGGATGGAGCCAGAGCGAGGTCCGACTGCGCTGGGCGTGAATGTGACTGACAGTGTGCAAGCGCTGGCTGGAGGGAGGCTTGTGCCGCAGTTTCCGCTCTGAGCAAAGTCGCCTGAAGCCGTGATCGAGATAGGTGACAGACTAAGATTGCTCATATTGCGGACGGTCACCTGTTGCGGTTGACTAGTTGAACCAACCGGCAGCGGGGAAAACTGGAGCATATTGGGACTGAGCGATACAGTTGGAAGGGTCCCGGCACCGATTTTCGCGAAAAAAGTGTTCGTGCTACCAGTGAGCTGCCCCTGAACGGCTCCCTTCGTAACCGGAAAGTCGGTCGACGATGTCGTTCCTGCGATGTAGATATTGCCGCTCGCATCCACAGCAACCCCGCCGGGAGTCTCATCTCCACTGCCGCCAAGATAAGTGGCGAACAGCTGGGTCGAGGCTTCCGGATCGATTTCAACTAGAATCAAGTCCTTTTGGTTAGAGTACAACTCGATCGGGTTACTGGTCTGAAACGAGGAGCTTTGCGTCTGCGCCACAATGTAGGCGTCGTCTGAGGAGTCCAGCACAATGGCTTGCGGAAACGCGTAGTTCGCAGGACCAAGGAACGTCGAGTACAAGAGCGTCGCTCCAGCGGGGTCGAACTTAGTCACGTAGCCCAACCCGCAGGCAGCGCCCTCTACAGTCGGGTTGCAGATGCTGGTGGTGGTGACTGGGAATGTGCCGTCACTTACAGCGCTGCCGGTGATATAAGCCGATCCGGTGCCGTCGACGGCTATTCCTGCAATCGTGATGTTGTCCCCGGTGGACCCGTAAAAATAAGTGGAATAATCAATGCTCCCGCTGGAAAAGAACTTGCTGACAAACCCGACGGCATTGTTCTGCGGGGCATTGTAAGTCGTAATGTAGGCCCCGGTTGTTGTGGGAAAGTTGTATGTATTCGTTATCCCAGCCAGGTAAGCGTTTCCGTCAGAGTCCAGCGATAAGGCAGTAACGGCACTGTAGGGTGGGTTCTCCGCAGAACTGTCTGCGCGGGGTCTGTCCAACCGATGGTTTAGGTTTGCTTCGACTCCATTAAGATTACCCGCAAAGTAGGTGGAGTAAACCAATGACGACCCATCGGCGCTGAACTTGGTCAGAAAACCGTAGGTTCCGAACAGGCCGTCGCCGTTGGCCGCTGCGGTTGATTGATACGCGTTTTTTACGGGGAAGTTCGTCGACATCGTGTACCCAGCGACGTACACCTCGCCCATGCTGTCGATTGCGATTCCTGCAGGCTGGTCGAGAGTGTTCCCACCCAAATAGGTCGAATACAGAAGCCTTGACCCGTCAGCCGATACACGAGTCACAAAACCAGGGTTCGGACCCGGTTGCGTTGACTGAAAGGCATTGATCACCGGAAAATCAGTCGACTGTGTGTTGCCGGTGACATAGACTTCGTTAGCACTGTCCAGTACGAGAGCAGCTGCGACATCGACGTTGTTGCCGCCGATATAATCCGCATACACGAGGCTTGTTCCAGTCGCGTTCAGCTTGGCCACGAACACGTGATTTGTGTTCTGCGCCAGGCTTCCCAAGTTGGCACCCGGAAAGTTGACAGATGTCGTTGTTCCCGCCACATACACATTACCAACGGAGTCAACCGCGATTCCATTTGCCTGGTCGGCACCCGTTCCACCGAGGTACGAGGCATCAATCAAAACCGGGTCGATCACGAGTGGCATAGTGGCGTCGTATTGGGCAACATGGAACGACACGTGTGTGGAGTCCTTTAATACGTATGCGCCATCGACTGGAATCCGGCGCCCATGAACTTGCTGAAACACGACCGGGCACTGAAGACGGACGTCTCTGCCCCCGATTGTCACCACTAGGTTTCCTAGCGTATCCACCTTGAGTTGGTCGGAACCCCGAATCTCAAATTCGATTGCGCGAGGGTCAGCGCCCGGCTGAATCTCGAGATCATATTCCAGATGATGGCTAGTTCCATGATAGAGAAGGTCGATTCCGGGATAAATGTCGCGGTAGCGAACCTTGGCATAAGTCGGGATATTGGTGTACCACAAAGCAGCGTCGTGTCCGAGAAAATAATTTACTTTTCCCTGTTGCTGATCCTCGCCCACGACAAGCGAGCCATTGATCGCTCCGACGAAGTTTAGCTCCACCGTTCGCGTTGCGAGTGCAGCATCCGCGTCAGTAGCACTCTCCGAGGAGCGTAAAGAAAGCGTCATCCCCGTAGAGGTGAGAAATGCTGTATAGCCACCACCGCGGGTCAGGAACTTGACCGCGGAATCTGTTTGCCCTTCATTTGCTTCGAAGACCAATGGAAGGCCACCGTAGCTGAAATTCACAGGCAGCGAAGTAGACTGTGCCCACGATGCTACGGCGAGGAAACAAACATACGTTGCGGACATCTTTCTCGAGCGCATCCGAGTCTCCCAAAAAGTTGAGTGTGCTTGTATACCGAGGCGCGAATGCTCCATTCGCAAGTGCAACAATCCTTGAGGACAAGCGATGCACGCCCGAGGCCGAAGACCTTATCGCTGTTGAAACCCCCAGTAAAACCAAGACCTCACGAGATTTGGATAGCCTTAGGCTCGAAAGAATCAGTATGCAACTGCGGTCAGCGCTTCGTCTTCAGTTCAGAAAATCGTATTACTTCCGGACAGACTCTTGCGGGGCACGCTGAGTGCTATTGGGCCTACCGTCGTACATCTCCAGATGTATGGGCAATCCTCATCTCAACCCGATTCCTTCCCTTATGCTTCGCTTCGTACAGCGCTGCATCAGCGTGTCGGAGCAGGAACTCCGAGTTCGAAGACGAGTCACCGACCGTGGCTCCCATGCTAACCGTAACAGACAATTGTCCACTCGATGTCGTGATTGGCAGACTCGCGATCATTTCCCGAATCTGATTGGCACGACGCACTGTAGTTGACAAATCACAACCGGGTATTACGAGCAGGAATTCTTCGCCGCCGTACCGGCCAATTCCATCGTACTCACGGAGGCTGTCGGAAAACCGTTTAGTGATCCCTCGCAACACAATGTCTCCAGTTTCGTGTCCGTGCTCGTCATTCACCTTTTTGAAGTGATCAACATCAACCAAAACGATACCTACCGGAGTAGCATCGCGGCGGGCACGTGCTAATTCCCGACGCATGAAATTAACAATTTCCGCCCGATTCCAGGCGCCCGTGAGGAAGTCATGGCTCGCTGCAAACTGAAGCGCGCTATTGACTGAGACCAGCTTTTGGTGCAAGTCGACAATTCGCTGACCCACTTGCAAGCGTGCCTTCAATTCGAGTGGATCAAATGGTTTCGCGAGAAAATCGTCCGCACCAGCATTCATCGCTTCAAGCTTTTCGTGTCGGCGGTTCTTTGCCGTCAGCAAGATGGTGTACGTGTAACGATCATCCTCGGATCGACCACGAAGGCGGCGACAGATGTCAACGCCATCGATTTCGGGGAGCACCCAATCCAGGATCGTCAACCTCGGGGCGTCTTGTTTGCTGAGCAGTTTCCATGCTTGCTTGCCATCCTTAGCGCAGATACAGTCGAAGCCCCACTCTTTGACGTGAGCAGAGATCAGTTGGCGATAGACTGGAGAGTCCTCGGCCAACAAGATGGAGCCATTGCGGGTTGCGGAATCGGGGATCTTCTGTTCTTCAGTTGCCGTGGGTTTCGGCATAGTCAGCAGGCATCTCGGCCTTCTCCAGTTTTGCAAGCTCGACTGCCAGCCAACCTTCGAGCAGATTTCGATCTTCCTCGGGGATGAACGAGAAACGCACTCCCGCCCGCCCTGTGCTGTTGGCATTTACGATTTTGCCGGTCGTATGAATCACGCCGGGTATCCCCGGGAGTTCGAATTGAGCAAGCACCTCGTGGTTGAGGGGTAAAGCTCGGCCGCATTGGAGAGCCAGCCCTCCAACGCTGAGGTCGCTGATTCTGGCCTTAATCTCGCCGATTTCCGTGATTCGTGCTAGCAGGGTAATATCGACTGCGACACGAGCGGCACGCCTGCGATTTTGCAACATGGTTCCATAGGCGGCGCGCATACACCGCCTGGCGTGTTCGATATCGGCCGGTTTGTGAAGCATGAAGTTTGCGCCCACAAGCAGGGCATGCGTTTCGGATTGCCGACTGACCATCGCCACAATGGTCGAATTGCAGTTTGGCGATGAATTGCGCGTAGCTCTCACGATTCGCGTGGGGTCAAATGCCGTTTCCCAATCCACGATCACGGCGTCTAGCCGACGGTGCATAACCGCATCGAGCGCAGAGTCTAACTCCCGGCACACCTCGGTTGTGATCGCAAAGTTTTCTAAAATCGGATTCATGACACTGACCACTTGCGTGTCAGTCGTTAACAAAAGCCCATCAAGTTGAACTGGTTCGTTCATAAAACCAAACACATGTGTAAGCAAGTAAGAATCCAAACCTGACGAAGACCCATAAGCGACTGCAGTTCTTGCCCATCCCGGTTCTACAAAGTCTTCGGGACTCCAACTGTGTTGGAACAATTTTGAAAAACTGTCCGTAAAATAGACACCCAAGTTGCTGTTTAACACAGCTCGAATTACTTCGATCCTTGTCCGGATTTTGTAACAAGACTTGCGCATCCGGCCTCGCTCCGCCGAAACTGCTTCCGCGAGTCGGAAGTCTCCACAAATCAAAGGATTACGGCACAACCATGACTTGAGAAGTGCATTAGCCTTAGCGAATAGCAAACAGCGCCCTCAAATGACATCTATTGGCCCGAGGCTAGCAACAAACCCAATAAAAGACCAAAAGTCCTTCGTGGCCCAAGCCTTATCTAAATTCCGGTTTTTGTAACAAATTCTGATCAGCTGCGGAGAGCGTCTCTCCGCAGTACGATAATGCAGTTATTGTTGTAGGATCTTTCTGGCTGAACTGTAACTTGGCTTGTTCGTGGCACCATGAAATACGCCTTCGCAATTCATTCGTCCAAGGGGGGGCCCGCGCCTAGGCATTAGTCGAATGGTAAAGCTGGGCAACTCCAAACTGCTAGCCATCGCTCCCAACCCAGAAAGTTTCGCGGCAATTACGGAGCCATTGGCACAGGAAAAACTGGAAATATTCTACGCCTCCAACTCCGCGACCGGACTGGAGGTCTTCATGCACAATCGACCTCGAACAGTGTTACTGGACATGTCCGAGTCTGACACTCACGCCCTGGAGATGCTCGAGCGTCTCATAAGTATCGATCCAGCCGTCAACGTTGTGCTGATTTCTGATCACTACTCCACCGAGTCTGCCGTAGAGGCCATACAAAGAGGGGCATGCGATTACCTTACCAGGCCGTTAGACTTCAGCAGCTTTCGGCATCGAATCGCCAGCTTCCTCGCAGAAGCAGAACTACGGCAGAAGACATTGAGCCTAGACCAGGAATTGCTGCATGTTTATCAATTCGAAGGCATCGTAAGCCGAAGTCCGCTCATGCTCGATGTATTCGCGAAAATGCGGCGAGTGGCGCCGCATTTCAGAACGGTTCTGATCTCAGGCGCGACAGGCACCGGAAAGGAACTGATCGCAAGAGCGCTTTTCCATCTGAGCCCGGTCTCCTCGCGGCAGTTCATCGTAAGCAACTGCGCAGCCTTAGTCGAAAGCCTCATGGAAAGTGAGCTTTTTGGCTACGTTAAAGGTGCCTTTACCGGCGCAGTCGGCGACAGAGCCGGGCTCTTCGAAACCGCTGACGGCGGAGCGATATTCCTCGACGAAATTGGGGAGTTGACTCTCAGTGCCCAGGTCAAGCTCTTAAGAGTTCTTCAAGACCACCAGGTACGCAGAGTCGGTTCGTCAGCATCACGACAGGTGGATGTACGCGTGATTGCTGCAACCAATCGCGATTTGCGAGCTATGGTACGCGAAGGCCGATTTCGCGAAGACCTGTACTACCGTCTAGCCGTTGTCGAAATCAACTTACCGTCGCTGTCGAATCGTAGAGAGGATTTACCCCTCCTCGAGCGGCATTTTATCGAAAAATTCGCCTTTGAATACGACAAGCCCATTGCGGGACTGACCAGAAGAGCACAAGGGCGAATGGCAACATACCCGTGGCCGGGAAATATCCGCGAACTGGAGAACGTGATCGGGAATGCTTGCATGATGACCGAAGGCAGATTCATTGATATCCACGACTTGCCAGAGCGAATTCGAGACCAGAGTGGTGATCAATCTTACCGTGACGAGGGACTACTTTCGCTCGAAGAGTTGCAACAACGCCACGTCCTGAGAGTGTTGGAGCGGGTTGGGGGCAACAAGGCACGAGCCGCTGAGATTTTAGGAGTAGGACGTGCTACCATTTACCAGCTGCTCTCCCGAATGAAAATAGCGAAACGGTCAGAAACTGCGTAGATGCTAACGTTTCGAGAAGCGGCCAGGGGTTTGCCTGTTAACGACTTCCAGAATCTAAACACAGTCCGGATCCTGAACAGGGCACAAGGTCATTTCTTCATGGAACTTCCTTTCTCAGCACAGCTTAGAACCCCAGCGCATTTGGTGATGAAAATGCTCTAATACGCCTGCGATAACAGCCCGCGCTCCCCGCCAAGAAGGATCGGGGAAGATGATTTGCGCGGTTCGGATCGCAGAAGGCGTTCGGAGTTCGCTACTTCCCCAAGCCGGAATTCCAGGTAATCGATGCTTGCATGGTGCTGGACTTGAGGAGTGAAGTGTGACGTCTGACATGTCGTTTGAATGTCTGTTGGTTTCCGGCGACGATCTTGTTGTCGGGCTTCTGAGCAGTGTACTCGAACGTCTCTCAATCTGCACGAATGTCTGCCCCAATCTCTCAACGGCGCTTGAACAGTTAACCAGTTTTGAACCCGAACTGGTCATCGTTGACCGCGAAGACGCTTCCCTCGAATTCTTGAAAAGAATGCAGAAGCCTCGAGGTCGGACTAAACCCACGATCGTTGTGATTTCGCCCAATGATGATCGGCGGTCAGTTGCCGACGTGGTTCTATGCCGGCCCATAACGCGCGAGTCTGGCACTAAAGCCATAAATGCTGCTTATTCACAAATGTTGCACCGCTATCGTCGACATACAAGATATTCCTTGATGAGTATGGTTCGGGTGACTGATGAACTCAATCACTCGGCAGATGTGACCATCACTAACATCGGAGACGGGGGACTCGGCCTTAGCAGCGCCGGAACGGAGTTCGTCGTCGGAGATCAGTTATCCTTTCGTTTACTACTGCCGGGCGCCGTTAAACCAGTTCAAATTCAGGCGCGGGTGCAGTGGACCCGTACCTTCGGCATCCTCGGTTGTGAATTTCTCCACATTCCAACAGCTGATCTCCACATCCTGCGTGATTGGCTCACCGAAAGAGAGCAAGTCAAAAAGCCAATGATTGAGACATGACAGCGATGAAATTGGTCTTGGCCGTCTTTCTTCATCACCTCGTTTCATCGTATTGATCACTAAGGACTGGACTCAAGGAGACAGAAGCGTGTACAACTCGGAAAGTTCAGCCCGTCCCAAGACATTAGCTCGCATGAGCCAGGTCGAAAATCGTGAGTGGTGGCTGTGGGGTTTCGCCGTTGGTGTGACGCTGGTTTTGACATTCGGAATCCTCTCGCTGACGTTTCCTGGACTTCACCTTGCTAGCGATCGGCTTTATCTGGTAAGCCTGAGGGAGTGGGTGCGCGCCTTGGCTGCACTGGTGTTGCTGTTTGACATCTATACCGTTTACCAACATCTGCAACTCCAGCGCATGCGCCGCCAACTGAATGAACGGAACCGACTCTTTCAGCTCATTAGCGAAAATGCTGCAGACATGATCGCAGTCGTCGATAATAATGGCCATCGCATTTACAACAGCCCTGCCTACCAGAGGATCTTAGGGTATGCCTCCGAGGATCTAACCTCCTACTCATTCGATCAAGTTCATCCTGATGACCAGCCACGCGTATCGGAGGCAGCGGAGAAGGCACGCGTGACCGGTCGCGGCGAGCGGCTCGAGTATCGCGTGCGCCACAAGGATGGTTCCTGGCGGGTTCTTGAGTCGACGGCCAGCGCATATCGGGCACCGGACGGCACAACGGAAGGACTCGTGATTGTAAATCGAGATATTACGGAGCGCAAGCAGGCGGAGGAACTACTTGCACACAGCGCTCTGCACGACGGTTTGACGAACTTGGCCAATCGCACCCTTCTGCTCGATCGCGTAACAAGAGCGATCGGTGTAGCGAAACGCCACGCTGATTTCAAGTTTGCGGTGTTGTTCATTGACATCGACGGATTCAAGGTTTTCAACGATAGCTTAGGACACGGCGCTGGAGATGTTCTTCTTGTGCAGATCGCTCAGCGCTTAACTACTTCCCTTCGTCGAGCAGACACTGTTTCCCGCGTAGGGCAAGAGATTGAGAGTGGCGAGGCCATTCTCGGCGATAGCACAGTCGCCCGCCCGGGAGGAGATGAATTTACCGTCCTGGCAGAGGAGCTGCACAATCTCAGTGACGCAATTCGCATAGCCGAGCGCATCCAACGACGGCTGTCCGTCCCTTTTGTCATTGAGGACCATGAGATTGTTGTGACTGCAAGCGTTGGCATTGCTTTTCATAGCGGCGAAGACACGCAGGCGGAGAACTTACTTCGCGATGCTGAAATTGCCATGTATCGAGCCAAGCAAACCGGAAAGGCCCGTTGCGAAGTATTTGACAATGCAATGCGCGCTGGCGCTCTCAAGCGCTTGCAGCTTGAGACCGAGATGCGGCGAGCCGTCGAGCAAGCCGAATTTCAAGTATATTATCAGCCTATTGTCTCTTTGCAAGACGGCAGGATCGTAGGCTTTGAGGCGCTCACTCGCTGGCTTAGTCCCAAGGGAATGATCATGCCGAGTGACTTCATTCCCATCGCAGACGAAACGGGCATTATTCTGGCGATCAATCGCCAGCTTTTGCCAGAAGCATGCCGTCAACTCCGAACCTGGCAGCAGCGCTTTCCTTCGGAGTTGCCTCTTTCTCTAAGTGTAAACGTAAGTCCAAAGCAATTCTCACAGCCCGATTTAGCTTCACAAATCGCTCAACTTATCCAGCAGAGCGGTGCCGACCCGAAGTGCGTCAATCTTGAAATTACCGAAACTATAGCAATGGCGGACGCGGAAAAATCTGCAGGCGTCCTCAATCAATTGAAAGCCCTGGGTGTAGGTCTTGACATTGATGACTTCGGAACTGGCTACTCATCGCTGAGCCGACTGCAGCGATTCCCCGTCGACACTCTGAAGATCGATCGCGCTTTTGTATCTCGCATGGACAGCGACGAGGATACGCATGAAATCGTCCGCGTCATTGTCATGCTTGCACACAATCTAGGCCTCAAAGTGGTTGCAGAAGGAGTCGAAACACAGGCGCAATTGAGCCTGCTCCGGAAGATTGGGTGTGAGTGTGCCCAGGGTTTTCTATTTTCCAAACCCGTCGACAAATACTCGATCGTCAAGCTGCTGGCTACTAACGCGACCTTATTGCCAGAGTTCTGGGCAAAGGCGGCTGGCGGATTTGTTGCGCAATGAGGCAGCGCCAACTCGAGCCCGATTGTATTCTGCCGTCATTTGTTTTCGAGGTTGCTGGAAATGATTCAAGGCGCCCGAAACGATCGCTATTCAGATCATTATCCGTTTCGAATTGTACGGTTCACCGCTAAAGCAGAAATCTCAATTGTTGCGAAGGAGGCAATCTCCCACATTGGCACTATCGATTACTAGGTCTCCACAACGTGTCTAAAAGGAATACGACTTCCAGCTAGCTAGGCCTCGTTTGAAAAAAGGCACTCGGCAACTTGAACCGGTGTCCTGCTTACAGACTCCATTCTGAAACCTAGACAACCCACCGATCTGTCTGGCGTGGTGCCTCCGTAACCAGACCACTCTAAGTCACCGCTGATCAGTGCGTTACAAATCCTCCGCGGACCACGGCATTTTGGCAGCGACCGTGCAATATAGAACTTGCTGGCCCGCTCTGCCGGCTCCCCCCACGTAAAGCATGTGGCTGCAGCACTCCATAAAACCTTCAT
>JASHOT010000063.1 GCA_030040965.1 Candidatus Sulfotelmatobacter sp. | reverse complement strand
GCCGCACTGAGCCAGCCCGATGTGGCGTGGACGCAGCAGAAGCTGGCGGACATTCTGAAGACTGGCGACATCTGCTACGTAAAAATTCTTTCCCTCGGAGCAAACGGTGCAGCACGCGTGAGCCTGGAGCAGGATTCCGGAGCGCAGGGAGCGCTGATCGCGATCGATAACGCGACCGGCGGCGTGAAGGCGCTGGTGGGCGGACGCGACTTTAACGATTCGAAATTCGATCGCGCGACTCAGGCGCTGCGGCAGGTGGGATCATCGTTTAAGCCCTATGTGTACACGGCTGTCATCGACCAGGGAGCCAGCCCCGACGACACAATCTTGGATGAAGCGGTGAGCTTTGAGACTCCTTCCGGGCCGTACTCGCCGCATAACTACGACGAAAAATTCGAGGGCATTATTACGCTGCGGCGGGCGTTGGCGGATTCGCGCAACATCCCGGCGCTGAAGCTGGCGAATAAGATTGGAATCAAGACGGTGATCGACTATGCGGACCGCTTCGGCATCACGGCGAAACTGCCGCCGTACTTGCCCGTGGCGCTGGGGTCGGCGGAGATTACGCTGCTGGAGCAGACTTCCGCCTACAGCGTGTTTCCCAACGATGGCGTCCGGGTTGCGCCGCGCTACATCACGCGCGTGACCGATTATGAAGGACGCGTGATGGAAGAAGATTTTCCCGAGGTCAAGGACGTCATCAACGAGCGGACGGCTCGCATTATGACCTCGATGCTCCAGGCGGTGGTGCAGCACGGCACCGGCATCGCGGCCGCGAAGCTGCCGTTCCCTGTCGCAGGCAAGACCGGGACGACGAATGACTTTACCGATGCCTGGTTTGTGGGATTTTCACCGACGATGACCTGCGGCGTGTGGGTGGGCTATGACGAGAAAAAGTCGCTGGGCGCGAAAGAGACGGGAGCGCGCGCGGCGTTGCCGATCTGGATGAATTTCATGACCACGGCCATGGCGGGAAAAGATGTTGGCGAATTTCAGCCGCCGCCGGTCGTTCCGCACGCGGTCGCACAGAAAGTCGATACGCCGGATGCAGCGCCAGCAACGGAAGAATCGCACTAAGAAATTCTTTCGCTGCGGATTTGCGCGGATTCACGCGGATCAAATTCTTAGAGGAAGGCCAATGAATCGAATTCTCGGGACCCTTGGGGCGGCGATGGTGATCGCAACATTATGGAGTTCATTGCAGGCTCACGAAGACGGCAACCTCGCCGTCGAGCAAGTCCTGCACATGCAGCAAGACGCCTGGAACCGGCATGATCTCGATGCCTTCATGAGCGGATACTGGAACTCACCGGAGCTGACATTTTTCTCGGGCGCAAAAGAAAACCACGGATGGCAAGCGGCGATGGATCGCTACAAAGCGACGTATCAGAGTCCCGGCCACGAGATGGGGAAGCTGGATTTCTCAGATCTGCGGATCGAGATGCTGGGCAACGACGCGGTCTTCGTTCGTGGGGCGTGGCATCTGACTATGTCGGATGGTAAAACGCCGCACGGGCTTTTCACTCTCGTCTTTCGCAGATTTCCTGACGGATGGAAGATTGTGCACGATCACACATCGGCGGCGGAGTAGCTGGTCAATTTGAGCATCATTTGTTTGGTGTCATTCCGAACGTCCGCGCTTTTTAGCAGAGGGCGTGGGGATCTCCCTTAACAATGGCCATTGCCCAGGGAGATCTCTCGCTTCGCCTGGAGAAACCGGCGCCGCTCGAGATGACGCAACTCACTTTCTCCCCGTCCCTTTGTCCATCGCCTGGTTCGCCAAACGATCTGCCTCCTGGTTGTGCTCGCGCAGAGCATGTCCGATCGAAAACCACTCGAGCTGGGCGATTAAATCTTTGGCGCGCGCGTGCAGATCTTTCAGCGTGGCATTCTTCACCTTATAGATCCCTTTGATCTGGCGCACGAGCAGCTCCGAATCGCTGATCAGCCTCAGCGCCTTCGGTCCATGCGCCATCGCGTATTCAAGTGCGGCGATCAATCCCTGATATTCGGCGAAATTGTTGGTCTGATGGCCGAGATATTGGCTGAGCGCAGCGACCGTGCGTCCCGATTGATCTTTGATAACTACGCCGTACCCCGCGGGACCAGGATTGCCGCGCGCCCCTCCGTCGCTGTGGGCAACGAGGTAGTGAGCGGGAGGATTTTCGCGGGCCTCAAACAAATGGGCGGTTTCACGAAATGCGGGCATTAGGTGAGTTTATACGAAGCGGTGAGACAGGCCCGCGAGAGAGCGCTGCCGAGCTGCGCTCGACGGGACGGGCGAGGGCGCCCGTCCCACATGGTTATCGCCGCGTCAACGCCCGGCGGCGAGACGCGTGGCAAGCCGCGGCGGAAGTTTGGCGGCGAAGATGCGATCCTGCGCCGATTTCAAGTTATAGGGAGCGCGATGGAAGTGGACGATCTGTGCGTGGGTGTCGAACAGGGCGTAGGCGGCGCGCCAGTCGCCGTCGCGCGGCTGGCCCACCGATCCGGGATTGATGAGATATCGCGTCGACGACTTGAGCTGCAACGCCACTGATTCTGGCTGTCCAACGGTGCGGTACTCGGGACGAAAGCCGTCGGCGGCCGCGCCATTGGCGAAGAATCCGCCTTGCAGGTGGGTGTGTCCGAAAAAAGTCAGGGGAACGTTCAAAGCGATGAGAGGAGCAAGCGCATCGCCAAGAGAGACGACGTATTCATCTTCATCATTGGGCGAGCCGTGCACCAGCTGCACTTGCGGAAAGTCAGGCAAGGAAATCGGGCCATGCGGCAGCTCCCGCAGCCATTCCAGATTTTCGTCGGTCAGTTCCTTGCGCGTCCAAAGGGCGGCGGCGGCGGCCATGGGATTGAAATCATCCAGCTCCATGACGCCGGTGGCAGCTTTGTCGTGATTCCCGCGGACAAAAATTTTTCCCAGCTGGCGTGAGCGCTCGGTCACTTCGTTGGGACTGGCGCCATAGCCGACGATATCGCCTAGGTTGACGACGGAATCGAAAGATGGCGCGGAGGCGAGACACGCGTCGAGCGCTTCCAGATTGGCGTGAATGTCGCTAAGAACCAGTATGCGCACGGGTCACCGGACGAATTGCCGATTATAGACCTTGTCTCAAATTCTCTGGAGTGTGCCCGTCGTGGTTGAGCTTGATGCTGTGCGTCAAGCATTCACCACGGGACACCGCGCCCAGTGGCCGGAACTGACTTCGACCAGCGGGGGCAGCGCACGCGAGCATTCGGCAATGCGGAATGCGCAGCGCGGCTCGAACAGGCAGCCAGGAGGCATGGCGTGCAGGCCGGGGACGGTGCCCTCGATCGTGGCAAGAGGCTGCGCGCGATCCGTCGTGAGGTCGGGAACGGCATGGAGCAATCCGCGCGTATAGGGATGAGCGGGGGAATGAAAGATATCGCGTTTCGTGCCGAGTTCGACCAGGTTTCCGGCGTACATCACCGCGACGCGGTCGGCGACCTGGGAAACCACGGCGAGATCGTGCGAGATGAAGAGCATGGCGAGGCCGAAACGGATCTGCAGATCGGCGAGCAGTTCGAGAATCTGCGCCTGGATGGTGACGTCAAGCGCGGTGGTCGGTTCGTCGGCGATGAGGAGTTGCGGCCGGTTGACGATGGCCATGGCGATCATGATGCGCTGGCGCATGCCACCCGAGAGTTGGTGAGGATAGTCGCGGGCACCTCGGGCGGCGTCGGGAATGGCGACGTCGTTCATGGCGTCGACAGCGCGCTGCCAGGCGTCGTTCTTCGAAATTGCGTGGTGCGCGAAAACGGCCTCAGCAATCTGATCTCCGACGCGCATGACAGGATTGAGCGCGGTCATCGGCTCCTGAAAAATCATCGCAATGCGCGAGCCGCGCAGTTCTCGCATGGAGTCATCGGAAAGTTCTGCCAGATTGCGAGCCGCGCCGTTTTCGGCAAAACGAATTTCGCCGCAGGTGTGGGCCTGCGGCGGCAGCAGGCGCATGATGGCAAGAGACGTAATCGATTTGCCGGAGCCGGATTCGCCGACCAGGCCGAGAACTTCGCCGGCGGCAATGGAGAAGCTGAGATCGCGGACCGCGGGCAAAACATGGCCCCGGTTTTGACCCGGGAATTCGATGTTCAGGTTGCGGACGTCGAGCAGTGGCAGCACGGACCTATGTTAGCAGCGGCGAAACCCGACGCCATGCGAACGGCACGCGGGCGTTGGCACCCGCGCCACATTTCATCGCCCCAGTTTTTCACTGGCCCAGAATCAGCGGGAGGCCGTTCTTGTTGTTGCCGATCACGACGACTTTTGAGTTCGCGCTTTTGGCCAGATTTTCTGTGGCTTCGATGCCCTTCCACTCAAGCAAAGACGGCGTGATGCCCTGAGCGACGATCTGCTGGAAGTCGCGCACACCCGCGGCTTCGATGCGCTTGCGCTGCGCCTCCTGTGTTTCTTTCTGCAGACGGAAATTCATGGCCAAGGCCTCTTGCTCGGCCTGCTGCTTGGCCTCAATCGAGGCTTTCAGCGTGGCGGGTAGTTGCACATCGCGCAGCAGGATGCTTTCAACGATGATGCCGCGCGGGCCGAGCTCATCCGTGATTTTTTTCTGAATCTCGTTGGCGACGGCCTCGCGCTCGCCGGTGTAGAGCGCGTTGGCGGTGTGCGACGCGGTCGCTTCGCGGATGGCCGACCGCAAATTATTCTCGACCACTTTGTCTTCGTAGTCGGCGCCAATGGTCTGGAAGACGTGCGCTGCCTGATTGGGATCGAGGTGATAGATCAGCGAGGTGTCGAGCGCCATCATCAGGCCTTCGCTCGAAGGCACGCTGGCTGATTCTTTGATGGTCTGGGTCTGAATCGACAGTTCGTTGTTAGTCTTGAGCGGGTTAATCAGATGCAGGCCTTCTGGCAGGGTTTCGCCTGTAACCCGGCCAAACAGCGTGAGAACGCCGACGTGGCCTGTGCCGACACGAGTGACAGAGTTGAGCAGCACGATCAGTACGAGAAAGGCGAGGATTCCCACTCCGATCAGGCGAACGAACGTGCTTCGTCCTCCTCCTCCGCCGTCGATGATTCTCCCGCGCGCTGGATCAAAAATGGTCATGGAAGTTCCCCCGCGGAAATTCTAGGGCGCGATCGGGAGCGGGGATAAGTGGCTGGTTTGGGACGGGCGAGCTTAGGCAGAGGATTCCGATTTCTTGGCTGGCGCGAGTGCGATCAGTGCGACGCCGACAATGACAAGCGCTGGCACGTCACCAACGAGATGCCCACGTTCGCGAGCATTGCCAAATGCCTGCACCGCCATAATAGCCGCGTGAACCAAGCTTGACCATGCCGTGAAGGCGATCAGGCTGCGATTCGCCGATGGGTTCCGCGCAGCGAGCAGCAGGAAGATTCCGAGTGTGGCGTACACGCCAAGGATCATCTGTTCATACTCCGGCTGATTCGGCTGCCATCTCCAGCCGCTGGGCCATAGAACCATCATCAATGGGTAGACGCCCAGCAAAAAGATCAACCCCACCACCATCAACACAACTTTCAACGCCCCTTCTCGATTCATTACGCCCCCTTGTATGGCGTCGAATTCTACCTTTCTTACTCGGCTGGCGCAAATCGCGCTTACCATCATGTCAGGCAGGTTCACCATCCCTGAATCTTGCCCAATCCCCGGCGCATCTCTTACAGTAACTATATGAGCAAGATACACATTCCTACGCCATTGCGGCAGTATGTGGGCAAGCAGGCCTCGGTTGAGGTCACGGGAGCGACGGTCGGCGACGCCATGAATGCTCTGATCGCCCAGCATCCGGATCTGAAGAAGCATCTTTATACCGACGACGGCAAGCTGCGCGCTTTCGTGAATTTATATGTGAATGATGAAGACATCCGGTATCTGCAGAAGGAAGCGACCGCGCTGAAGGACGGCGACAACATTTCCATTGTGCCTTCGATTGCAGGGGGCTGTTAAAATCCCCACCCTACGAAAACCGCTTAGGGTGGGGCACCCAGCGACAGGATGGGGTTATGATTTCTGCCCGAGTCGCCGAAAATGAAAGTTGGAACTGCCCATCCTATCCCGCAAAGAACACGGGATGGGGATGGGGCAACCCAAGTGATTCCCTGAGGATTTATGGCTACCACTACCGAAATTCCAATCACATTGAATAAAGACGAAATCCTGCGCTACTCGCGGCATTTGATCATGCCCGAAGTCGGCATGGAGGGCCAGCAGAAGCTGAAGGCGGCGCGCGTGCTGTGCATCGGCACCGGCGGGCTGGGATCGCCGCTGGCACTGTATCTGGCGGCGGCTGGCGTGGGCACGCTGGGACTGGTGGATTTCGACGTGGTCGACTACACGAACCTGCAGCGGCAGATCATTCATTCCACCGCGGACGTCGGCCGCAAGAAGCTCGATTCGGCGGCGGACAAGCTGAAGGCGATCAATCCGTTCATCGACCTGCGCACGTTTGACACCATGCTGAACAGTTCCAACGCGCTCGAACTGTTTCGCGAGTTCGACATCATTGCCGACGGCACCGATAACTTTCCCACACGATATCTGGTGAACGACGCCTGCGTGCTGACGGGCAAGCCGAATGTCTACGGGTCGATTTTCCGCTTCGAGGGGCAGGCCAGCGTGTTCGCAACCGAGGAGGGTCCGTGCTATCGCTGCCTGTATCCCGAGCCGCCACCTCCGGGACTTGTGCCCTCCTGTGCCGAGGGCGGAGTGCTGGGGATTCTGCCGGGCCTTGTCGGGGTGATGCAGGCGACGGAAGTCATCAAGCTCATTCTGGGCGCGGGTGAGCCGCTGATTGGCAGGCTGCTCTTGATCGATGCGCTGGGCATGAAGTTCCGCGAACTGAAGCTGCGCAAAAATCCCGATTGCCCGGCTTGCGGCACGCATCCGACGGTCACGAAGCTGATAGACTACAACGAGTTTTGCGGCATCCGTGGAGAGGAGAAGCCTGTGAGCAATGGTGTTCCAGAAATTCAGCCGGAAGAGTTGAAGCGGCGGCTGGATGCGAAAGAAGATGTATTTGTGCTGGATGTGCGCGAGCCGCACGAATATCAGATCTGCAATCTGGGCGGATATCTGATTCCGCTGAACGATCTGCCGAAGCGGGTGAACGAACTCGATTCGAGCAAGGAGATCGTCGTCCATTGCAAGATGGGCGGACGGAGCGCCAAGGCCGTGGCATTCCTGCAGCAGGCGGGATTCAAGAAGGTGCACAACCTGACCGGCGGAATTAACGCGTGGTCGGACAAAGTGGATCCCAAGGTTCCAAAGTACTGAAGAGCAGTGGTCAGTTGCGTCTTCAGGGGCTAAAGCCCAGTTGTTTATTTTCCGCTTGAACGCGGCCCTAAAGGGCCGCCCTTCCACATAAACCCGCACACAGTTTTGTAACTGGCAATCGCTACATGCCGCCCAGGCCGCTTTTGCGGGCGGCGTCGTCCTGGTAGTCGACTTTCTTGCCGGTGCGGGTTTCGAGGGAGACGATGGTTTCCTTAACGATCGACTTGCCCAGCTCGAAAACGGCGGCGTGCTCTTTGCCGTTGTCGTCTTTCCAGCCGATGGTGAGGAAGTGTTTGCGGTGCTTGGCGAGCGCGGAAAGACCAGCGGTGGCGAAGGCGAGCCCGACGTGGCGAGCGGCCTGCTGGCCGTATTCGAGGTCGTCGACCTGGGCGTAAGGGATGAGGAGCTGGCCGCCATCGTATTCGAAGACGAACTCGCGTTCGTTGCCGGTGGAGGGAGAGCCTTCGCTGCCTTCCGTGATCTGACTTTCGGTGCCGCCGACGTAGGCGGCGCGGTCGGCGGGCATTCCGCCGGCGAAGGCGGTGAAATCAAGGGTAAAAAGGAAAACGAGGACGAGAACAAGGGATCTCTTCATCAGGGTCATTATCCTTAAATCCTAATACTTTCAAGGGAATGGTGGGCACGGAAAGCGCCGAAAACTATAGTTGAACCTGAAATCGGACGCAACTCTCAAACCTTACCGTTGCCAGAGGTTGCATGCCCTGCGGATAAGATTGCTGCTTACCGATTTACGTTGTACGGCCGAATCGCACCATGAATGGGGCATTTCATCTGCCAAACCTAATGCAGCGGCTGTGGGCGGATGTTGTGTTTTACTACTAAATCTTTGGGAGAGAATCACCTAGCCCGCCCAAAATTTCCGCAGACGGCCTATAATTTTTGCTTACGGTTCTGGGGAATCTGCGTCTATTCCTGTGCAAGCCCGGATACGGCAGGCTTCATCAGTTAAAACAAGCCGGGCGAGTAGAGGAACACTACGAAATGCCGGCCGATGCATGGGTAGTATCACTTGCGATTGGCGAACGGGCCCACTCGAAACTGAAGAGTGAGAGAGTAGAGAGAAACAGCAATCACCAGGACCCCGCGTGGGGCCGCATGGCTGGGCTAGATCGTCAAGCACAAGATCGCCGAATCGACGACACGATGCTGATCCGGGAGGCGCAGCAGGGAAACCGCGCAGCCTTCGAGGAACTGGTCCGTCACTACGATCACGCGGTGCTGAGGCTAGCTCTGCATCTGACAGGCAGCGAGCATGACGCGCAGGACGTGTACCAAGACGCGTTTCTGAAAGCGTACAAGAACATCGGCAACTTCCGTTTCGAGTGCTCCTTCTACACATGGATTTACCGGATCGTGACCAATTTGTGTCTCGATCACTTGCGCAAGAAAAATGTGCGCAAGGAAGATGCGCCGGTCGCCAAAGACTCCGACGGCGGCGAGTATGACCTGCTGGATCAGGTGCCGGATGGACGGGCAGGCGCTAATCCAGAGCGCGATTTGATGAGGCGGCAACTGGGCGCGCGCATTGCCGGGGCGCTCGATAAGCTGACTCCGCGCGAGCGGATGGTGTTTGAGTTGAAGCATTATCACGGGCTGAAGCTGCGCACGGTGGGAGAGATTTTGCATACGACGGAAGAGACCGCCAAGAATACGCTCTTCCGGGCCACGCAGAAGTTGCGCGGGGCTCTGGCGGATATGAGATAGAGGCTTGTGAGGGATGGCAAAAAAAATCCCCACCCAAGGAAAACCGCGTTGGGTGGGGCGCACCCTCAAGAGTCAGTGAAGGTGACACTATGAAGTGCGAATGGATGAGAGAAAGTATCGTGCTGCATGTTTATGGCGAGCTGGCTGATGATGTCCGCCATGAACTGGAACAGCATGTGACGCGCTGTGCGGACTGCGCGGCGGAACTGAAGGCGGAGCAGGAGTTCCATGCGCTGCTTGAGCAGGATCGGGCGATGAATCTGTTTATGAAGGGCCCGTCGCCGAATCTGCTGGCCTCGTCGCGCATGCGCCTGCAGGAGGCGCTGGAGACCGCGAAACAAGGCAACTTCTTGAGCCGGCTGGCGTTCGATCCGGCAAACTGGTTGCGGCAGGTGCGTTTCTCCCCCGCGCTGGCTTCCGTAATTCTCGTCCTCGGCTTTGCCGGCGGAGTGGGAACTACATACAAGCTCTATTCGCACGGCCCGCAACCAACCATCACACCCACCGCAGCAAATCCCGTCAGCGACGCTTCCATCACCAACATCGACTCCGTAACGCAGGAACCGGGCTCGAATCAGGTCACGATCAAATACAACACGACATCGACGCAGGAAGCGCAGGGATCGTTGAACGATCAGCGGATTCAGCAGCTGCTGCTGTTCGCGGCGCGCAATAATTACAACTCCGGCGTGCGCATGGATTCCGTCGGGCTGATGACGCAGAACCCGAGCGACAATCACTTTCGCGAGGCGCTGATTTATGCGCTGCAGTACGACACGAATCCCGGAGTGCGGTTGAAAGCTCTCGATGCGCTGGGCCCGTATGTGAAGGACGATACGCGCGTGCGCGACAGCTTGCTGCAGGCGCTGGTGAACGACACGAATCCCGGAGTGCGGACGGAGGCGCTGCGCATGCTCGAACCCGTGAAAGCGGATGGCAGCGTACGCGGCGTGCTGATGACCTTGGCGGCGAAGGATTCGAGCACCTACATCAAGTCGCAGGCGCGGACGATGCTGGCGCAGCTGCCGGAGATTGATTAAGTAGCGAGAGGATTGAAGCAAAAGCCGGCAAGATGCCGGCTGTACGAAGGAAAAGTTCAGAGCAAGGCCGGCGGGACGCCGGCGCTACGAAAAAAAGACAGAGGTGAAATTTGAAACGCGCGCTACAAATCGTCGGGCTGGCAGCAACGCTGGCTCTTAGCCAATTGGTTGTGACTCCGTTGATGCAAGCGCAGGAGGCACATGTCTCCCGCGAAGGCGGCGGCTGGGGACAGGAAATTACCGGCAACCTGACCGGAGTGAAGAATCTACGGGTCAAGGTAGATATGGGATCGGTGGTGGTGCACGGCGGGCAACAACAAGCTATTAATTATAAGGTTTATACCCGCATGAGCACGGGTTCGGAGCAGGAAGCCCGCCGCCAGTTCGATATGTACAAGGTTACGGCTTACGTAAAGGGTGACACGGCCTGGCTGGTTGGAGAATGGGAGGGCAACGGCCGCCCGCGCCACTGTTCGAAGGAATTTTCGATCATGGTCCCGCGTGATATGACCCTGGTGAAGCTGGAGACCGATGGCGGTAACGTCGAGACGACAGGAATCGCCGGGCGCGTGGACGCGGAAAGCGGGGGCGGGGGCGTTCGCCTGGATGACATTGGCGGCGGCGCGAATGCGGAAACCGGAGGCGGACCGATCGACGTTGGCACGGTCAGCGGAGATATTGGGTTGCACACGGGTGGTGGCTCGATCGAGGTGCATCAGGCGAATGGGAAGGTTGTGGCCGAGACCGGCGGCGGCAGCGTCGAGATCCAGAACAGCGCGCAGGGCGCGACGATTGAAACCGGCGGGGGAGGCATTGAAGTTCGCCATTGCAATGGCAGGTTGAAGGCTTCGACCAGCGGCGGAAGCATCGATCTGGGAGACATTGGCGGCCCAGCAGATATCGACACGGGCGGCGGCGGCATTCGGCTGAATTCGGCGAAGGGACACGTGCACGCCGAAACCGGCGGTGGAAGCATCGACCTCTATGGAGTGCCTTCGGCGCAGGCGGAGACAGGAGCCGGCGGGATTACGGTGAAGCTGCTCAATACCGGCGGCGAGCGGCGCGATTCGGAACTGGAGACCTCGACGGGCGATATTACCGTCTACATTGCCTCCGACGTTGCCGTAAATGTACGGGCCAGCGTGGACATGGCGAGCGGTCATCACATCAACACGGATTTTTCCGACATTCACGTTCATAGCGAAGGCGATCTTGGCTCCAGGACGGTGTATGCCGAAGGCAAGCTGAACGGCGGCGGACCGATGTTAAAAGTGCGCACGACGATGGGAAATATCACTTTTAAACGCTTGAACCAATGAACATCTTTAGGGCGCGGCTAATAGCGCAGGAACGATCGCGCAGCACTGGAGGAAAATGACTATGCGGAAACACGTGATGACGGGCATGGCTCTGTTGCCACTATTGCTCAGCTATTCGCATGCCGCCCAGAACTGGTCAACGGATCATAATCCTCCTCCCGTGGTGTTCTGGAGCGAGGACGGCGGCCCAAATTCCTATCTCGGCGTCGATATTGCCGACGTCACCAGCGACCGGTTGAGCGCGTTGAAACTGAAGGAGGAACGAGGTGTTGAGGTGACGATGGTGGACCAGGACGCTCCTGCGGGGAAGGCCGGGATCAAGGAGCACGACGTCATTCTGACCATGAACGGGGCACAGGTGGACAGCGCGGCGCAGTTGCGGCGGATGATCCATGAGACCCCGCCGGGACGCGTGGTTCAGTTCGGGCTGAGCCGCGACGGTCAACCGCTAACAGTGAAAGTTCAACTGGCAGACCGGCAGAAGGAGTTTTCGTTTGTCGGTCCCAACGCCAAGGATTTCCATGTGGATGTTCCTGAGATCCACATTCCACCGATCGAGATTCCTTCCATTCAGATGGTCATGGTGACCTCTTCGGCGCGCAGCGGGCTTACGGTGGAGAACATCACGCCGCAGCTGGGAGATTTCTTCGGGGTGAAGAACGGCAATGGAGTGCTGGTGCGGGCCGTGGAAAAAGGCAGCCATGCGGAAAAAGCGGGATTCCGTGCCGGAGATGTGATCGTGAAGATCAACGATCAGCCGGTGCATGACACCAGCGACTTTACCCATGCGGTGCGCTCGCGCAACGGCAACAACGTAAGCGTGAGCGTGATGCGCGACAAACGAGAGCAGAACCTGAATCTGAGCATGCCCGAGAAAAAGGATTCGGGAGACTCGTTCCTGAACGAAAGCTTCGATGACAACTCGTTATTCAATGCCGAGAATGCGCTGAAACTGAGCGAACTGCAGAACCAGCTTGCGCAGATGCACCCGCAAATGGATTTGGCTGCGGCGACCAGACAGGCGGAGGCGGAATCGCGCAAGGCGGCTGAGGAAGCGCGCAACGCCGCCGAGCAAGCCCGCAAGGCGTTCCTTGAGGAACAAAGAAAGTGCGTTCAGCAGTCGGAGAAATATCGGGAAGAATTCCGCCAAAAACAAGAACAGATGCGGAAAGAGATTGAACGTATGACGCGGGAGCTCCGTAAGAACTGGTTAGATCTTTAATCCCCACATCGCGTTCCGTTCTTGGCCGTAGTCTTCAGTTGCCGGCGGCGGCTTTGCGCGTCGCCGTGGTCAGACACACGCGATTCCTGCCCGCTTGCTTGGCAGCGTACAGGGCGATGTCGGCAGCGCGCACCAGTTCATCGCGTGTGACGCCGTGATCGGGGAAGGCGGCCACACCGGCGCTGATGGTTACAGTCCTCGGCACACCCGGAAACTGCCACATTTCGACGACTCTCCGCAGTTTCTCCGCCACACCCACGGCATGCTGGGCATTGGTCTGAGTCAGTAGAACCGAGAATTCCTCCCCCCCGTATCGGCAAACCACGTCCATTTTGCGAAGCTGCTGATGGAATAGGGACGACACCTGGCGGAGAACTTCGTCGCCGAGCAGGTGTCCGAATTCATCGTTGAGCTTCTTGAACTGGTCGATGTCGGCCATCACCACGGCCATGCTGAACTGATAGCGGCGGGCACGCTCGATCTCTTCGTTAATGCGCAGCTCAAAGAAGCGGCGGTTGAAGATGCCGGTCAATCCATCGAGATAGGCTAATTGCTTGACCCGCTCGAGATAGTTCGCATTTTGGATGGAAGTGGCGCAGATATCGGCGACCGACTCGAGCGATTGCAGTTCGTCCTCGCGAAATGCGTGCGGTTTGGAACTATGGAGTGTGAGGACGCCGAGCGTCTGCCCGAAGGAAATGAGGGGAATGCTCATGCGCGAGGCGGCTTCGACGAAAAGTTTGAAATCGCCAGAGGTGAAGCTGATATCGTTTTCGACGGCCGTTCCATTGGTCGAAAGGATGCGCGACCACGGCTGCTGGTTCACGGGAAAACGAGCATCGAGGGCGACGCAGGGCGTCAACGTGCCATCATGCGCGCGCAAGACCAGATCCCCTTCATCGCGCAGGAAAAGCGAGACATGGGGAACCTGAAACGCCTGCCGGATGACTGAGCAGACGCGGGCCAGCAGGTCCTGCAAATCCATGACGGCGGTGCTCTGCTGCGCAATTACGTTAATGGCTTCCAGCTGGCGAGCCCGTTGCCGCTCCAGCGAATACAGGCGTGCGTTTTGCAGCGCGATCGAGGCCTGGGTGGAAAACAAGGTCAGCAGATCGATAGTCTCGTCGTCGAAATGGTTGAGCCGGTCACTCTGGCAGTCGAGGACGCCGACCACCTCATCGCGCACCATAAGTGGTATGGCTAATTCTGAACGCGTGGCCTGCGCGGCGCAGACGTAGCGCGAATCTTTGCTCACGTCGGGCGCATAGACGGGTTGCTTCTTGAGAACAGAGGCTCCGCTGAGCCCCTCGCCGATCCCCAGGCAGATTCTGTCGTGGCCTCGATCCCAGCCGATCTGAGAGCGAACGCACAACTGCTGCGCCTCCTTATCGAGCAGCAGGATGGCCACGTTGCGCAGATGAAAATAGTCACGAGCAATCTCCAAGATGCGCTGCAGCACCTCGTCGAGGTCGAAGGTGGAGAGCACGGCCTGGCCTGCTTCGTACAGAATCGCGATCTTTTGCATTCTCGGGAAAATTGTAATTGTGGGACAGGGGGTTACCGAGGTTCCTAAAGTAACCGGAATTTCAGCCGATTTAGCCCCCTATTTCCATTTCCGAGCGGTGCGGATGAGGCCGTATGCCACGAGGCAAAACCAGAAATCGATCAACATTCCGAGATCCAGGTGGGTGGGATGATGACGGGCGGCCGGCGGAAGGGACGGCACGAGCACAAAATAGGCGAGGTTGCCCAGCACGATGGCCAGGAAGGCCTGCAGAAGATTTATCGCCATCGATGGTTTAGACACCGAATCACTCCCGGGATGTTTCCGCGCCGATTCCTGCTGTCCTGCTAACATTTTGGCATCGCGTCACAAATCGCAGTCCATGCCTCATGGTCTGCGAATTGGATGCGGGCCGAGTCGCGAATGCTTGAACTTTCCACTCCCGTGCAGTACGTCAAGGGCGTTGGGCCGCGCATTGCGGAGGTCCTTGCTGCGAAAGGAATTCACACGGTCGGGGACCTGCTTCATTATCTGCCCTTTCGCTACGAAGACCGGCTGAATCCGCGCGGAATTGCGGAACTGCGCGCGGGGGAAATGGCGACGGTGATTGCGGAAGTGCGGAACTCCGGCTTGTTCCGCACGCGGCGCATGCCGATCTTTCAGCTCACCGTGGGACAAGGGCGGGCGAGGCTGCGATGCCTTTGGTTTAACGCGATTTATTTGCAGGACAAGTTTCAGCCCGGGCAGCTGATCGCGCTTTACGGGAAAGTCGAAGAGGATGGGCGCAGCCGCGAGCTGCAGATTATTCAGCCACAGTTCGAAATTCTGGGAGATTCGTCCGACGGAGAAAACGGAACGGAAAAGAAAGCGGCGGAGTCGCTGGAGGTGGGCCGCATCGTTCCGATCTACGAGGCAACGGGGCGACTGACGCCACGCTGGTTTCGCCGCGCGGTTCGCACGGCGCTCGACAATCTGACGCCCGATCTTCCGGAACCGATTCCCGCCATTGTGCGCGCGCGCCTGGGGCTGATTTCGAAGCGAGCGGCATTGTGGAACGTGCATTGGCCCGAACCAGGCGAGAGCCTGAATGATTTGCAGTCGTCGCGCACGCCGGCTCATATCCGGCTCATCTTCGATGAACTGTTTTTCGTCGAACTGGGATTGGAATTGAAACGCCGGCAGCAAAAAGCGCAGACCGGAATTGGCTTCCGGCTGGACGAGCGCGTGCGAGCTGCCATCAAGAAAATTTTGCCGTTTCATCCCACCGCGGCGCAGAAGAAAGTTCTGCAGGAAATCGCGTCGGATATGGAGAAGCCTTATCCCATGCGGCGTTTGCTGCAGGGAGATGTGGGGTCGGGGAAAACCATTGTGGGTTTCGAGGCCGCGATCATCGCGATTGAAAACGGCTGTCAGGTTGCATTGATGGCTCCGACTGAGATCCTGGCGCAGCAGCATTATTTTTCGGCGCGGCGCATTCTGGAGAATGCCGGCTATCGCATCGTGCTGTTGACCGGATCGCTCGAGGCGGACCGGAAGCGCGAAATCCGCCGGCATATCGCACAAGGGAATGCGCAGCTCGTCATTGGAACCCACGCGCTGCTGGAAGAAAAAGTGGAGTTCGCGAAGCTGGGACTGGTCATTGTGGATGAGCAGCATCGCTTCGGGGTGATGCAACGATTGAAACTGATGAAGAAATCGGGAGTGGATGAGGAAGCGAGCCAGGCTTCGCTCGGCGTGGAAGGGTCAGAGTCCAAGCCACAGGCGGGTCCCGGCGAGCCTGACGTTCTCGTCATGACCGCGACGCCGATTCCGCGCACACTCGCGCTCACGCTTTACGGCGATCTGGATTTAAGTGTTTTGGATGAGCTTCCACCGGGGCGGACGCCGATTGTGACGCGCAAGGTGAATGACGATCGTTCGGATGAAGTTTGGGAGTTCGTCCGCAAGCAGGTTCGGGCCGGGCATCAGGCGTACGTTGTATATCCGGTGATCGCAGAAAATGAAGAGAGCGAACTCAAGGCTGCGGGGAAGATGTATCGCGAGTTGAGCGGCAAAGTGTTCGCCGACATGAAAGTTGGGCTGCTCCATGGCCGGCTGGATGCGGATCTGAAGGAACAAGTTATGCGAATGTTCCAGCGAGGCGAGCTGCAAATTCTGGTCGCGACCACGGTGATTGAAGTCGGCGTCGATGTTCCCAACGCGACGGTCATGGTGATCGAGCATGCGGAACGGTTTGGACTGGCGCAACTGCACCAACTGCGCGGACGGATCGGGCGCGGCGCGGCGAAATCGTATTGCATTCTGGTGACTGGCGGGAAGGTTACCGAAGACGGAGAGAAGCGCCTGAATGCGATGGTGAGAACGAATGACGGATTTCAGATCGCCGAGCTCGATCTTGAATTGCGCGGGCCGGGAGAATTTTTCGGCACGCGCCAGGCGGGTATGCCGAGCTTCCGCGTTGCCAATATTCTTCGCGACGGGCAACTGCTGGAAGCGGCAAAGCGAGAAGCGGCCGCCGTGCTGGCTGGTCCGAACTCGGAAATTTCTTCAGAAGAGATCCGCCGCGCGCTGATACACATGCGGGCGCTGTGGCGGCATACCTACGGTCTGGTTGAAGTCGGCTAAGGACAGGACGACTTCAAGTTCTAGCTTGGAGGAACGAGGTACTGATGGAAAAACTCCAGCGTTTCGACCGCCGTCCGCCTTCGATTCTCAGGGTCCTGGAAAGTGTGCACGTCATCAAGTTTGATCAGATCGACCTGAACGTGTGCCGCTTTCAGCTTCTCGTAAAGCTCCTGCGCCTGCGCAATGGGAACGTCCTGATCCTTCGTTCCGTGGATAATCAAAAAGGGAGCATTCGTTTTGGCAACGTGAAAGACCGGGGACGCGTCGCGCCAGGCTTCAGGATCTTTGGAAAAATCGCCTCCTAGAAAACTGGATAAGAAAGCATCGCCATCTGGGTCGTGATCAGTTGTGAAATCAGTTGGACCGCTGACGTCGACGACCGCCTGAACTTTGCTCGAGTATTTTGCGAGTGCAGGATCGGAATTGTCGCGAGTGTCCTCCATTCCGAGTAACGCGGCCAACTGTGCGCCGGCGGAATGGCCGAAGGCGCCGATGTGGTCTGGGTTCACGCCGTATTTCGCCGCATTGGCCCGCACCCAGCGAACGGCGCGCTGCACGTCGTCGAGTTGCGCAGGCCAGCGATTTTCCGTCCCCTTGAATAGCCGGTAATCGACGGCGAAGGCAACGAAACCGGAGCGACCGAGAAACCGGCCCATTCCGCTCATGGTGCTCTTGTCGAAACTGGACCATCCTCCGCCGTGGATGAGGAGAATGCCAGGACGAAGCTGCGAGCCGCGGTCCGGCGGTTCATATACGTCGACATGCAGGTCGGAGCCGTTGATGGTCGCGTAGACGACGTTCTCAAGGACTGTTGCTTCGCCGGCCTGGGCTGATTGAGATGCTAGCTGAGGCGCGGGGCCTGGCTTCTGTGCGTACAAGGGCGCGACAAGGAAGAGGACCAGGAGAAGATTAGTCAGCTTACTCATGCTCAGATTGTACTGCGGAGTCGGCGATGAGATCGGAAGCGCTCCATCACGACGAATAGCGCCTCTTTGGGGAGATCCCTCGGTCCGCTGGTGAAAGCGCGGCCCTTCGGGTGACGGCTTTGAAATTCATGCTACTGCTCGCGAGGGAGGTCACATTGAGAACGAAACGCGAACTGGTAAAATCAAGGGATGGCAGGTGCTTCTCAACTGATTCAGATTGAACTGGCTGCGCCGGTGCGTGCACCGAAGCCTGCGTGGCTGCGGGCGAAAGCGCCGGTGGGAGATAACTTCCATAATCTGAAAAAACTCGCTCGCGGACTCGGTCTGCACACGGTCTGCGAGTCGGCGCAGTGCCCTAACATCGGGGAATGCTGGAATCACAAGACGGCGACGTTTATGTTGCTGGGCGATATCTGTACGCGGCGCTGCGGATTCTGTGCCGTTCCCAAGGGCAGGCCGGAACCGATCGATTGGGATGAACCCCGTCGCGTGGCGGAAGCAGTGGCGACGCTGGGATTGAAGCATGCGGTCGTGACCAGTGTGAACCGCGACGATGACAACATCGGCAGCGCGCGTATTTTTGCTGAGACAATTCGACAGATTCGAGAGTTAACGGCAGACTGCCGCGTCGAAGTGCTGATTCCCGATTTTCAGGGAGTTGAAGAGTCGTTGCGCATCGTGCTCGATGCCCGGCCGGATGTGCTGAACCACAATACAGAGACGGTTCCACGACTGTATCGCGCAGTTCGTTCGGGCGCGCGCTACGAACGTTCTTTAGCGCTGCTTGAAAATGCCAAGAAATTCGCTCCCGGCATGGTCACGAAAAGTGGAGTGATGGTGGGACTGGGCGAGTCGAGCGAGGAATTGATCGACGTTTTTCGTGATCTTGGCGAACGCGACGTCGATATTCTCACGATCGGTCAGTACCTGCGTCCCTCGAAAGATCACCTGCCCATCGCGCGTTTCTATGAGCCGGAAGAGTTCACCTATCTGCGAAACCAGGCTTTGCGCTTCGGTTTTCGCCACGTCGAGTCGGGGCCGTTGGTGCGATCGAGCTATCACGCGCACGAGCACGCCGACGCGGCTGCTATGCGCCAGTGAGGAAATCACCTCACCTGCGAAAATTCTTCTTATGAGGAAACCCAGGCGCTAACTAGACAAGGGCTTCGCCCTTGATATCCTTCAGGACTCAGCAGTTAAGGAGTACTCGTAGAAAGCGTTTGACGTTATGCTCCTGGTATCTCACCACACAGGAGTTGGCCATGAACGCTTTCTACGAGCATCACCAGAATAGCATTCGATTTGGATATCGCTGCTTTGATCGGATTCTGCTCAACGGGCTGAT
>JASHOT010000062.1 GCA_030040965.1 Candidatus Sulfotelmatobacter sp. | reverse complement strand
ATGGGGTGCACCGCTAGTTTATCGCACGCGGTGCCGAGGAAGCGTGTGGACGGCTGTGCGTTTCGCGGCAGATCGGCGAAGTTAGAGGCGCCCAGATCTTCGATCTTGCCGTGAATATCGAGGCTGCTTGACCGGGGTGTGCCGAGCGGCCGGTCGAGGCCACAGATTCAAGATTCGATTCCTGGCTTAGTCGACGTGCTCGCCTTCAGCAAAGGCTGGTTCGGCAGGAGGCAGCACATCGCGCTCGCCGGCGATCCAGACGTAGAGCGTGGGCAACAGGAAGATGCTCATGACCAGGTCAGAAATCAAGCCGCCGACAATGACGATGGCGAAAGGACGTTGCGAGTCCGATCCGATCGCGTGGGAGAGCGCTGCCGGCAACAGCCCGAGCGTGGCCACGAGCATGGTCATCATAATGGGGCGGAGACGAAGAACTGCGCCTTCGACGGCCGCGTCTTCAATGGAGAAGCGGCGGACGCGAAGCTGGTTGATGTATTCGAGCATGATGACGCCGGTTTGCACGGAGACGCCAAAAAGCGCGAGGAAGCCAACGCCGGACGAGACACTGAAGTTGGTGCCAGTGACGAGAAGAGCAAGCAGGCCGCCGACGCGGGCCATGGCGACATTGGCGAGGATGAGCAAGGCCCATTTGAACGATTTGAACATCGTGTACAGGATGATGAAGATGATCATGATCGTGATAGGCAGCACGATCAGCAGGCGCTCGTCGGCACGCTTCTTGCTTTGATATTCGCCTTCCCAGTTGATGTGATAGCCGGTCGGAAGCTGGACCTGCCTGTTGACCTTGTCCATGGCTTCTTCGACGGCGCCGCCGAGGTCGCGTCCGCGGACGCTGTACTTGATCGCGACGTATCGCTGATTGCCTTCGCGATAGATTTCAGACCCGCCGTCTATAACTTCGGTCTTGCAAAGCTGTGCCAGTGAGACGCGTTCCCCGGTCGGCGCAAGCAAGCGGATTGTTTCAATCGCTTCTTTTGTGTCGCGATATTGCTGGAGATAACGAAGGGTGAGATCGTAGCGGGCCTCGCCTTGCAGGACTTGCGTGAGGGCATTGCCACCGACGGCGGTCTGAATGGCGTCCTGTACGTCGGCGACGTTGATCTGGTAGCGGGCAGCAGCGGCGCGGTCGACGATCACATTGAGGTTGGGCTGGCCGAGAACTCGAAAGACTCCCAGGTCTTCAATTCCCTTGACGTTGCGCATGATGGCGACGATCTGGTCGGCTTTGTCTTCGAGAGTATGGAGATCGTCGCCATAGACTTTGGTGGCGAGTTCACCCTTCACGCCGCTGACGGCTTCCTCCATGTTGTCTTCGATGGGTTGAGAGAACCCCCAGACGACGCCGGGAATTTTGTCGAGCTCACGCTGCATGGCAGCGATGAGCTCGTCGGTGTTCTCGTGGAAGACGGGCCGCCATTCCTTCTTTGGTTTCAGATCAACGAAGTACTCGGTGTTGAAGAAGCCGGTGGTATCGGTGCCGTCATCGGGACGGCCGACCTGACTGGTGCACTGCGGAACTTCAGGGAAAGAACAGAGCACGATGCGCGCCTCATTGGAGACGCGGATACCTTCGTCGGGGCCGGTGGATGGTGCGAGTGTGCCGCGGACCCAGAGAGCGCCTTCATCGAGATGAGGGAGAAATTCCGATCCGATGATGTTGCCGAAGGCGAGGAGAATCGCGATGAATAGGCTGACCACTCCGACGCCGACGGTGAGGCTGCGGTGGCGGATCGCCCAACGGACGCCATGGCGGTAGCGATCGGTCAGGAAATTCATGAACGGGTTGTGCCATTCTTTGGCTCCTTTAATGAAGGCAAAGCTCGCCAGCACGGGCGCGATGATCATGGAAAAAATGAGTGCGCCGAGCAGGGCGTAGGCGACCGTCCAGGCCATGGGGTGGAACAGTCGGCCTTCCACGCGTTGCAGAGTGAAGATGGGTAGGTAGGCGGTGATGATAATCGCGATGGCGTAAAAAACGGGGCGCTGAACCTCGTGGGTGGCTTCGCCGATCTTCTCGACCGGAGTCCTGGTGCCGTTAGCGAAGTTCATGTGACGGACGATGTTTTCGATCATGACCACCGCGCCGTCAACAACCATTCCGAAATCAAGCGCTCCAAGAGAAAGCAGATTGGCAGGGACGTGCTGCAAATCAAGGCAGATGGATGCAAACAACAAGGAGAACGGAATGGTGGCAGCAACGATGATCGCACCACGCGCATTGCCCAGGAAAAGAAAGAGGATGATCGTGACCAGGATCATGCCCTCAGTCAGATTGTGCAGAACGGTGTGGGTGGTGAAATGGACGAGGTCGCTGCGATCGATGAAGGGAACGATCTTCACTCCCTTGGGGAGGATGTGATCATTCATTTCCTTGACTTTGGCTTCGAGGGCTTTGAGCGCGGGATCGGCCGCCGCGCCCTTGCGAAGGAGCGCGATGCCTGAGACCACGTCGTCGTTGTCGATGATTTTGCCGTCATCTCGCCGGATGGCCCCATTGGGGCCGTAGGGACAAGACGTGCACGCGCGCGCGAATTGGCCGAGGCGGATTTTCGGGCCTTGCGCAACTACGCCGAGATCTTTGACGCGAAGCGGAGTGCCGTTCTTGGTGAGGATGACAGTTTCTTCGATGTCGCGAACGCGATCGACGAGTCCGACTTCGCGGACGTTGATCTGCTGCAGGCCCTCCTGGATAAAGCTGCCGCCAGCGTTGGCGTTGTTGTTGGTGAGTTGTTGCTCGACCTGGGCGAGATTGAGGCCGTAGGAGACGAGCTTGTTGGGGTCGAGGCGGACCTGATATTCGCGGGTGGGACCACCGAAACTGGCGACGTCAACGATGTCGGGAACAGATTTGAGATTCTTCTCGACAACCCAGTCTTCGATGGATTTGAGCTCCATCGGATCATACTTCGGATTGCTGCTGCGCAGGGTGAAGAAATAAATCTGGCCGACAGGACTCCAGTCGGTGCCCATCTGGGGGCTGATGTTGGGCGGGAGGGTGACCTGGCTGAGGCGCTCGAGCACGCGCTCACGGTTCCAGGCATTCTCTGTTTCGTCGCCGAAGATCAGTTTCAGGTCGGAGAGACCGAACAGCGAAAATGAGCGCAGGTGCACCACCCCCGGGATGCCATTCATGGAGATTTCTAACGGGATGGTGACCTGCTGCTCGATCTGCTCAGCCGAGATCCCGGGCCATTGAGTGATGATTTCGACGTAGTTGTCGGCGACATCAGGGTAGGCTTCGATGGGAAGATTGTGGAACGAAACGATGCCCCAGGCGAATAGCAACACGCCAAATGCCACGACCAGCAGGCGGTTGCCAAGAGCGAAATCGACGACGCGGCGAATCATGGATAGCTATACGGTTTTGCGCTGGGTCTCGACCAGCGGAACAAGAGCTATATCTTACATTGTTTCGGTGATTTCACTGCCACTACCGGAAAGTGGGATGCTGTGTCCGAGTAATCGTGAAGCGTCTCCTGCGAAGCTGTCTTACTTGGCTTCTACGGTCACGGTGTAGTCCTTTCCCTCCCAACGTCTTTCGTTGAGCCAGTACAAGGTGAACACCACTTGATCCCCAACCGGCAGCGAAGCAGTGGGCAGATTCAGGATATGAAGACCGATGCCGGTGTCGCGGGTCTCGGTATCCTGTGCCGTCTTCCAGCCGTCAATGCTCCAGCGCACCAGCGCGGGTGAAAGCAGGTTTAGGCGCAAGGTCTGATTTTTCGGTACGCTTCGCACTTTATTGTTGACGCGCCAGCCAAAGTGTTGCCGCCCGTGTTTCTCGACAACATATCGTTGCAGGGTCTGCGGAGGCTGGTCGAAAATTTTTCCATCACGAATCGAGCGGCGAAGCTTGATGTATTCCGAGTGCGCCCACACCAGCGGACATGCCGAGCCCGAAGGCTTGCCTCGGAACAATTCCAGGGCGGGAATGTCACCTGAATCCCAGACCTGCTCGGGCAAGAGCCGGCTCTGGCCGGCAGTGGAATTTTCCATTACCGTGAGCAACGCTTCAGCTTCGTCCACGTGTCCACCAGCGAGAGCATAATGGGCGCGTTCTCCCGCCAGGAGTGGCCAAGGGCGGCCGATGCCGGTGCCATCAAACGGCGAACCATCCTTGTGCTCTCCGTACCCGTCGCCGTTATAGCGATACCAGCAAGGTCCTTGCGGCAGCTCGACACTGAGCAGGGCATCAATGGCGCGCAACGTGTTCAGGATGCGGGGATCGTCCGGCGATCGCAATCCGAAGCGCACGAGCGCAAGCGCGTCCGGGCTGATGATGTGATACGCGCGTTCGCCGTCCTGGCCCGGCGGCTTGTTCTTGATGGGAACGAATCCCTGCGTGGGTGAGGCGGTACCCTCCGAAATATCCGGCGGCGAAATGCGAACGTAATAGCCTTCAACACCGAGTTGCTGCGCAAGATCGCCGCCGGTGGCGTAGACCCAGCGTTCAATGTTCGCATTCCACGCGTCGGCGGTATCACGGAGTTCCTGGGCCTGCTGGCTGTGACCGGTTAGTTCGGCGATGTCTGCCGCAGCCAGCAGCGCGGATATTTCAGCAGCAAGCGTGAATGGCGAGTATCCCGAATCTTCCTCCCACCGATCCTGCATGGTGACTGGGCCATTGCGCACAATGAAACTTGCCGCCCGGCGCACCATCGGCCACCAGCGATCCAGTTTGCCGAGCTGACTCGCTGCCTCGCGACGGATGAGATCGAGCAGCAGGATGGGAAATGCAGTCTCATCCATCTGAATACCCGACCAATACGACCGGCCGTCGAGCCACAGATTCTGCGCCCAGTTGCCATCGGCCTCCTGCGTGGCTTCGAGATAGCGAAGTACACGCAGCGCATCATTTACCGCGCCGGCGGCGAGCAGGGCGCCCGCGGTTTCCACCAGATCGCGTGGCCAGATGAGGTGATATCCCCCCAGATCTTCGTCGCCTTTGTTAAAGCCCCAGGGGATGGAGAGGCTCGCGATAATACCGCCAAGGAAATCCTTGGATTCATGCGTTCGCAAAACCGCCGTGGAGGCGCGATAAAGATCATTCTGACGCGCGGGCTGATCCAATTTGATGAGAGTGTTTTGCCAGTTGCTCCATTGCGCAATGTAATGGGTGCGGATTTCGGCGTAATCCTCTAATAGAGTAGATCGCAGTTGCTGGCCAGCTTCAGTCCAGATAGAGCCCAATCCCAGCGCCAGAACGAATTCGCCATTGCAGGCGGCTAAATCGATTTCTCCTGTAAAAGCAATGTTGCCGTTTTCGGCGCGGTCGTATTCCCACTGCATTTGGAAGTGTTGAGAAATGTCTTGCCAACCATCGGAATAGCCAACGAAGCCCACAGACATTTTTTTCCACGGTGCCGACGATCCCAGGCCGAGGGCGACTCCGGCATGCTCGGCAAAAAAAGCGGGTAGGCCCTTGTAATCGCCGATCCAGCCCGTATTCCCGTTGCCGCAGTTCGCCAGATGCGGGGAAAGCAGCGCGTAGAGACGATAATCAGTGAGTTCACCCAGGAGCGGTTCGAAACGAACCTTCTGCAGAACCACGCTGCGGTAGGGATCGGTCAAAATTTCTTTGTAAATGCGATATTGGCCGGTGAGGCAAGTATTCGTGAGTTCATATGCAGGGATTCCCGGCTCAATCGGTCGGTTCTCAAACGAGCAATGGCGTTTTTCTTCGGAGAAAAAATCGAGGCCACTGGTGATGAGAAATCCCAAATCGCGTGTGCAAGCCTGATCGACGCGGGGGAAGTA
>JASHOT010000061.1 GCA_030040965.1 Candidatus Sulfotelmatobacter sp. | reverse complement strand
CCTGCGCCACGATCTTCAACTGCTCGCGCGCAGCCGGACGATACACGTCAACGGAGACGAGCAACGGTCTGTGTCCGCCTTGCTTGAACCAGTGCGCGAGTTTGCCGGACGTCGTCGTCTTGCCCGAGCCTTGCAGTCCGGCCATGAGCACGACCGTGGGAGGCTGCGAGGCAAACCTTACCTTCGCTGTGTCTTTGCCGAGAATCAGCACCAGTTCGTCGCGCAGAATCTTGATGACCTGCTCGCCCGGTGAGAGCGCAGTCATCACTTCCTGACCGACGGCCTTGGCGCGAATCTGATCGATGAGCGGTTTGACGACTTTGAAGTTGACGTCGGCCTCGAGCAGCGCGAGGCGGATTTCGCGCAGCGCTTCGTCAATGTTTTCCTCGGTCAGCTTGGCCTGCCCGCGGAGCGTCTTGAAGGCGCGCTGCAGTTTTTCCTGTAGGTTCTCGAACATAGGCGTAACCCATCATTTTAGCAGCTGCTTATAATGGTGCCTGGAGCGCAGCATGGTCGAACATGCGATTCGCCTGACGAGCCAGGCTGGGGACGAATTCGGGACCGTCAGCTATGAACGGAACGATCTCGAACGTAAGCGTCGCCTCGTCCTCAAGTATCGAGGCAGAGCGATAGAGGAATCGGCTTCAGACTACTTCAAAGCATTCTGTGACATGCGCGAACGTCTGGAGAAGGAAGGTTTGCGCCCCGTTTGTTACGGCGCAAGCTTGAATGTGTATCCCTCGGGCATGGGTCGGGATATGGGGGCTGGGCTGAAGGCATATCGGATGGTCGTTGGAAAACATGCAACTGACCTTGTCCACATATTCGAATCTGGACCGGATGTTATTCCATCAACCGTGGCGGAACAGAGGAAATTTGTCGAGAGCTGGTTGAAATCGCCACGATCATGAGACGATCAGGGTGGCGTACCAAGCGTCTCTGCCCCCGGCGCCTGATTGCGCATGGGCAAACGCCAACTCGCAGTAGCATAGGTTGTTTATGACAGACTGGTTCGCGCGTCCCGTTCTGCACGTGCGCGACGTTGAGGCCTCGCTTCGCTTTTACATGAACCAGCTCGGTTTCACCAGCGCCTGGCGCTACGAGGAGGATGGCAGAGCGGCCGTCGCACAAGTCGACCGCCAGGGCTGCGCACTGATCTTATCCAGCCACTGGCCGGAGAAGATTGGCAAAGGGCTGATGTTTATTTCCTTGAACGTCGAGCCGGCGACGCGCGAGGGCGCAATCGCCGCGCTGGACGCTCTGCGCGCGGAACTCGAAGCCCGGGGCGCTGCGGTCAAGGACGGTTCGTGGGGATACCGGCTCCTGGTGGTTGATGATCCCGATGGCAATCAGCTCTTCTTCAACTATCCCGCCGAGAATACAAACGTCAAGTCTGCCTAACCCTCATTCCTTCATACCCAGGAATCGCAGAAACATTCTGGGCAGTTCGCGCTGAAGTTGAGCGTCGATATCTGGCAAGAGCCGCGACATATCCTTGGGATCGGGAGGCAAGACGAGGATGCCCTGCGCGGCGACGGCGACCATCAGGATGGCGAATTTCACGGCCGATTCCGGATGTGGATGGCGAATCTCGCTGCGCCGCGTCAGCACCAGGTCGGCAATGTCCTGAAAGGTCTTCCACTCCATCTCGTCGCAGCGGCGTACGAAGGCAGCGTCGGGATGCTGCCAGATGAAAAAAAGCAGGGCGCGCACCAGGCCGCGATGCTGGCGATGCCCTTTCAACGTCAGTTCGATCACCGAGCGCACAATTTCCGGCAGAGATTTTCCCTTCCAGTGCTCGGCGGCAAAAAGATCCTTCGTACCTTTGTAATTGGACTCGAAGACGCGGAGGCAGACCTCGCGCATCAGAGCATCTTTGTCGGGGAACCGGCGATAGACGGCGCCAGGCGAAAGGCCCGCCCGGGCCGCAATGCGGGGGATGGTCGCGCCTTCTATGCCGTCTTCATCCAGCACCTCGACGGTGGCCTTGAGCAAACGGGCGAGAGATTCACGGCTGCGCGCCTGATGGGCAGGCAAAGTGGTCTTCTTCGGCATGACAAAGATTTTACAAGAAGGGCTTGACAAAATGTAAATGCAAATATACATTTACATTCAAGGAGAAACTCCAATGACTCTCGCCCTCGAACATCTGCTTGCCATTTACTTAATCGTGGTCGGTCCCTGGTTGAGCCGCATTCTGTATCAAAAGGCGCGGCGGCGCCTGGCGGCCGGTGATTTGCTGGCCAAAGTCAAAATGTATCGCGTGACCGTGACTGATCAGGTGGTCAGCACCCTTGTCGTACTCGGTCTATTGCACTGGGGTGGGATTCCGGCATCCAGCCTTGGTCTGGGTGCGCCGCGCACGTGGTGGCTGAGCGGCGCCTTGACCGCCGTCTTTGGCGGTTTGCTGCTGTGGTCCGCCATCAGGCTCCGGCGCAAAGCGACAAAGATTCGCGAGAAATTGAAGGACCGCCTCGAGGCCCTGCTCCCCGATACTCCCATCGAACAACGCTGGTTCGCTGCGGTCAGCATCGGCGCGGGAATCGCCGAGGAGTTAACTTATCGTGGATTCTTGTTCTACTATGCGACTCTCTGGTTTCCCCACATCAACAGTCTGGAAAAGGCATTGGTGACATCGCTGGTTTTTGGTATGGGGCACATTTATCAGGGATGGAAGGGAGTGGTGTCGGTGGGACTGTCAGGATTGATTTTGGCCGGCCTTTATCTGTTGAGCGGCAATCTGCTGCTCCCTATCGTCGTGCACGCTCTGGGCGATCTGCGGGCGATCGCAATGGCTCAACCGCAAGCGCCCGGAACAGCGCCGGTCGCGGCATGACTCCACTTCCGCGGCTCCGGCTTATCTCACTTTTGGACGCGCCAACTCAATGCGGTTGGTCGTTCGGGTGTACTGCATGCCGCCCATGCGGCCGATGAGATCGAGAGAGTTGCGGTCGAGTCGGCCGTCTTTCAGATGAGCATCGTCGAGATAAATCGCCACTATTTCGCCGATGACCAGACTGGTGCCATTTGAAGCCGTGGAGAAGTCAAGAATCTGGCGCAGCTTGCATTCGAAGCTCACCGGCGATTCGCCGACTCGGGCTGGACGCACGATCTGCGAGCGCTCGGGAGTCAGCTTGGCCAAGGCGAACTCATTCACTGTGCGCGCGTACTCCCCGCTGGTCAGATTCATCTGCTCGATCAATTCGTAGGTGACTACGTTAACGACGAATTCTTGCGTCTCCCGGATATTTCGCAGCGTGTCCTTGACCTGCGGCTTGGCTTGGCCATCTTCGCTTGCGCGCATTGCGGGTGCGAAGGCCAGCAGTGGAGGGTCTACGCACACGCAGTTGAAAAATGAGAACGGGGCAAGGTTCGGCTGTCCGGCAGCACTTAACGTCGAAACCCACGCGATCGGCCGCGGGGCGACGGAACTCAGCAAGAGATTGTAAAGCTCACGGTGCGGAATTTCGCTGACGTTGACATGCATCTAGTAAATATATCGTCACCATAGAATCCTCGGTTACGGCAGCGGCTCAGAGCCTTTGTGACGGACCTCGGTGAATACTTCTTTGGCCGCGACCACCGTATTTGCGTGAATGCTCACCGTGTCTTCCACGTTCCGTGCATAGCCGCCGGCGTAGGTCACCATGACTGGAATGTTTCTCGCACGGGCAACATTGAAGACAAGTTCGTCCCGCTTCTTCAATCCTTCGATCGTCAGACTGAGTCCGCCCAGCTGATCTTCCTTATACGGATCAGCCCCCGCGATGTAGCAAATCAGGTCGGGCTCGAACTGGCGCAGGCCGGAGCTGAGCGCATTGTCGAGCCAGGCGAGGTAATCGTCGTCGCCGGTGCCGTCGGGCAGGTCGACGTCGATCGAAGACGGCGGTTTCCACAGCGGATAGTTGTTGTGCTGGTGGAGGGAAATCGTGAACACTTCCCCCGCGTGGGCGCCACGCATTTTGCCCCGCGGCGCATTCTTCGGTTGCTCGACGGTCGAAGCCGAGGCCGACGGCAGCAGCGCGCTCGCGGTGCGCGTTCCGGCAAAAATCGCCGCCGTCCCGTTGCCTTGGTGCACGTCGCAGTCCACCGTCATCGCTGTCCGGATCTTGTCGTCGCGCTGCAGTCTCCGAATCGCGACCGCAACATCGTGGATCATGCAGAATCCTTCCCCGTGATCGGGAAACGCATGATGAAATCCGCCGCCAATGCTGATCGAAACGCGGTCCTGCAGACATTGGCGGGCGGCAAGAATCGATCCACCCGCGGCCAGCCAAAACGCCTCGACCAGATCTCGCGAGTAGGGAACTTCCATTTCCATTTCTTCGCGCGGGCTAAGCGTGCCGGTTTTCAGCTTCTGCACGTACTCCGGCTTGTGCACCAGCAGGATGTCCTGATCGGTTGCAGGTTGGGGCTCGAGAAAATCTTCAGGTCCGGCGACTTTTGTTGAGATTAAACGATCACGAATTCGACGATATTTTTCCGCCGGAAAAACATGGTCGCCGATGGGCAGGTAATAATGGTCGCTGTATATGAGTTTGAAAGGAAGCATGGAATCGCTGCGGTCAGCACATAAGCCTTATACGACGAACTATCGATGATACGTCGATCACCGCGTATTGTGTCGGATGAGCCAGCCAAGCAAAACCGTAGCCAGGGCGGCAGACGCTCCGACCGCAGCCGCCAACATCGTAACTCTGAAGACAATCCTAGTGATCCTGCGCGTCGTGGCTAGCTCAGGCTTCATCCGCGCCGCTCCCAGTCGCCATGAAGTCCACCACCCTACCGTTGAATCGACTAAGCCTACGATGGAGCCCGACAGCACGCCCAACCCAACCGATTTCAACGCGTCTGACGACGCAGCCGACGCCAGTGCCGATGCGAGTGACCAAAGGAGAAACGAAATCGGCGAAAGCCTGCTGTATTGGAATTTGAGACGCTGAGAAAGGAAGGCCCCTACGGTATCCAGGATCAAAACCGCAACGACGCCAGAAAGTGTACCGCCGAGGAAAGTATTCATGCATCGGGTGTCAATCGACGGCGTCGCATTCCGCAAGCATTTAACGCTTCTTTGTCGCGGGGGTCGGCACCACAATCTGCCTTCTCACCGGCACAATCGCTCCCTTCGAGGGATCAGCCGCGGCTGTAGCCCGCGTCAGCACTTCCTTCTGAATGTACTGCACAAAATCCTGAATCTGCCGCTGCATCTCTTCCATGCGCTCGCGCATCTGCAAAATGATCGCAATCCCGCTGATGTTGACCGACAAGTCGCGCGCCAGCGTCAGAATGAATTCCAGCCGCTGCAGATCCTCTTCGGTATACAGCCGCGTGTTGCCTTCGGTGCGTGACGGCTTGAGCAGTCCTTCGCGTTCGTACAACCGCAGCGTCTGCGGATGGATCTCATACATCTCCGCCACCGCCGAGATCATATAGGCGCCTTTGGATTTCCTTTTGGTCACGGGGTTCCCTCGCTCCGCTCGGGATTTCGCCTGCGGACTCCCGTCGCTGCGCGCCTCACGCCTGCAAAACGGCTCAACATGTACGCGCCCTTGGATTTGCGCTTCGTCATAGATTTTTCTCGATTTTAAAGCACCATCCAGTTCCTTCCTAGTTTTTCGGGACGCTCGTGGGCGCAGAGAACCACAAACGAAGACGGCCGCAAACGCAGAGCCCCGAGTTGCATCCAAAGCTGCGGAGGAAAAGCAATCATGGACAACAAAGAAACCCTGAGCGTGCTCGAAGATCTCATTGAAAACCTGCAAGGACGGCCAAAAAGGATATCAGGAGGCCGCGTCGCACGTGAAGCGATCGAATCGCGCCGTCTAAAATGTAACCCGAGGGAAGGCCGTCGAGACACGTAGGATGTAACCCAACTCCAGCACAAAATTTTCAAGGAGAGTTGGGTTTGGGAAACGAGGCGAAGTGGGAGTACTTCCGGGTGATGTATGAGCGGTACCACAAGGCGGAACGGAAAGCGCGAGCGGTGCTGCTGGACGAGTTCTGCGTAACGACGAGGTACAACCGCAAGTATGCGATTCGACTGCTGAATGGACCGCGTCCCGAGAAAAAGCGGGTGCGGCGGGCACGAGAACGCAAGCCGCGATACGGCAAGCAAGTGATTGCGGTTCTAGCAGCGGTGTGGGAAGCGGCGGGCTATCCCTGGTCGGTGCGGCTGAAGG
>JASHOT010000060.1 GCA_030040965.1 Candidatus Sulfotelmatobacter sp. | reverse complement strand
ATCAGATGCTCTACCGACTGAGCTACGCCAGCAACTGGGGAAAGACGCGCCTCCGCGCAAGCTTTTCCCTCGGATCCCTTCCAGATGTCCGGGACAATTATATAAAGTATCACAGGGCGAATTTGTGGCGCAATGGGGAGTGGGATCCGACCCGCCGGCGCTGAAGCTCCTGTTCGTTTTACGCCTTACCGCGCGGCTAAACGTCGTGCCCTTCCCAAACCCTGCCTTCTCCAGAACATTCCTTCCGCTTCAATCGGGCTGGGCCAACGTGCGCAGCTGAACTTCTCAGGAACTTCGCCTTCGGCAAGGGTGTCTGATCCTGCAGACACGCGTGCCTTGAGAGGAGCGGTTTCCATGGCTTTTTCGAGTGCAGGCGGAGGTGCGTCCCGAGCCGAGATTAACGTGACGCCGCTGATCGATGTGCTGCTGACGCTGATCGTGATGTTCATGCTGGTGGTCTCGATGGACAAGGAGCGGGGCGAAACCGCGCAGATTCCGCAGCCGCCGAAGAATGGCGAGACGGCCAGCCAGCCCGAGCGCACCGTGGTGATTGAACTCGTGTGGACGGCGAAAGACCAGGCGCCGATCATCCGGATTAATCAAAAAGATGTTCTGCGGGATGACCTGGAACAGCAACTGGCGCGAATTTATTTGACCCGGGCGGAGAAAGTTGCGTTCGTGCGCGGCGATGCCGACGTGGATTTTCAGTATGTCGCAGACGTGATCGACGTGGCGCACCACGCCGGCGTTACGCGCGTGGGCTTGGTGACGCAAGGAAGGATGATCGAGGGAGAGTGACTAACCAATGGGCTCGCCCTCTGGTTACGGCCGTCATCTTCCGTGGCGTCTTCCGGTGATGAAGTAAGAGTCAGGTTTGTCATGCTGCGGAAACGTCGTCCATCGCCGAAGCTGTTCAGCGATTTCAACACGCTGCAGTTCGCGAGCGTGATGGGGATCGTTGTATTCGTTGTGCTGCTCGTCTTCATGACGATTCCGGTCTATGAATACCACAACAGCGTGGACCTGCCTCATGCAAAGCACGCGGTCGCGATGCCGGGAGCCCTCAGAGAAGATGTAATGCTGGTAAACGTAACGCGCGATGGCAAAGTCTATTTTGCTAGCGATCAAATCGCCAGCGTGAACGACCTGTCTGAGAAAATTCGAAATCGCCTTAAGGACCACAGCGTGGAGCGGAAGGTCTACATCAATGCCGACATGCGCGCGCGATGGGGCGGAGTTAAGCAGGTTCTCGCTGCGGTTCACTCCGCCGGAATTCTCCGAGTCGCGTTTCTCGTCAGTCGGCGCTCAGCTTGATGGCCTATTCTCTCGCTCGCGTCTTAATCCAGATCGGCGTGCCCATAAATCCAAACGCGCGGCGAATCTGATTCTCCAAAAATCTCTGATAAGCAAAGTGCAGCTTCACGGCGCGATTGGTGAAAAGCACGAACGTGGGCGGAGCGACCGAGGCCTGCGTCATGTAGAGAATTTTGACACGCTGGCGCATGGGTACTGAAGCGCGGTCGAAGTCGATGTGTTCGAGGAAGCGGTTCATCTCGGAGGTCGAGATGCGCTTGCGGCGTTCGCTGGTGACTTCTTCGAGCAACGGGAAAATTTTCTCCGTGCCCTTGCCGCTTTGCGCTGAAACAAAAACCACAGGCGCGTAGTTCAAGAACTTCAGTTCGTAACGCAGACGCTCTTCGTATCCGTCTCGATCGTGAGGCATTTGCTTGTGTGGAGCGGACGCTCCCGTCCGCCTGTCTTTTTCTTTAGTTCCCGGCTTTTCGCGGGCAGGAGTGCCCGCGCCACTCCATAAATCCCACTTGTTGACGACGATGATCACCGAGCGGCCGCTTTCGTGGGCGTATCCGGCGATGGAGGCGTCGAGCTGGCTGACGCCTTCGGTCGCGTCGATGACGAGCAGCGCGATGTCGGCGGCTTCCAGGTGCTTGCGCGCCACGACGACCGAAAGTTTTTCAGCCATGAGGTGCGTCTTGCCTTTGCGGCGGATGCCGGCCGTGTCGATGAAGCGGAAGCGGCGTCCGTTGCGCTCGACGACTTCATCGACGGCGTCGCGCGTGGTGCCAGGGATAGGCGAGACAATGGCGCGGTCGGAGGCGGTGAGGCAGTTCAGCAGCGTGGACTTACCGACATTGGGATGGCCGATGATGGCGACTTTAGTTTCGGCGGACGGTCCTCGGTCGCCGGCCGTCGACTCGTCTTCGGTCGTTGGTCGTCGGTCGTCGGCCGTCGGCTCTTCGAGCGGTGTTTCCCCTGTGATCTCTGTGCCCTCGGTGGGGAAAGGTTCTGGAAGTTTCTCAAGCACCGCGTCCAGCAGATCGTCGACGCCGCGGCCGTGTTCGGCGGAAATTGGGAACATCTGCGGAATACCGAGGCGATGGAAGTCATCGACGAGAGACGATTGCTTTTCGGAATCGACTTTGTTCACGGCGAGAAATAACGGGCGATTGGCTTTGTGCAGCCGGCGCGCGAGTTCGAGATCAGGCCCGGCAAGTTCGCTGCGTCCGTCGACGACCATGACGATGGCTGCGGCTTCGTCGAGGGCGACGCGGGCCTGGCGGAAAATCTCTGATGGAATTAGTTCTCTGTCTTCGGGCAGGATGCCGCCGGTGTCGACCACGCGGAGATGGCGGCCGCGCCACTCCGTTTCACCGTAAAGACGGTCGCGGGTGATGCCAGGCTGGTCGCCGACGATGGCGCGGCGCGATCCAACGATGCGGTTGAACAGCGTGGATTTGCCCACGTTGGGGCGCCCGACGATGGCGATTGTCGGAACTGCCGCCGTCAGGGCGCTTGTCCCGGTCGAATTGTGAGTGAGTCGCTTCAAACGGCGTAAGAGAGTTTCGACAGAATGCAGAGTTTACTGGGTACAGACTACTGGGTACTCGTATTATAGAGATTCCGTGTCCGTCCCTCCCCAGCCCGTGCCTACTGTCGCTTCGGGGCGGCCTGCGCCCGGCGGCAAGGATGCAGCGCTGTATCAATTCTTCGCGCCCGGAGGAGTGCTCGCGCGCACGCATCCGGCGTATGAATTTCGCCGCGGGCAGTTGCAGATGGCGGAGGCAGTCGAGCAGGCGCTGGCGGAAAAGCGGCATTTGATCGTCGAAGCCGGAACCGGCACCGGCAAAACCCTGGCTTATCTTGTGCCCGTCATTCGATCGGGCAAGCGCGTGATCATATCGACGGGAACGAAAAATCTGCAGGAGCAGCTTTTTTACAAAGATGTGCCGTTTCTGGAGCGGGCGCTGTACGGCGCGAGCTCCGGCGGCGCCGGCGAAGAGCAGGTTCCTCACACTCGCTCGGCGAGTGTTCGGGATGACATCAAGGGCGGAAGTAGAGGAGACAATCGTCTCTCGGTCTGCTACATGAAAGGGCGCAGTAATTATTTGTGCCGCAAGAAGCTGTATGACCTCACCGATCAGCCGGTTCTGAGTGGCCTCGAGGAGATCGAGCAATATCGCGCGATTGCCGCGTGGGAGAAGACGACATCGACGGGCGACCGCGCGGAACTGGCCGAATTGCCTGAGGCGAGCCTGCTCTGGCCGAAGCTCGACGCTCGCGCCGAAGCCTGCATCGGGCAGAAGTGCAGCCAGTTCGAACGATGCTTCATCACCGAGATGCGGCGGCGGGCGATGGAGAGCGACATCATCATCGTGAATCATCATCTGTTCTTCGCCGATCTCGCTATCAAGCTGCAGGCAGATAATGCAGCCGATGCGGGAGTCCTGCCGGAAGTCGGCACAGTGATTTTCGATGAAGCGCACGAACTGGAAGACATTGCCGGAAGTTATTTCGGCATTTCCGTCAGCAATCTGCGGGTGGAAGAACTGGCCCGCGATGTGGAGCAGTCGCTGCAGCAGAGCCGCATGATGTCTCCCGCGCTTTCCGGAGCGATTGGAAGTTTGCGGGAGCGCTCGCAATTCTTTTTTTCGCTTCTGCCGCCGGGCGACGGGCGGTTTGCCTTTGAAACGCGCCGCGAATTTCTGGAAGAAAATGGAGATGAGTTTCTGGCGCTGAATCAGGCGCTGACGCGGCTGGCGGGCGAACTCGAAGGACTCGCGCAAAAGCCCGAGGAAATTTTCAACTTCGTGCGCCGGGCACAGGAGATTCAGGCGCAGCTTGGATTCGCCATGGAGTCCGATGATCGCAACACCGTGTTCTGGATCGAGCGGAGGGGAAGGACTTTCTCATCACAGAGAAACGCAGGGGAGCACAGAGGACGACAGACCGGGCAGCAGAATGTCTATCTGCAGGCCACGCCGATCGATGTAGGCCCGATCCTGCGCGAGTGCCTGTGGTCGAAACTGGAGTGCGCGGTGCTGACCTCGGCCACGCTGGCTGTAGGCGGAACGTTCGAGTACATCCGCCAGCGGCTGGGATTGGAGCACGCGCGCGAGTCGGTGCTGGCTTCGCACTTTGACTATCAGCGCCAGGCGTTGCTTTATGTTCCTCCGGATATGCCCGACCCGCGGGCCCAGCAGTTTGTGAGCGTAGCAGCGGATCGAATCCGCAAGCTTTTGGAGATCACCCGCGGGCGCGCGTTTGTGCTCTTCACCAGCTACGCGCAGATGAATGAGATTTATCGGCGGCTGCTCGGCGAGGTCGAGTTTCCCATGTTGCGGCAAGGCGATGCGCCCAAGAGCGCACTGCTCGAGGAGTTTCGACTCACGCCCAATGCCGTGCTGTTTGCGACGTCTTCTTTCTGGCAGGGCGTGGACGTGCAGGGCGAGCAGTTAAGTTGCGTCATCATCGACCGGCTGCCGTTCGCGGTGCCGAGCGATCCGGTGGTTGCCGCGCGCGTGAAGGCGATCGATGCCGATGGTGGAAACGCATTTTTCCAGTATCAGGTGCCGGGCGCAGTGATCACGCTGAAGCAGGGCTTCGGACGGCTGATCCGCTCGTTGCACGATCGCGGACTGCTGGTGCTGCTTGATAACCGCATTCTGAAAAAACAGTACGGGCGCGTCTTCCTACAGAGCCTGCCGAATTATACGAAGACGACAGACATGCGGGTGGTGGAAGAGTTTTTTGGGGTCGGCGGGTAGGCGAAATACCTTACGCAAGAAGGCGCATGCCCGCGGTGCTGCCGGCACGGTCGAAAGTCGCGGTATAAAAGCAACCCGCCGCATGGGAACATCGCTCGATCAGGCAATCGGAGAAATCGGCCCGGCTGGCGCTGAACGTCCGTAACGCCTGCCATGCTAAATCGGAGCGTTCCACCGTCAATTCCTGGCTACGCAGCAGAGCCTCCACCACCTCTTCCAACTGGTTCTTTTTGAATCCGTAGGAGGTCTGCAAAACCCAAGTGGTTTCGATCAGCACAATTAGGGAAAGAAAACCTTTCGACTCCGAGGAAAACGAACGGAGCAACTTTATTGCCGCTGCCGATTGGGTAGGATCATCACGGGTCAGATAGCGTACCAAGACGTTGGTGTCGAGCCCAATCATCGGGATCTCGCCGCTCCACGGGCAATGGCGGCGTCCATCTCTTCTAGAGTTACAGGTTTCCTTCTTTTGTCGTAGTACCGCCCTTCAAGTTCTCGGATGGATCTGGTCGCGGCCATAATCTCGAAATGCCCCTTCCCCAACTCCACGAATTCGACGCGGTCACCGGCCTCCAAGCCCATGGCATTTCGTACCTGAACAGGGACCGTGAGCTGACCTTTTGAGGTCATGGTTGCGCTCGGCATGGTTCTCCTTTCACTATTGGCAGTTCCTTACATTATAGTAAGGAATGCCAAAGAAGTCTACCGAGAAACATGAAGGTCTACCTTTTCTCCTCCTCCGCTCCCGGATTCGACACCTCCACAACAATCCCCGAGGGTTGCGTCTTTGAGTGATACACGCGCTCGGTCGCTTTCACGAAATCAGACGGCTTCGCATCGGGAATGTTCACGAAGGTCTGCGGATTGCGGTCGGTGAGCGGGAACCATGAACTCTGCACCTGCACCATGATGCGATGGCCGCGGCGGAAAGTATGGTTGATGTCCTGAAACGTGGCGTTGATTTCTTCCACTTTTCCGGGAGTAAAGGCCTCCGGCTTTTCGAAGCTGTGACGGAACTTGCCGCGGAACGGCTCACCGCGAACGAGTTGTTGATATCCGGCCATGGTGAATGAAGGTGGTCCGACGTCGGTACGCGGCTTGCTGCGGTCTTCCGGTTTGATCGCGTCGAGTTTGCTGTCGGGGTAGTCGTTGGGATAGACGTCGATCAGCTTCACATCGAAATCAGAATCGGTGCCGCTGGTCGAGACGAACAGGCGCGGAGAAATGGGGCCCGTGATAGTTACGTCCTCCTGGAGCACGGGAGTTTCATAAGTGAGCACGTCCGTGCGGGTTGCGGCGAAACGCTGATCGGAGAGCATGTATTCCTGCGGCACGCTGACCGATTGATAGTTCACGAACGGCACGGGATGCGCCGGATCGCTGACATATTCGTCAAATGAAGATGAGTCAGAAGGCGCGTCGAACGAGAGTTCTCCATTGGCATGAAAGTAGAGGGTCTTCTGTTCCGCTCCCTTCGGCGGCCACGCGGAGTAGCGGCGCCAGACGTTGGTTCCGGTTTCGAAGACGTACGCTTTTGGAAGCTTCGCATCCGTCTTGCCTTTGAGGTACTGCTCGAAAAATGGGAACAGAATGTTCTTGCGATAGAAGTCGCCGGTGTTGGCCGCGAATTCCACACGTCCGAGATGATCGCCGTCGTAACGGGCCCAGCCACCGTGAACCCAGGGTCCGACGACCAGCGCATTGAAAATATCGGGATTGTTCTTGTCGATGGAATGGAACGTGGTGAAGGGGCCCTGCAGATCCTCGGCATCGAACCATCCGCCGACCGTGAGCACGGCGCAGTGAATGTTTTTCATGTGCGGCGCGAGATTGCGGACCTTCCAATAGTCGTCGTAGGTGTCGTGCCGCATCTGATCGTCGAACAGCCAGCTTTTGCCGTCGAGGAGTTTGGAGAGATTTCCGATCGGACCAACGTTAAGATAAAACTCGTAGCCATCTTTGGTGCCGAATTCGAAAGGCGAAGGACCTTTTGGCGGAAGTTGCGGATTCTCCTGCGGCTTGAAGAAAGCATAGAAGCCGAAATTCGCGGCCAGCATGAAGGCGCCGCCGTGATAGGCGTCGTCGCCCATAAACAAATTAGTCATCGGGGCCTGTGGCGACGCGGCTTTCAGCGCGGGATGCGAATCGATGATGCTGGCAGAAGTGTAGAAGCCGGGATAAGAAATTCCCCAGATGCCCGCGTTGCCGTTATTGTTGGGAACATTCTTCAGCAGCCAGTCGATGGTGTCATAAAGATCGCTGGCATCGTCGACGTCTTTGCTGGATTTCTTGTCGTCGATGTGCGGACGCATTTCAACGAACGTTCCTTCCGACATGTAGCGGCCGCGTACGTCCTGAAAGACGAAAATGTAGCCGGCGGCGTCGAACTCCGGTGATGGTCCGAGATGCTCGCGATACTGATCAACGCCATAAGGAGCGACGCTGTAGGGCGTGCGATCGATCAGGAAAGGATAAGCGCGCGACGTATCTTTCGGCACATAGACAGAAGTGAACAGATGAACGCCGTCACGCATGGGGATGCGATATTCGTATTTTGTGTAGTGTTCCTTGACACTGAACTCGGAAGGATCGGGACGATTCTGCGCCAAAACAGAAGTGAACGTGCAGAGGCACAGTAAAATCAGAATGCGGATGTGACGCGGCATAGCGCTCCTTGGAAGGGAAACGGCAATCGGCAAACTACCGTTCCATAGCAGCGGGAGTCAAGTGCATTGGTGCGCAGCGCGGTACAATACAGCTTGGCGATGTTGCGCCTAATGCGCGATTGGCGCGGGCCGCAGAGGAATCATGTTCGAGGTTACGGTCGAAGATTCGTTTGCCGCGGGACATTACCTGCGCAACTACAAGGGCAAGTGCGAGAATCCGCACGGGCATAACTACAAGATTCGCGTGACGCTGGCCGGCGCGGAATTGGACAAGGCCGGGCTGCTGCTCGATTTCAAAGACCTGCGCGAGGTGATGAAGCACGTCATCGAGCGGCTCGACCACCAGATGATCAACGAAATTGAGCCCTTCACGGTGATCAATCCGTCGGCGGAGAATTTGGCCAAATATTTTTACGACGAATCGAACTCCCGGCTACAAAAAGTGACCGCCGGCCGTGTACGGGTGAAGGATGTAACGGTGTTCGAGACGGACACCACGACGGCAAAATACTCGGAGTAGCAGCGGCCAGCTGCCAGCCATGCAAATAACTGAGATCTACAAGTCGCTTCAAGGCGAGTCGACCTATGCCGGCTTGCCGTGCGTGTTCGTGCGCCTCACAGGATGCAACCTGCGCTGCTCTTGGTGCGACAGCGAATACACGTTTCAGGGTGGGCGCAAGATGTCGCCGGAGGAAATTCAAGATGAAGTCGCGCGGCTCAGCCCGGATAAGGGGCTGGTAGAAGTCACCGGCGGCGAACCGATGTTGCAGGAGCGCGAGCTGGTTCCGCTGATGCAACAGTTGATCGATGACGGCTATCGCGTTTTGCTTGAGACCAGCGGCGAACGGCCACTGGAGCGAGTTCCCGCCGATGTGGTGAAGATCGTCGACGTAAAATGCCCCGATTCGGGCGAGGGTGAAACGTTCCGGATGGAAAATCTTGAGGTGCTGACGGCGCGCGACGAAATTAAGTTCGTGTTGTCGAGCCGCGCCGATTACGACTTCGCGCGCGAATTTACGCGCCGGCACAATCTTGCGAGCCGTGTAAATGCCGTGCTGTTTTCGCCCGCGTTTCACAAAGACGCGACTGGCGCTCGCGACAGCTCGCATTGTTTGCTCGATCCGCAGCAACTGGCGGAGTGGATGATCGCCGACAGCGTTCCTGCGCGACTGGGATTGCAACTGCACAAATTCATTTGGGATCCCGCACTCAAGGGAGTTTGAACACAGGATTGTCAGGGCCTCGGGTTGGGCGTGACGTTGACCATGACCAGGAGGTTCGCCATGGACGTCCCTTACAGCGCAACAAAAGAACACTTATACTTTCCGGCGCGGAATGCGGTATTTTTTCCCGGCGGAAGGCCGAAATCAGAGGCAGCGTTGTGCGCAGAAATGGCGCGATTAGCCTATGCGCGCCAGGAGCCAAACTTTCAGTTTGATCGCGCTCGCATTCAGCAGGTGTTGGTGGGTATCGGTTTTCGGGAATGCAGGTTTTGCGAGAAACCGATGGGCGCGCAGGGCCAGGGTTCGCATGGTTTTCTGGCGATCGACAAAGCATCAATGCTGGCTGTGGTGGCCTTTCGCGGTACCGACAAGAACGACCTGAGCGACTTGCTGGACGACGCCAACGCTCTGCCAAGAGCGTGGGACGGCATGGGGAACGTGCATTTCGGGTTTGCCAGGGCGCTTGACGAGATATGGGATCAGCTTGCACCTGCGCTTGCCGATGTTCGCGACTTGCGACTTCTCTTCACGGGTCACAGCCTTGGCGCAGCCATGGCGACGTTGGCAGCGAGTCTGCATCTCCCGTCTGCACTTTACACGTTTGGCTCCCCCCGGGTCGGCAATGCAGAG
>JASHOT010000007.1 GCA_030040965.1 Candidatus Sulfotelmatobacter sp. | reverse complement strand
GCCTGCGGCATTTTCACGACCAGATCCGGTTGCGGAATGTTCCATCCCTCTGACCATTGGCGCGGCGGCGGTGCATCGCGCTGATCCCCTGGGGGCGCGCCCGCCTCGGCCCACGCCACGATCGATGAGATCTGCTGCTCGTTCAGGGAAGGGTTGTTGGCGAAACGGCCGTAGCGCGGATCGGCGAACCACGGCGGCATCATTTTCATTTCGACCGCGTGAGCCATGGCGTCAGCCCAGGGGCGAGTCTGCTCATAGGTCACCAGCGGCATCGGCGCAACCTCACCCGGACGATGGCAGCTCTGACAATGGTCCTGCAAAATGGGCAGAATGTTTTTGTAAAAAGTAGGCGCGGCTTTTTTAGAAGTATTCATGGGATGCCCCAGATCTCGCCGGTTTTGCGAGATCCGGGAATCGCTGACGTGTATCGTGTCGAAGACGCACAACAGAGTCAGCACCGCAATTCCCACGACTCTCACGAGTTTAGGAACTCCAATGTCAGCGCCCAGGCTTGCCGCGCGGCGGTTGCGTTGTATGAGGCGCGTTCGTCGCAGAAGAATCCATGATCAGCCTCGGCAAATTCCACGTTCACAAAATTCTTCTTCTGTGTGCTGAGCGCCTCCGCCACTGCCCGCCGATGCTCCGCCGTAATGTGCTTATCGAGACCGCCCCACATCAATAGAATGGGCGCGTGCTGCTTTGCCGCTCGATCGAGCATCGTTTGCGCAATGCCGCCTCCATAAAATGAAACCGCCGCGTGAAGTGGAACAATGCTGTTGGCGAGAAAAGAAATGCGTCCGCCCATGCAGAAGCCCACGCATGAAATCGAGTCCGGCTTGACCTCGGACTGCGACCGGAGCCATTCATGCGCCGCACGAACGTCTTGCTCCGCGGTCTCGTTCGTCATGGCCTGATAATGGGGCCGTACCGCCTCGAAATCGCCATACGTGCCCTCGAAACCTGGCGCCGTGCGGTGGAACAATTCCGGAGCGATCGCCACATATCCCTGTGAAGCGAACCGTTCCGTCACATTGCGAATGTGGGAATTGACGCCGTACGCCTCTTGAAAAACCAGCAGGCCGGGATGCGTGCCAGCCTTTTGTGGGCGCACCACGTAGGCCGCCATGTTCGAGCCGTCAGCAACCTTCAAATCGATCTTTTCCGCATTCACCGCAGCGTGCGACATCACCCGTTCTCCTCACAAATTGGACATCCCCGGCGCCCCGTCATCACTTAGTCTCGCACAAGAGACGGCGCCCGATCACAGCGTATCCCACGAAAAGATGCTAAATTCGATAGGTTTATGTCCGCCCCAAATTCCAGCTTCGTTCGCGCCTGTAAATCGCAATCGACCGATCGCACTCCCGTCTGGTTCATGCGTCAGGCAGGGCGATACATGAGGGAATATCGCGCGGTGCGCAAAGAGCATTCGCTGCTCGAAATCTGCAAGAAACCGGCGTTGGCGGCGCAAGTCACCATCGAAGCCGCTGAAATCCTGGGCGTCGATGCCGCCATCATTTTTGCCGATCTTCTTTTGCCGCTCGAAGTCATGGGATTGCCTTTTCATTTTTCCGCCGGCGAAGGACCGGTCATTGAAAAGCCAGTGCGGACTGAAGAAAACATTGCGCAGTTGCGCACCGACCGCGCCACAGAACTCGGCTACGTTTCCGAAGCCGTCGCTCTGGTCGCGAAGCATTTTGCCGAGCGCGTGCCGGTAATCGGATTCTGTGGCGCTCCCTTCACGCTGGCCAGCTACATGATCGAGGGCGGAGGATCGCGCAACTACGTTCACGCGAAGAAAATGATGTACAACTCGCCCGCCCACTGGGACGCGTTGATGAGCAAGCTGGTTGCGGTCACTACGGAATATTCTGCCGAGCAGGTACGCGCGGGCGCGGATGCGATCCAGATTTTCGACAGCTGGGTTGGCTGCCTCAGCGTGGAGGATTACCACCGCTATGTTTTGCCGCACGTCAAAGGCATGGTGAAGGAACTGCAGAAAACTGGCGTGCCGATTATTTATTTCGGGACCGACAGCGCCACGCTACTGCCCGCGATGAGCGAAACTGGCGCCGACGTGATCGGCCTGGATTGGCGCATTCCTCTGGATGAGGGATGGCGCCGCATCGAGCATCGCGCAGCCGTGCAGGGAAATCTCGATCCTGTTCTTCTCTTCGCCGATTGGAAGCAATTGAAGTCGCGCGCGGAGGAAATTCTTGATTATGCCGAAGGCCGGCCAGGCCACATCTTTAATCTCGGCCACGGCATCCTACCTGAAACTCCGGTTGAGAACGTCAAGAACCTGGCACGCTTTGTGCAGGAATATTCCTACTCTCGGTCATCGAACAAGCGCCGCAAGTCATGAAGCGCATCGCCATCATCGGAGGCGGCATTGCGGGGCTTTCTGCCGCCTTCGAGTTCGAACGCCTTCGCCAAGGCGGCTCATCGATCGAGTACGTTCTCTACGAATCGTCGTCACGCCTCGGCGGTGTGCTACGCACCGACTACATTGATGGCTGCGTGGTCGAAGCCGGCCCCGATTCGTTCGTCTCAGAAAAACCTTGGGCTGCGGATCTCGCACGCGATCTCGGACTCGGAGATCAACTGATCGGCTCGAACGATGCCGACCGCAAAACCTACATCCTGACGCGTGGCCGCCTGGTCGAAATGCCCGACGGGCTGATGTTCATGGTGCCGACGAAAATTCTGCCGACGGGATTGTCGCCGCTATTTTCGTGGAAGACGAAAATGCGCATGGCGCAGGAACTCTTTCATCCGCCGCGCGCGGTCGATCACGACGAGTCCGTCGCTCAGTTCGTCGAGCGCCATTACGGTGCCGAGATGGTTGACCGCCTCGCCGATCCTCTGCTCTCGGGCGTCTACGGAGGAGAAGCGGCAAACCTGAGCGTGCGTGCCGTGCTGCCGCGATTTGCCGACATGGAGCGCAAACACGGCAGCCTGGGCCGCGCCATGCTGGAAGCGAGAAAGAAGATGCGGTCGAACTCTGGCAAGCCGGCGCCTCCGCTGTTCACTTCGCTCAAGAACGGCATGCAGCATCTGGCGGAGAGCGTCAGAGCGAGGCTCACGCCTTCGTGGCTACGGACCAACGCGCCGGTGGAAGCCATTCAACCCGACTCAAACGGCTGGAGCATTTCGACCGGCATTCATTCTGATCACTTTGACGGCGTGATCGTGGCCTTGCCTGCGCGTGCCGCGGCGAACGTGCTGCGCATGGCAAGCTCCGAACTTTCCGCCGAACTCGCCGGCATCGACTACAGTTCATCGATCACTGTATGTCTTGGCTACGGCCGCGATGTGCGCGAAACGCTCCCGCCCGGGTTCGGATTCCTCGTCCCGCGCAGCGAAGGCAGGCGCTTGCTGGCGGCCACGTTTGTGCACAACAAGTTTCCGCATCGCGCGCCCGATGATCGCGCTCTGCTCCGCTGTTTTTTCTCCGGAGCAAACGCGGAAGACGCCTGGTCTCTGTCGGAAAAGCAGATCATCGGCATCGTGCGCAATGAATTACAGCAAATTGTCGGCCTGCGCGCCGAGCCGCTTTTTGCTCGCGTCTACCAATGGAAGTCAGCGATGGCACAGTACGGTGTCGGACATCTCGAGCGTCTCGAACGCATCGAACGTCTGCGCCAGAATCTTCCCGGACTCGCGCTAGCCGGGAATGGATATCGCGGCATCGGCGTGCCGGATTGCGTGCGAACCGGACGCGAAGGCGCGAAGACTCTTGCGAACGCCTGAGAGAAACTTGCACAATCACAATTCTCTGTAAGTCGTTGAGTCTTCGTGTAAGTGATTGATTTGTCGTAGGGCCCACCTGGAAGGCTCCAGGACGCGCCGATTCGCGCTCGACAGTCGTAACCACGGGCGCAACCGCGAACGTTGACGTAGGGGCCAGCAAACGTCAGCAACGAGCATTTGGCAAACCGGACCGAACGTATTTTGGGAGCAGAAGCCGCGACTGCTTTGCCGGGTCACCAACCATTATTGACAACATTGCACATACAAAAGTGTCAATTGTTTTATTTACTCGCTTTCGCTTCGTTTGGTTGCGCTTGGCGCCGTGCCTTCGCCACCACTAAACGGATCTCTTCGAAGGTCACTTCCGGAGGCAACGAATCCTTCAGCGGCTTGAGCCATTCCACTCCTAACTTCGCACACGCAGCTTCGATCACTGATAGTTTGTTACGGTCGATCCATTCCGGACGAAATTCCAGTGTGCCGTCCTCCACCAGTTGCGCCACGGCATGCACCACCGTCGAAACCTGCCTGCCGCGAATCTCGGCGATTTCGGCAAAGCTCTTGCCTTCGCTCAGCAAGCGTAGCGTCTCCTCCTTCGGCGCAGTTTTTTTCGCGGGAGCGGCAGCCGCTCGCGCGCCGCGTTCAAAGCGGCCGAGCGCATCGAGCAGTTCCTGGCCGAACATCTCTGCCTTGCGCTCCCCGATTCCGGTGATGCCGCGCAATGCGGCGAAGAATTTTGGCTTCCGCCGGCAGATTTCTTCCAGCGTCGTATCGTGCAGGACCACATACGCCGGCACATTGCGCTCCTTCGCTTTCGCGCGCCGCCATTCACGAAGATAGTCACGCAGATCGGCGTCCTCGGCGCTGACGACGGCTGGGTTGAGGCGTTCTCTTGCAGTCGACACGCGGATTGGCGCGGTTGGCGCGGCAGACTTCTTTCGCTTGCGGAGATCAGGCAGCAACGCTGGCGCCATCCATGCAGGCGATGCCGCGCAAACATCGCACGCGCCGCACGATTGCCACTTCGGCGTCTCGCCGAAGTGCTTGCAAATCTGACGGTGCCGGCAATCGCTCGAATCCACGAATGCGCGAATGATGTGATACCGCTGCCAGGCGCGATCGCGCTCGGCCGAGTCCAGAATTTTGTTGGCGAAAAATCCCAGCAGGCCGGCATCCTTTGCCTGCCATAGCAGCACGCAGTCGGCGGGATTGCCATCGCGTCCCGCGCGTCCCGCCTCCTGGTAATACTGCTCGATCGATTTGGGCAGCGCGGTGTGAATGACCGCGCGCACCGTCGCTTTGTTGATGCCCAGTCCAAAGGCAATCGTTCCCACGAGGACGCGCACTTCGTCCGACATCCACATTTCCTGATTGCGCCGCCGGTCGTCGTTTTCCATTTTGGCGTGGTAGGGCAGCGCGCTGATGCCCTGGTTCGCGAGAAAGTCCACCGTTTCTTCTACCCGATTGATGGTCGGAGCGTAGACGATGACATTGCCGCCTTCGTAGTGGCGGAGCGCGGCAACCAGCAGCGCGTCGATTTCGTAGGCATCACAGGCGCGAACAAAGTAACGCAGGTTGGGGCGATGGAAGCTGGCGATGTACTTGTCGGGATTGCGAAGCTCGAGTTGCGCGAGAATGTCGTGGCGCACGTGGCGCGTGGCGCTGGCGGTGAAGGCTGCGATAGGACGATCGGGGAACGATCCGCGCAACCGCTTCAATTGCCGGTACTCCGGACGAAACTCGTGTCCCCACTCGGAGATGCAGTGAGCTTCGTCGATGGCAAAAAACGCGATGGGCACGTCTTGCAGCCAGCCGATGGTGTCGCCGCGGGCCAACCGCTCGGGCGATAGATAAAGAAGTCGGTACGCGCCTTCACGCGCGTGGCGCATCACGCGCTGCTGCTCGCCGCTGGAAAGAAAACTGTTCAGCACGCCGGCAGGAATTCCCATCTGCGCCAGTTGCGCGGCCTGATCCTGCATGAGCGCGATCAATGGAGAGATCACAATGGCCGTGCGCGCCGACATAACGGCGGGAAGTTGATAGCAGAGCGATTTTCCGCCGCCAGTCGGCATCACGACGCAGGTGTCGTGTCCGGCGAGCAGGCTGCGCACAATTCGTTCCTGCAAAGGGCGGAACGAACTGTATCCCCAGTAACGGCGCAGGGACGCGAGCAGATCGGCTTCCGGCGGCATTTTGTCAGTATAGAGCGGCATCGGTGAGCCCGGTCGAGACCAAACCGCACGCTGCAGTAACCCTCCCGAACCGGAACGGTAGCGAGTACCTGCGGCTGAGTACCGAAAAATTGTCGGAAATCTTTCTCGGTACTCGGTACTCGCAACTCGAGACGATCACTCCGAGGGCGTCACAACTTCCGGGAGCCGATAGACCATGCGCGGATAACGCCATGCGAATACTGCCCAGGTCACCGCGATCACGAGGAAACACACGACACTGCCCTCCGGGCCGACGGAGCCGCCGCTGAGCCACGCGGGGCCGTGCAGGGACGAACTCAGCAGATGCCCCGGAGACTTCATGCCGCTGTCAGGCACAGAGTAGAGAAACGATTCTCCCCAATCCCACGCTGCGTGAAAGCCTACGGCAAACCAGAGATTCCCCGTGCGACGAAGCGTGAGGCAGAGAAATAGGCCGATGCAGGCGGCCGCCACAGCACCTCGCCATTGCTCTCCTTCATTGCCGAGGTGGAGAATTCCGAAACAACACGAGAGCGCGATCGCAGCGGGCCAGAATCGGACACCGCGTGCCAGCGTGAACTGGGCGTATCCGCGAAAGAAGAATTCCTCAAAAAGCGCGACGACGACGAACATCAGCGCCCAGAACAAAGCGAATCGTTCGATTCGCAGACCACGCAGAACAACATGACCGAATGCAAAAGCGTGGATTCCGGAAAGCGTGCACATGAGCAATGAGAGGGCGGCAATCCCCCAAGCGGTTCCGATCCAAAACAGTTTTCCGAAGGCATTACGGAGGGCGAATCCGTAAGCTTGCCAAGGCCTGTGCTCGATACGAGCCAGGACAAGCGAGGGTAAGAGTGCAGCAATCAACAGGGCGCACTCATCCAGCAGTTCGACCCGTAACGCGCCGACAGAACGCGGATAAGAGAAAGTCTCGGCAGCTCGCCTGAGCAGGTAATACGCCGTGAAATAAAAAATGAGTCCCCATCCCGGGCGCAGGCCATCCGATCCAAAAAATAGCGTGCGCGCGTAAGAAGGCTGTGTGGCCGCGGCAAACACAGGAGCGGGGCGCATTTGCTCGCGAGCAGAATCGGTGCCGGGTTGTTTTTCTGGCTCACTCATCTTTGCGATCCGGGCATCTGGGGATCTCAACCCAACGATTTCGCGCAATGGCCTTCGACATGGTAAAACACTCGGCTCGGGCTTATGCCTTCCTATTACATGCTCAAAGGATTTCGCAGGCCGCAATTTTTGGCGGGAGTGCTGCTTCTTCTGTTCCTTCTTCAGGCGTCCTGGCTCGTCGCGCGCGAGTTGAGCGGCAGCGAAGAGCCGGATACCGCCGAGGCCATGCGCATCGGAGAAGGGTGGAAGCAGTGGCATGGGCGTGGATTTGCGGGCGTTACGGCACTCGATAGTTCGGTGAGGACACAAGATCAAAACGGACAAGAAGACCGTTCTGATTTCGATAGCGAGAGGTCTCCACTGCTGTATCTTGCTTCTGCGGGGCCCTTGCTGGCCTGGCCGGGAGATTTCGACCGACAATCCGGGATTTATTGGCGCTGGCTTCCGCGGCTTCCTTTCCTGGCGTGCGGAGTTTTTCTGGGAGCGTCATTGTGGTACGTGTCGCGCCGGCTGTGTGGCAATACCGGCGGATTCATCGCGCTGACTTTGTACTGCTTTTCTCCCGCGCTGGTCCAGGCCAGCGCAGCATGGCATGCTGAACCGGAAATTGTGGCTGTCTGGGGCGCGTTTGGGACCGTCTTTACCGCCATCGCTGTTGCTCACACCTTGTATGCTCCGCGCGAAGTTGTGCTGTGGAACTGGCGGCGTATTGTGCTGCTGGGTGTGTCGCTCGCCATCGCGATTGGATCACAATTTTCGCTCGTGATACTGATTCCTGTGGCGCTGGCATTTCTGCTCTATGTGGCCCCAGTCCGCCGCGGCGCGGGCACGTTGATATGGGCCGCGGCCTGCGTTCTGGCATTCTTCCTGCTGTTTGCGTTTTACTTTTTCCATTGGCATGTCTTTGTCACAGGCATGCAACATGCGGCGTGGTGGCGTGCGACGTGGCAGGGGTTCGCCGTTCCCGGAGTGTACAAACAGGTCGCGGTGCGCTTGGCGCGCGCCTGTCCGGCATTTGTGCTGGCGCTTCCCGCCGCACTGGTGACCTACGCAGTCTGGCCGCGAACGCGCTACTTCGGGAACACGGCGCCGTTGCTGGTGGGAGTGTTGTTCCTGGCGCTGGGCATTGCCCGGCGGGATATTGCGGGCGCTTTCCTCCTGGCGTCGGCGCCGTTCTTTTTTATTTTTGTTGCCGGGGTAGTGGCTGACCTGATCGAGACGCAAAAGCGCTCGCTGGTTGTAGCTTGCACTTTAGGATTGATGATCGCTTATGTCACCTGGAGCGTGGCAAGCCTGGTGAAGGTACCGCGAGGTTGAGCAATTGCGTTGGCGCCGATCGAAATCAGACGAGCCTGGTTGCGTCCAGCGGAATTTCATAGCACCCGCGCTCTGATAAACTTGGAAACTCTAACTGCGAGGAAACGATGAAGGCAAAGTTGGCGGCAGTGGCCGGACTGGCGGCCGTTCTGGTGGCGGGCGTCATGGTGGTTTGCGGAGTTCATGCGCAATCGGCGCCTCAAACCGGAGAGAAGAAAGCCGAGGAGCAATTCAAAAACATTCAGGTGCTGAAGGGCGTTCCGGCGGATCAGATAATCCCGACCATGCAGTTCATTACGGCTTCACTGGGGGTTGAGTGCGACTTCTGCCATGTTCAGGGCGCGTTCGAGAAAGACGATAAGAAGCCCAAGCAGACCGCGCGCAAGATGATGGAGATGATGTTTGCCGTCAACGCCGATAACTTCGATCGCCATCGCGAAGTCACTTGCTACACATGCCATCGCGGCAACTCGAAGCCGGTCGGGATGCCTCCCGTAATGGAGGAGTCAGCGCCTCCAATGAACGAAAGCGCCAAGCCCGAGGCGATAAAAGAGGGCACGGGTCCATCACCAGACCAGCTGCTGGAGAAATATGTGAAGGCGGTTGGAGGAGCCGCGGCCGTCGACAAGATTACGAGCCGCGTGATGAAGGGGGAGATCAACTTCGCGGGAAAGTCGCTGCCGATTGATATCTATGCCAAGAATCCCGACCAGCGCGTCTCTTTCACGCACATGCCGGAAGGAGACAGCGTCACGGCTTTCAACGGACACGAAGGCTGGCTGGGCATGCCGGGCCGTCCTGGAATTCGTGAAATGCATGGCGGCGACATTGATGGAGCCTCGATTGACGCCGACCTGCAACTGCCCATCCATCTGAAGAAGATGTTCACCGAAATGTCGGTCAAAGAAACCGAGAAGATTGACGATCACCAGACTTATGTCTTGATTGGCCAGCGCGAAGGGAGACCGCCGATCGATTTATATTTCGACCAGCAGTCGGGACTGCTCGTGCGCATGGTGCGATTTGGCGAAACTGCTCTGGGTCAATTGCCAACGCAGATCGATTATGCGGATTATCGAGACTCGGGCGGCGTGAAGATTCCATTTCGCTGGACGCTAGCGCGGCCGGGCGGGCGCTTCACCATCCAAATCAGCCAGGCCGATGCGAATGTTCCTGTGGACGATGCGAAATTCGCCAAGCCAGCCCCGGCGCCGGATCGTCCTCCAAAAGGGAATTGACCGCATTTTGTGCCGCCAAATCTATCGTCAGGGTTAGGAGGAGGGACCTTCCGTTTTGGCTTCCGACTCTATTTTGACTTCGACGTCGGTTCCTACTTCCAGGCTGACTTTGTTGCCTTCGTCATCGGTCAGCCGATTCGGCACGCGCAACTCCCGGTATAAGTGATCGGCTCCCTCGACCGCGATCTGCGCTTTTTCCGGTTCGGACGAACCTGCGTGGGGCTTAATGACCTTCTCCACGATTCCGGGCAGTTTTGTACTTGCTCTCCGCTTCTTCCCATTATTCGTCGACACAAGACACTCCTATTCCGCTTCGCCACAAGGACGGGTGGCATTGTGCCCGCAAGTACGCGCACGACAAATGATTATGCCTCCAAATCAGACTCGGGGAGAATAGGGGAATACCCTAGGGC
>JASHOT010000059.1 GCA_030040965.1 Candidatus Sulfotelmatobacter sp. | reverse complement strand
AACCTTGCTTTCACACAATTAAGAGCCTAAAATGAATGGACGACGGTTGTCTGGCAGGAGTCCCTCCATGTTCCGGGTAGGCTTACATCAAGCTTTTGTCAGAATTTTGCTCGTTTCGTTTAGTCTGACGGCCGCTGCGGCAATGGCTCAGAGCGCGCCTGAGCAGAGCTCCGCTGATAATCAGAACAAGGCTTCCGCTGCAACCCAGGCTCAACCTCCGGAAGCCATCGATCCGCTCAAGCGTCCCATCGACGCCAAGAAACGCAAGCAGCAGCAGAAGGACTTCTCCAAAGAAATCAAAGGGCCTTACAAGAAATGGCTCGATGAAGACGTGATTTACATCATCACCGACGAAGAGCGCGCCGCCTTCAAGCAGCTTTCCAACGACGAAGAACGCGATCAGTTCATTGAAGCCTTCTGGCAGCGCCGCGATCCCACGCCCGATACCGAAGAGAACGAATACAAGGAAGAGCATTACCAACGCATCGCTTACGCCAACGAGCATTTCGCCGCCGGTGTTCCGGGATGGAAGACCGACCGCGGGCGCATTTACATCATGTATGGCAAGCCCGACGAGATCGAGTCGCATCCTTCCGGCGGAACTTATGAGCGGCCCATGGAAGAAGGCGGGGGCGAGACCTCGACGTTCCCGTTTGAAGACTGGCGCTATCGCTACATCGAAGGAATCGGCCAGGAAGTCATCATCGAATTCGTCGACAACTGCATGTGCGGCGAATATCACATGACGCTGGATCGTTCCGAAAAAGACGCGCTGCTCATGACCCCTAACGCCGGCCTGACGCTGTGGGAATCCATGGGCATGGCGAATAAGACGCAACGCTTCACGGGCAACGGTATGGAGCGTCTCGGCGCTGGCCCGGAGAGCGCGATGGTCGCCAGCAAAGAGTTCGATCGCCTCGAGCAATACGCGAAACTCATGGCTCCGCCGCCAGTCAAGTTCAAGGATCTGGAAGAGGCGGTCAACTCGAAGGTCATCCTGAATCCAATGCCGTTTGACGTCCGCTCCGATTTCGTGAGGGTCACCAGCGACACCGTGCTGGTGCCGATTACGATTCAGTTGAAAAACCGCGACATCACCTTCGTGAACAAAGACGGAATTCAACGGGGAACGGTAAACATCTTCGCGCGCGTCTCCACCCTGACCGACAAAATCGTGCAAACTTTTGAAGACACCGTGCAGGTCGATGTGATGCCGGAAGACTTACCGCGCACGGCGGAGAATGCCAGCGTCTACTGGAAGGCCCTGCCGCTGCGCCCGGGGCGCTACAAGCTCAGCATCGCGGTCAAAGATGTGAATGGAGATCGCAAGGGAGTGTGGGCGCGCAGCGTCGTTGTGCCGGAGTTCTCGGAGGACAAACTGGCGACTTCAAGCCTCATCGTCGCCGATCAGATGGAAGCGGTTCCCACCAAGGCCATCGGCACGGGCAGCTTTGTGATCGGCGCGATGAAAGTTCGTCCGCGCGTGGCCGCGGCCGATGGAAAACCGGCCGTATTCAAGCGCGACCGCGATCCCAAGGTGGACTTCTGGATGCAAGTCTACAATCTGCAAGTGGACGACAAGACCCACAAGCCTTCCGCAACAGTTGAGTACGAGATTACGAACCTGGCCACCAACAAGCAAGTCGTGCAACAGACTGAATCGACCGAAACGATGGGAAACATCGGCGATCAGATTACGCTGCAGAAGTCAATCAAGGCAGCAAACCTGCAACCGGGCATTTACAAGATCGACATCAAGGTGAACGATAACATCTCCAAGCAGACCGTTGATACGCCGGCCATGTTTCAAGTAGAGTAGCGGCCTGCGATTCCCCAGGGGGTGGGGTTGTCGTGAGTGGAGTGAGACTCGGCAAGCTCGGCGCCAAATCCGGAGCTAGTCTTGTAAGCTGCGCAATTCTGTGCCTGTTATCCGTGCCGGCATGGGCGTCGGAGCCACCGGGAGCCATCACCGGCTATGTGCGCAGTTCCCAGGGCACGCCGCAAATGGGCGCGGTCGTACAGATCCTCGGCGCGGCCAACCGCTCACTCACCGTCTTCACAGATGGCGCGGGCTTCTACAACGCCAGTGGCCTCGTTCCCGGTCTCTATACTCTTCGCGTCACGGCTCCTTCGTTCCTGCCCGGCTTGCGCGAAAAGGTGGGTCTGCGCTCGGGCGCCACCGTAAACGTAAATGTCACGCTGAGCACGCTGCTCGATGTGATGCAGCTCGGCCCGGTGCGCAATTTGCCGGATGACGATGACTGGAAGTGGACTCTGCGATCGGTGGCGAATCGCCCGATCCTGCGCGTCTTCAACGATCCCACACTACCGGCAGAAAAACAGTCGCACGAACTGAAAGGCACAGTCTCGTTCGTCGCCGGATCCCCCGCCAGTGGCTACGGCAGCGGATCGGACATGAGCACCGGTTTCACACTGGAGCGTTCCATCTTTTCCGCCGGCAAACTAGCCTTCAGCGGTAACGTGGGATACGGCGACGGAGTGCCGGCCGCGGTGTTACACACCAGCTATTCGCACCGGCTACAGGATGGTTCTCAAACGTCGGTAGGTTTGACGGCGCGTCGCTTTGCACCCTCCGATCCGAATCTGCACTATGCGGCCTTGCAGGCGCTGGCGCTTTCCGCAGGCGATGAGTTTGCCATGGGCGACGTGGTCGAGCTGAAGCTGGGCAGCGAGCTGCAAGCCATTCAGTTCCTCGGACACGTCACAGCGTTCCGGCCGTATGCCTCGGCTGATTTCCATCTTTCTCCAAATTCCGTGCTTGGGTACGCCTACACTACGTCTCGCCCGGATACGCTCCGCATGGAAAAGGGATTTGATTCGGCTCCTGCCGACATGAGCGAGACTGATCCGCGCGTGAGCCTGCTGGGATTCGCTCCGCAGGTTGAGAGCGCGCATCACCAGGAGGTCAGCGTTTCCCATCGCACCGGCAATACGAATTTTCAGGTTGCGTGCTACGAGGATCGCGTCTCCGATACGGCGCTCACTGGAACCGGCGAAGTCACTGCGGCCGGCGGATATCTGCTGCCTGACATGGCTTCGGGAACGTTCAGCTATGAGGGAAAAAATCTCGATACCAGCGGGCTGCGCGTGGTATTGCAACGCAAGTTAGCCGCCGATCTGACGGCCACAATCGATTACGGCTGGGGTGGTGTGTTGAGCCTGAGCCAGCCTGACGTCCCGCTCCAGCAAGCTCAGGCCTATATGACGACGCAGCGCCGTCACGCCGTGGCGGGAAAATTGAGCGGCACCCTGCCTCATACGCACACGCGCTGGATCGCCTCCTATCGATGGTTAAACGGAACGGCTCTCACCCCGGTCGACATGTTCAGCTCATCGCCGGGCCAGACCGACCCCTACTTCAACTTCTTTATTCGCCAGCCGATTCCGGGCTTGGGATCCCTGCCCGGCCACATGGAATTCATCATCGACCTGCGTAACCTGCTGGCCCAGGGCTATATCCCGGTACTGGGCCAGGATGGACAGACCGTGTACCTGGTGCAGGCAGCCCGCTCGGTACGTGGCGGCCTGACATTCACGTTCTGAACCCATCTGTCAGCTATCAGTCCTCAGCCAGTCCACTCCGATTCCCGCAAGCCATCAATTGCCGAATCTGTCTATAATGTCGGCCCGATTCTGATAGCAGACAGCTGGCTGCGCCCGAGTGCCTTATTCGTAAAATCTATGGTCCCCATACATAACTACATGGTTGACTGTAGGCGAGCGATTCCGCTAATGTTTTAGGTCTGAAAGTCGCGAACGGGGCAGCGCATCTTGTTTGTATGCAAGGAATTGCGAGCTTTTCCCCACGGGCAACGCTCGGACCTCGCGCGGCCCAAGGCGCCTCCTCCCATCATTGATTCGCTTCAAGGAGATCTCATGCAATCGCGCATCCTGTCGATGTCGCTCAGTATTGTTTTCTTTCTCGTCATCCTTCTCGCCGCAATAAATC
>JASHOT010000058.1 GCA_030040965.1 Candidatus Sulfotelmatobacter sp. | reverse complement strand
TGCGCGGACTTTTCGAGCAGGACGAAGGTGGCCGAACCGCAGGTTTTTCCGACTTCAGAACCGATTGCCGGCAAGAGTAGGACATTTTACGAGTAGTTGTCAATAGTTATGGTTTATTGCGAATAGCGAGGCCATGGCTTACGATTGATTTCTTATCAAGCTTACCAGAGCCAGCCCTGAGGAGCCCCTTCGCTCCGCGCAAACGCGGTCAGGCCGAAAGCAGCAGGCTATAGAGAAGAATGATGAGAACGATCGAGGTAAGCGTCGTATACAGATGATCTCGTTCTTCGGCGAATCCGACAATCGACAGCACAACGCGGGCGACGGGAGTCGCGATCAGCAGCAAAAGTCCAAATTGAATGATTCCCACATCCGGCCGTTGGAAGATGTCGACGGCGATTCCGCTGATGCTGCGGAGGTCCGCCGGTTCGCTCCGGAAGACGCGGTAATTGGTCGGCGAGCTGCCATGTTGCGCGAGATAAACGATGGCGCCCGCGAATACCACGAAAGCCGCCAACGAGACACCGGCGCGCAGTAACTTGCCCACCAGGATTTCGATTGCCTGATCGCTCCAGCTTTGCGGCGCCATCCTAAATCCTCCCGGTAATTCCGTTGTAAAGCATCTCAATGGCGAGCGCCACGATCACCAGAGCAAAACCGAGGCGCAGCCACTTGGGACTAGCCTGCACCAGAATTTTTGCACCGATCAGCGAACCGGCAAGCACGCCCAGCATGACCGGCATGGCGAGTCCGGGATCGATGTAGCCGTGTTTCAGATACAAACCGGCGCTGGCCGCGGCGGTTACGCCGATCATGAAGTTGCTCGTGGTGGTGGATACTTTGAAAGGAATCTTCATCGCCTGATCCATGGCCAGAACTTTCATGGCGCCCGAACCGATGCCGAGCAACCCGGATAATGTGCCGGCGACGAACATCAGCCCCCATCCAGAGGGAACATGCTGGACGTTGTAGCTGCGCATGCCGCCGTCTTCGGGGAACTGGCTGTTCATTCGCAGGCGAGTGGCGAGTGGGTCTGGCGGCAGGTTGCGCTCGGCTTGCGTACGAGGCCTGCGGGAAAAATAGGCTGAGAACAATAAGACCACACCGAAAACAATGGCGATGGCATGCGTGGAAACATGCGCCGCAAGGTGAGCACCCAGAAGCGCACCGAGCGTGGTTGCAATCTCGAGAAACATCCCGATGCGGATGTTCGAAAAACCTTCCCGCACATAGGCAGCGGCCGCGCCCGACGAGGTTGCGATGACCGACACGAGCGAAGCGCCGATCGCGTAATGAATGTCAACTTTGAATAGCAGGCTGAGCAGCGGCACCAGCACCACACCGCCGCCCAGTCCGGTCAACGCGCCCACCAATCCTGCGACCAGGGAACTGGCGCACACCAGCAGGCTGAATTCGAGAATGTTCATCTTGCTCTCTCGTGCAGATTACCATCTGTAAGGGCGAGACCAATCATGGTGCCGACTTTTAGCACCACAAACGTGCTTAGACATACTTCAACAGATCATTTGGAGACAGATCCACGTCACGCAGAGTCGACCTTAATAGGCCGGAGACCAGGACTTCTCCGGAGTGTACGGGAACCGTTGTGACCCTGCCATCGGGATGGCGAAGAAAGAAGTGACTTCCGCGGCTGCGGACAACCTCGAAGCCGAGCCTTTCAAGAATACGGATGAGTTCCTTGCCTTTCAGGCGTGGAAGACGAGTCATACCGAAACTTGTTGGATTCCGACCAGTTCGAGCGATGCGCTCTCGCTCTCATCCTCCAAACACAATTCGATAACCTCTCGAACCCGCTTCATTAGGGTGTCAAGATTTCTAGACTGGGTATGACAGCCTTTCAAAGCGGGCACGGAAGCGACGTAATACCCGTCTTCGTCGCGCTCGATAAGCACAGTGAATTTGCGAGGCCGTTTCACAGGGCGATTCTAGCACGGAGGCCCAGGCACGACTCCCTATGTCGCATTGGGCCTGTCGCGTGAGGGGTGGACGAATTCGTCCACCCCACAAACATTTCTGCCGAGATCAGCCCAGCTTCTCGAAGAAGCGGCAGATGGTCTCGATCCCACGATAGAAATTCGGAATGTGGAACTTCTCGTTGGGCGCATGGAGGTTGTCATCCGGCAACCCGAAGCCCATCATCACGCTGGGAATCTTCAGCACATCCTGAAAGTCGGTGACGATGGGAATCGACCCGCCCGAGCGAATGAAGACCGTGTCTTTCTTGAACGTGTCGTGCAGAGCTTGGGTCGCGGCCTCGATGTACTTGTTGTCGGTTGAAACGACGCATGCCGGGCCCTTGCTCCAGATTTTCACCTTGAGATCGATGCCCTTCGGCGTGTGCTTTTTGATGAAGGCGTGGTACTTCTTGAGAATATCGTCGGGGTCCTGGTTGGGTACGAGGCGCATGGAAACCTTTGCCTTGGCTTTCGCGGGAATCACGGTCTTGGCGCCGTCGGCGACGAAGCCTCCGGGCATGCCATGCACTTCGAGTGTGGGCCGCGCCCAGGTGCGATAGAGAACGGAATATCCTGGCTCGCCGGTGAGAACTTTCGATTTCACTTCGGTCTTGCGGTAGTGTTCTTCGTTGAAAGGCAGGCGCTTCCAGGCCTTCAGTTCGGCCGCAGTGGGAGCCTTCACGCCTTTGTAGAAACCGGGAATGAGGACTTTGCCCTTCGAGTCCTTCATTTTGGAGATGAGTTCAATCAAGCCGAAGAAGGAGTTGGGCGCGGCACCTCCGTACATTCCGGAGTGCAGGTCGGTTTGCGAACTGACGGCTTCGATTTCCGTATAGACCAGGCCGCGCAGGCCCACGCAAAGCGTAGGAAGATCGGGGGCAAAAAGTTCCGTGTCGCAGACGAGGGCGAAGTCGGCTTTCAGCTTGGCTTTCTGCTTGCGTATGTATTCGGCGATCGACTCGCCGCCGACTTCTTCTTCGCCTTCGAAAATTATTTTCACGTTGATGGGCAGCTTGCCGCCGCCGGTCTGCATGAGCGCTTCGAGGGCTTTGACTTCCATCCAGAGCTGGCCCTTGTCATCGACGGCGCCGCGCGCATAGATGTTGTTATTGCGCTCGGTCGGCTCAAACGGCGGTGAATGCCATTCGTCGAGCGGTTCGGCAGGCTGAACGTCGTAGTGCGCATACATGAGCACGGTGGGCTTGCCTTGCGCGTGCAGCCAGTCGGCGTAGATCAGCGGATGTCCCTTGGTGGGGATGACTTCGACATTTTCCAAGCCGATGCGGCGCAGTTCGCCGGACACGTAGTCGGCGGCTTTTTGAATATCGGGTTTGTGTTCTTCCAGAGTGCTGACGCTGGGGATGCGGAGAAGATCTTTGAGTTCGTTGAGAAAACGTTGCTGATTGGTGCGTGCGAAATCGACTGCGGGAGAAGCCATGGGGCGTCCTTTCTCTGTGATGGACGTTCAGAATAGCGGATTTGATTTGCCGCGGAAACCAAACAGTATAGCGCGCCTGCGATTTCAGGCGAAGCGCTTCGGGGAGAATGTTGTCAGGTCATGTTCAGGTGTGCGGCCTTCGATGACGGCAGACATTACTTCCGCGGTGATGGGCGCGAGCAGAATTCCGTCGCGGAAGTGTCCGGTGGCGACGTAGTAACCGGGAGTTGAAGTAGCGCCGAGGATAGGCAGGTTGTCGGGCGTACCGGGGCGCAGGCCGGCCCAGTCCTCCAACATTTTTGCATCGGCGAGTTTTGGGACAAGTTTGAGCGCGGCCCGGTGCAGCCGCTGGATCGCCTCAGGCACAGTGCGCTTATCGAATCCGGCTTCTTCGACGGTTGCGCCGACGAGGAGGCGTCCGTCGCTTCGCGGGATGAGATAGACATTCGGCGCGCGGATGACATGCCGGATGAACTCGCGTTGCGGCATGGCGAGACAGAGCATCTGCCCTTTTACGGGACGCGTGGGGAACTTGTGGGGTCCTATCCTTCCGGACCAGGCTCCGGCGCAGTTGACCACTCTTGCGGCGGGGAAAATGGTTTTGACCGTGGTCACGCCAGTGGCGCGGCCGTCTGTGAGATTCACAGTGGTGACGGCATCGCCGGAGGAGAAATCGACGCCGCGATTCTTGGCGGCTTTGAGCGCGGCTGCGGTGAGCGCGCCCGGATCGACACTGTGTTCTTTCAGATAAAAGCGGGGACCGATCAAGGCGCCAAAAATATTGGTGTCGACCCGTTCATCGAAAGAAAACCTCTTTTGAGCGTCTCGTTCAAGATTAGCCATCCCCAATTCCGGTTCCCGCTCATCCAGGTCGAACGCGAATTGAAGCGTGCTGATCTGCGGGCCGCCGATGTGTTTGTGGGCGGTGAATAGAATCGTCCCTTGAGCGCGCAAGTCGACTTTCATTCCCGACTCGACTTCGAGTTCATGCGCGAACTCCGGATACATCTTGGCGCTGGCGGTCGCGAGTTGCTGCAGAGCAGGAGCCGTCTCAAGCGGGCAATCCACCAGCATTCCGCCGGCGGCGTGCGATGCTTCGCGCCCCGGCTCGCCGCGCTCGACCACGAGCACGGTCGCGCCGCGTTTGCGCAACGCGATTGCCAGGGAGAGGCCGATGATGCCTCCGCCAATAATGATGACATCCCAGGTTTTCATGAACACGCCCTCATCAGCACCGCCTGCACGAACGCATTGTAGAGGAATCACCGGCTCTCAGGCCTAGCCCTGACGTGACAGGCAACGCGAAGCTGCATAAAATGTCGGCATGGAGGTAGGGGAGTGGAGCTGAAGAAATTTGCGATTGCAGCGATTATTGCCTTCGTTGCCATGAGCGGCCTGGCCCGTGCCCAGCAGGACAAAGAAGATGGCCCGACCTGCTGGCTGAGTTTTGTGGTCACGAAAGATGACAACGGCAAACCGGTGCGAAATGCGGCGGTCATCATGCATCCTGTGAATGAAAAGGGAAAGCAGGTGCAGGGCGGAGCGGAGTTGAAGACCGACCTTGACGGGAAGACGTACTTCGACGGCATTCCTTACGGCAAGTTGCGAGTACAGGTGCTGGCGCAGGGATTTCAGACCTACGGGGAAGATTACGACATTAATCAGCCGAAAATGGAGATCACGATCAAGCTGAAGCGGCCGCAGGGCCAATTCTCGGTTTACGGCAATTCGAATTCCAGCGCTCCGCCCAAGCAGGATGCGCCGGCGCCCGATCCCAATAAGAAACCAAACTAGAGGACGCATGGACTACCTACTATGGACTACCTACTGAAAACCGAGCCCTCCACCTATTCCTTTGCCGACCTGCAGCGGGAAAAAACCACGACCTGGGATGGGGTTTCGAATCCGGTGGCGCTGAAAAATCTGGCGCGCATGAAACCGGGCGAGCGGCTGGTGATTTATCACACCGGCGATGAGAAGAGCGCGGTGGGAACGGCGACAGTCGTGTCGGTGGAAGCCTCCGACGCAAGAAATCCTCAAGTGAAAATCAAAGCAGGCCGGGCCAACTCCAAGCCAGTTACGCTTGCCGAAGTAAAGGCGAGTGACGTCTTTTCCGAGTCGCCTCTGGTACGGCAGGGACGGCTTAGCGTGGTGCCGCTGAACGAAGCGCAGTACAGGTTTCTGACGGGAGAGTGAAAGCAAAATCCCCACCCTAACGTTGCAAAGAGCGCAACGTTAGGATGGGGCACTCGCCAAGTGGTTCCCCAATATCCAAATATGAGGGAGATCCCTCCGTCCGCCATCGAAAACGCGGGCGTTCAGGATGACGCGGGCGCAGTGGCTTTAGACGGCCCGCGCGTCGCGGCGGATCAACGCCGAATCCAGCAGGAATCCCAGCCCCAGCGTGAACGGAATCGCCCCGAAAGCGGCTGCCATCATGGCATCCGGTTCGTAGCGGGCAAGGATGCTGAACGCCAGCATGTAGCCGACGGCGCCCGCGATCGACAAGATTCCGTAGCGCCGCGAACGGGCCGACTCAGAAAGTTCCGCCTGCATGGGAACGTCGACACCCCGCTGGATCGCCGCCAGCCGTTCCTCGGTACGCAGTTTGCGCACCTTGTAAAACGTATACAACGCAAATGCTGCCGTGGGCATGCCGAAAATCATGATGACCGCTGCCAGGCCCGTGATGTCATGCATGGTAACCCTCCTTGCCGGAGCGCCGAGCGCTTGCCGGCTGATAATGCGAGGTACGAAAACGGCCTGGAGAATGTTCCCTTGAGCCAACTCGGACAAAGGCATATGCTTCCAAGTGCTTAGTACCTGCTTGGGGTCTTCCGGGTCAGCCTTTCGGGAGACAGAATGAACTCTGGAAAACTGGCGAATCTTACCGCGTGGTTGGCGGCTGCAGGCGTTGTAGTGTTTCTGGCCGCTCCGGCTGCGCGGGCGCAGGAAACCAAGGAAAAAGTCACCGTCGATGATGTCGATCGCACTTTCATGGTGCGGCTGCCTAAAGGGTATGACAAGCAGCAGCATTACCCCGTCCTGATCCTTTTGCACGGCATGGGGCAGGATGCCGACGACATGGAGCGGCTCACGCAGTTTGACCAACTGGCCGACAAAGCCGGCATCATCACAATTTATCCCCTCGCGCTGCATGGACGATGGAACGTCGGCGTCCGCCCGCAGGTACGCCAACAGACGATGGGACCGGGACAGGGCCGGCGCCGTTACGGCGGCGGCTATCCCGGCGGGGGTGGTGGGTATCCCGGTGGAGGAGGCGGCTATCCGGGTGGTGGCGGAGGCGGAAATTATCCCAACGGCGGCGGACAGCAGGGCCAAACCCGCGACCAGGATCGGCATGAGACGGAAACGGATGACATCGGCTTCTTCAATCAGATGCTCGACGATCTGCCTTTGAAGTTTTCGGTTGATTCGTCGCGTGTCTATGCTGCTGGACTTTCCGAGGGAGGATTCATGAGCCTGCGCCTCGGCTGCGCTCTCAGCGATCGTCTCGCGGCCGTCGGTGCCGTGGGGGCGTCCATGCCGAAGACGATGATCTGCCTGCCCGCGCGGCCGGTGCCGATGGTCATGATCGATGGCACATCGGACCCGATCGTTCCTTATAACGGAGGCACCGAGCACAACCTCGACCTCGCCACGCTCTCGGTCGAAGACAGCGCGAAAGCCTGGGCGAAGATCGATCGCTGCGGCGAAAAACCTGAGAAGAGCAAACTCGAAGCCAAAGGCAAAGGCGCTATGGAGACCAAGGTCGACACCTATAGCGGATGCCAGCACGATGCCTCGGTCGTGCTCTTCAGCGTGAAAGGGGCGGGCAATACATGGCCGGGCGGCGAGCAATACGAGCCGGAGAACTCAATCGGCAAGACCAGCCAGGATCTCAACGCCAACGAAACGTTGTGGAAGTTTTTGTCGACGCAGAAACTTGCGGAGAAGAGCGCGAGCTCACAATAGGTGCATTAAGAGACCTGATTGAATTCAGCCGCTGTATCTGTTTCCCAACGGTTGCGTCATCCCGAGCGAAGCCGTTTTTCAGGTGGAGTGAGGGATCTCGCGCGAGGTGGATCAGCGCTGCACGCGAGATCCCTCGGCCCGCTAGTGAGAACGCGGGCCTTCGGGATGACGCATGCGTGGTTGGTTACCGAATGCAACGGGCCACGGATGGCCCAGTTGCTACTGGAACAGGTTTAGCGTGTTGGTGTCGTCGTCCACGTAATACAGTCCACTGCCTTTCGCGTCGACCAGCCCGAACAGCGCGCCATTTCCCGGCGGAGTGCCGTTGTCGTCGAGCAGCGTGCGGAAGACTTGCTGACCATTGGGAGTAATCTCGATTCCCAGACCGTTATTGCCGTTGACGGTCAGGATGTTGCCGTTTGCTCCGACGGTAAGGCCGAGCGGATCGTTGAGGCTCCCGCCCTGCGACACCGTCGCCCCAACTCCCGCCGAGGTGACGCGAGTGAGCGGATCGGGAATCGCCGCCACTCGATTCTCGAGCGAATCAGCCACATAAAGCATGCTGCCTGACGCGTTGATGCCTACGCCAGTCGGGCCAATGACCAGAGCGACAGGATCAGTCCTCTCCTCAAATCCGGAACCAATCACGCTGATCGATTCGAGGAGGGGAGCCACGGCTTCGGTCACCGCAAGTTGCAGGCGGGTCACCGTGCCGCCGTGCACGACCTTTCCTCCCGCGGCGACTGTGCCGTTCAGCACATTGGTCACGAATAGATCCACGCTGCTGCCACCGTCCCATGCCGTCATGTCCCATGGACCGTTGATCAGCGAGCCGTAGAAGGTTTCCCAGACATTGCCGTTGCTATCGAGCACAATCAGGCATCCGGCTTGCGCGGTGGCGGAAGTTCCATCGCTGGTGGGCAGGCTGCCCACGATCACCCAACCGGTTTTCAACGCAACCAGCGCGGTGGTGAGGCCCACGCCGCCGGGGCAGGGACCGGGGAGGGTGCTGGCGTTGATTTGCGCGAATAGAGTGGTTGTTCCATTGGGCGCAACCTGCACGATGGTTGTTCCAGTTCCTTGCAGGTTTGAGCTGTTGTTAAAGTTGCTCACGAGCAGATTTCCGGCAACCAGCGAACCTGTCGTCCGGGGAACGCGAAGCAGTCCGTAGGGATTCACGTCGCCATTGGCGGGAACGGTGGAAGCAACAACGGAAATCCCGCCGGGCGCGGCGGAATGACTTTTCTGCGGCTGCGCCGCGAGCGTGCTGGCGGCCAGCAGGGCCGTTGCGCAGGCACATATTCCAAGCTGTGACAGATTCATGACATTCCTCCTGTGAATGACGCCAACTGAAGTTGGGTGAGACGATGCTTGAATTCAGTCCGCTAAAAGGCGCGAACGACGCGGAGTTGACGGTAGAGGCCCGCTATCTTTGTGTCAGCAGGCCGTGTTCGGAACGTAGTGTGCTTGGGATAAAACGGGGAATTGTCAGGAGCGTGTCAAATGCCTGTCACTTCTTGGTGAAAAAAGTCCCCGTTTCGACTTGCAGGACTTTGGTCAAATGCGTCATCCCGACGGGCCGCGTTTCTACGAGCGGCCCGAGGGATCTCGCGTGCATCGCCGTGGCACTCCGCGCGAGATCCCTCGCTCCGCCTGAAAGACGGCTTCGCTCGGGATGACGCCACCGAAGGGAAAAGCGTAGTTATCGAGTTTCGACTCGGGCTCAACCCATCGCTTTGCGCAGTTCGCGACGTAGAATCTTGCCGGATGCGGTCTTGGGAACGGCATCGATGAAGCGGACTTCGCGCGGCTGTTTATAGTGCGTCAGGCGCTCGGCCACGAATGCGCAGAGTTCTTCGCTGAGCCTGGAGCTGTCGACGAAGCCATTTTTGAGCGCGACGAAGGCAACCGGTATTTCCCCAGCCTCCGCGTCGCGACGGCCGATGACTCCGCACTCCTTGACCGCAGGATGCTCCAACAGAACGGCTTCGACTTCCGCCGGAGCGACAGGGAAGCCTTTGTACTTGATCATCTCTTTGCGCCGGTCGACGACGCGGTAGAAGCCCTCGCGGTCGCGCGTGACAATGTCTCCCGACCAGTACCAACCATCGCGCAGCACAGCGGCCGTGGCTTGCGGCTCCTGCCAATATCCGAGCATGAATTGCGGGCCGCGCATGACAAGCTCGCCGGGCAAGCCGCTGGGGACTTCGGTCAGGTCATCGGGCGTGTCGCATGGGTCGAGATCTGGTTGCGACAGGACGCGGCAATCGGTTTGCGCGACAGGATGGCCGATCGAGTCGGGACGATAGAGTTCGGGATCGAGATATCCGAGATGGGTAACCGGAGAAGCTTCGGTCATGCCGTATCCCTGGCAAACCAGAATATTGGTCAACGCGGTGAAGCGGCGCGGCAGGTCAGGCGCAAGCGGAGCAGCTCCGGACTTCACCCATTTCACCTTGTGATCTTTTGGAAACTGCCCGGCTTCGGCTGCCTGGCAGAGCGCATTGATTGCCGGTGGGACGAGCGGCATCATGGTGGCTTCCTCCTCCACCATCAGTTGCATAAATTGCTGTACGTGAAAACGCGGCGTGATGATGAGCGTTGCCCCCAACATGAGCAGCGGGTTGAGCATCACGTTCAGTCCATAGATGTGATAGAGCGGCAGGCAGCAGAGGATATTGTCAGCCGATGTGAGAGTTGTGGCATGTGGCCCGAGCAACTGATACACATTGGCAATCAGGTTGTAATGCGAGAGCATCACGCCCTTGGGAAGCCCAGTCGTGCCGCTGGAGTAGGGAAGAGCGGCGAGAGTTTTCTCACTGGACTCGGCCGGCTCTGGAATGCTCGCGCGTGCTGATTTCAGCGGGGCAGATTTCAGAAGATCAGTGAATGGATCGGCGCCCGATATCGGAGTTCGCGTGGTATATACGCGACGAAGGTTTGGCAGTCCAGCCAGGCTGATGCCCTCCAGATTCGTTCCGTCGCTGATTAGGATTACCGCACCCGAATTTTCCAGCTGATAGCGAACCTCGCGCTCGCGATAGGTCGGATTCAGCAGCGTGGGAATCGCGGCCGCGAGCGTGGCGGCATGGTAAGCGACGCAGAACTCCCACGAATTCGCCAGGAAGATCGCAATCATCTCTCCGGGCCTGATTCCCGATGCGATCATTCCGTGGGCCAGTGACTCGACCGTCTCTCCGTATTCGGCATAGGTGAGCCTGCGTCCGCAGGATGTATCAACCAGCGCTGTTTTCTGGGGATTGCCGCGGCAAGATTGAAGGATTAGATCATGCAGAAAAACATTGTGCGGATCGGCGAACAATTGCGTGCGCAGCATGCCGCAGGAGATTGTACTGGAAGGCTACCGCTTTTCAATGTCGAGATCAGCTGGCCAGCTTGCGAAGGAATTCCTGTTCATCCATGCGGTATTTGAAGGCTTTGCGGCCGTCGATGAAAACCACGGGAACTTCATCATTGAACTGACGGCGTAGCTCGGCATCGCCGTCCACGTCGACGTCGCGCCAGGTGAATCCACCGCGGCGCGAAAGCTTAGACAGACTTTCTTTCACCACTTCACATAAATGGCATCCCTTGCGCGAATAGACCACGACCGTACGTGGCTCTGCCATGCGAGCGATTCTAGCGCGAGGGCTGACAAGATTTCCAGCGGCATCCGCAAAGGTGATTTCGGGATGGCCCCAAATGGGCGGATATATGATGCAATACTTTAAGTAATCATTGTTAGTCATTACACTAAAGATGGTTGCTATTAAGTCTACCTCCTACAAAAGGTGAGTGCTTGCAATCACGGCATTTTGGATCCGGCAGGGAGCACAATAGCGTTTGAACCGCGTATGGCCGTTGACCCCGGCGGTGATTTCGCAGTCGCTGGAGGGACACGGTGTCAAAACGACAGACAAAAATCGTTCTCTGCATTGGCAGCGGGGCAATCGAATTGAACCTGCGCAGCGGGCTGCTGCTCGACTGCGGATGGCATGTCCTCAGCGCTGTCTCCGGATCCGAGGGTGTTCTTCGATTTTCTGAGGAAAAAGTGGATGCCGTCGTCATTGATCTCGACACCGACGGATCGGAAGCTGCTTTGATTACCGGCGAATTGAAGCGCCAGCGGCCTGAAGTTCCCGTGGTCTTGCTATTCAACAACGAAAAACTCCTGGTGCAAGGTGCCACCGATCAAGCCGACGCCGTCGTTCTGAAAAAACATGAAGCTTCCAGCTTGCCTGGAGTGCTGGACCGCCTCGTCCGCAAAGCATAGGAAATCGTTGCCCCCTGTCGGCTCTATCCTTTCAAACTCATGTGCCAAGCGCGACGGCGGCTGTAGAATCCATGCATGCCTCGCCCAGTCGTGGCTGAACCAGTCGGTCCTGAAGACGATAACGACGTTCGAAATAAGCCGCTGCGCGGCAAAACGGCGCTGGTGACAGGAGCCGCGCGCCGGCTGGGAAGGGCCTCCGCGCTGGCTCTGGCCAGCGCAGGCGCGGACGTTGCCATTACCTTCAGGAATTCTTCGCGAGAAGCGCGGGAAACAGTGGTCGATCTGTCGGCGCTCGGCGTGCGAGCATTCGCGCTACGCTGCGATATTACCGATGAGGCGAGCGTGCGAGGCATGATGAAAGAGGCCGGCCGCGAGCTCGGCCGCATCGATATCCTCGTCAACAATGCGGGCATCCAGTTCGTGGCGAACGTGGAGGATTTTCCCGTCGAGAAGTGGGACGCCGTGATCGCCACCAATCTGTCGGCCGTCTTCCACACCTGCCGCTGCGCGGTGCCCGGGATGAAACGCCGGGGCTGGGGCCGGATAATCAACATCGCTTCGGCGCACGGCCTCGT